>JBIOJM010000013.1:0-65773 GCA_044450785.1 Isosphaerales bacterium
CTCCATGATTTTCCACAAAACCGGCGAAAAGCGTCGCGTTTCCATCACGAGCACAAAACCTCCGATAACCGAAGAGTCACCACACGTAAGTGTGAGTGACATAGAGAGTTGCTCCGACGAGCTGATTCACGGAGACCCGGACGCAGCTCAATTCCCGGCGACGGCGTGACGCAAATGACGCAAATGACGCTGGAAAACACCTCGGTGTGTAGTCTGTTCGTCCTCACAAACGCGTCCGGGACGGCCACGCTCCCGGGATGACGAATGTCCCACGTCAGGCCGCGAGCAGTATAAGAGCGCCGGCTCCGCCCGCCGGCCAAGGGGCGGTCTACCGCACGTTGTGAATCGTCACCCCCGGCCATTGGTCGGTGCGGAACGGCGTGAGCGGCAGGCCTTGGGCGCTGTAGAGGTTGCAGACCGGGTTGTCGGCCCAGGCGTAGCGCACGGCGGCCGGTTCCGCCACCTGGTCGGACCAGACCTCGACGGCGGTGGGACCGATGATCTTCGCCTTGGCCCAAACAAACTTGTGGTCGCTGCCGGCGATTGCGAACCCGCGCGGCTCGGCGCCGTCGGCCGCACGCAAGCCTCTGTCCACATGGTCGAATCGGAGCACAACTTTGTTGCCCTGCTTCTCCATTGCCTTGTAGGTGGGGCTCTGGGCGGCCATCTTCACGCCGTAGTCACGCGAAAGGGCCCAACGCGCCAGCCGGTTGGCGACGTCCTGTTTGTTCCTGGGATGGATGTCCTGGGCTTCGCCGAGGTCGATGATCACGGCCTCGCCTGTCCCGGGCAACCGGCTCAAGGTCATGGTTTGCGCCTCCCGCAGCTCGGCCCACATGCTTTCCGTCGGCTCGGGTCTCTCCGGCAGGAAGTCCGCGAGCTGCACCCAGTAAAACGAAAAATCGCCCTGGCCCCACTCGTCACGCCAGCTCTTGATCATGAGTGGGAACAAGTCGCGATATTGATACGCCCGGCCGGCGTTCGATTCCCCCTGATACCAGATGACTCCCCGGATGCCGTAGCCGATCGTGGGCTTGAGCACGCCGTTGTAGATGTTGCCCGGCCGGAAGTTCCCGCGCATCTGGCCCTCGGGGTCCGAAGGCGCCCGCGGCGGCTGCTTACCCTCAGTCTTGGCTTTCTCGGCCGCGAGCTTCCAGTCGGCCCGCTTCGACTCGTACTCAGCCTTGGCCCGGGGAAGGTCCTTCTCCAGCTCCTCCCAGTGCTTGAGCAGGGGGGCGTACTTCAGGTCGTCGGCCAGCACGTCGCGGCGGATCCACGCCTCGCACGCCGAGCCACCCCAGGAGTCGTTGATCAAGCCGACCGGCACACCCAGGGTCTGGTGCAACCGGCGCCCGAAGAAGTAACCCACTGCGGAAAATCCTGCGACCGTCTCCGGCAGGCAGGGCTGCCACTTGCCCTTGAAATCTTTCTGCGGCTCTTGCGTGCCGACGTTGGGCACCGAGATCAGCCGGATGCCGCGATACTTGGCCGACCCGATTTCGAGATCCGCATCCCTGGCGCCGGACACGGACATCTGCATGTTCGACTGACCTGAGCAGATCCAAACCTCGCCCACGAGCACGTCGTCGAGCTGAAGCGTGTTCTTGCCCCGGATCGACAGGGTGTGCGGGCCACCGGCCGGCATCGGGTCGAGCACGACCTGCCATGAGCCGCCGGCACCGGCTTTCGTGGTGTGACTCTGACCGCCGATCTCGACGGTGACCTCCTCACCCGGCTCGGCCCAGCCCCAGACGCGGTCTTTTTGATCTCGCTGCAGAACCATGTGGGACCCGAAGATCGCCGGCACCTTCACGTCACCTCGGGCGGTGGGCTGTAACCCGGCCAGGAGAGTCAAGAGCGCCGCGGCCAGAACCGGCCGGCCAAAGCGCGGAACGACGGAATCACGCGTCATCGGTAGGTCCTTATTTCAGAGTCAGTTCATCCCGGAAGCCGGAATTCCGTGCCTGGACAGCCTGCTGAACCAAGACAGATCCTTGTCTCACCGATCCGGCAACGGTGACTTGTTGACGAAGTCAAGTGACTTTTCGATCAGGATTTCGCCCGTCATCTCACCGAGCGACGTGCGCGAGACATAGTCGTACCGTGGAAAGCTCTGAAAATCGACCTTCGTCAAGATGTAGCCGAAGGCTTCGTTGGTCAGGCCGAACAGCAGGTTGTGCTTCCCACGCATCTTGCGCTTGAGATAAAAGCCGATGTTCGGCAGCGCCTCGCCGGGGATCGTCAGGATCTGGGCATTGCCCAGGTTGATGAGATTGATTCGCGCATTGACCGACTGGTCGTCATTGTGCGGATACTCGAGCGGCGATCGAGTGACAACAGCCCACATCTGCGGCGAATCGACCGGAAAACGCAGGGTGACCGCTTCGCAGAAGAGGCCCGGATCCTTCTGCTCCCTTGCGTCCTTGAGAATGCGCAGCGCTTCATTCGCCATAAGCTGGCCGATCCGCAAGCATTCCTCCCAGGTGCGCGAATCCTTCCAGTAACCGCGATTCGGGTCCTTCGGCTGGTCCAGGTTGCGGTTGTCGGCCGTCACCATCCCCCCCTGGGCGCTGTTCATGAAAACGGCAGTGCCGCCGGCGGTCGCTTCAATCTTCTCGCAAAGGGGCCCGACCAGGTCGGGGCTGAGAATGCCGACGTCGTTGCCGAGGACCTCCGGATGGACCGCGTAGTTGACGAGCGTGGCAATCGTCTTGCCCTGGGGGCTGACCGCCTGGATGACGCTCATCCGCCGGTCGTACAGGTCGGGCGCGTAATAGTTGTACGCGATTTTCCCGTGGGCCTCGCCGGTCGCAATCTTGATCCAGGCGGGCTCGAGGCGATCGATCGCTTCATTGACCGCCTCCGCGGCCTTGCCGCAGACGAAGTCCATGTACTTGAGGTCGCCCGTGTGCCCCCCTTTGCCGTCGGGGAACGCGTAACAATCGGGAGCGCTGTGCGTGTGGGTTGAGCCAATCAGAATGTTCTGCGCCGGAATGCGGCTCACTTTCGTACGAACTCGATCCCCCAGCACCGACGGAAACCCCAGCAGGTCGAGCGACACAACCGCCACGGACACGTTCCCCTTGCGGAAGACGATCGCCCGGGCCGTGATCTCTGCCCGTTTCTCTCGGGACGGATTGGGCCTTCCCATCCCGCCCGAGACCGGCAAGAGCGGATCCGGCGTGATCACACGAACCGCGGCTCCGACCTGGAGCTCGGCGCGAGCCGCGGGAACCGCCCAGACCGCGCCGGCACAAACGCATAAGACGAAAAAATGCCGAATCACGGTTGATCTCTCCAAAAATTGACGTCAGCCTTTGTCTGCTGTTTTGCCGCGGCTCGACCCGTCGAGCAACTTGACCTTCACGTTGCGGAATTCAATGCGATAACCCTCCGCCTCGAGCCCGACGTAGCCCCTCGGAACCTCGCATTCACTCCACTTGTTGGTGACCCCGCCGTTGACCCAGAGGCTCATCTCCCTGCCGCGACAGGTGATTTCAAATTCATTCCACTGGCCGGCGGGCTTGACCCGCGAGGTAGGCTGCTGCCTGGACAGGTTGAGCCCCTTCTGCACCCCTTTGACGGATGTGCTGCCGAAGAGGAACCCGCCCGAGCCGTCGCCCGTCTGAGCCTGGTGCCAGATCCGCGCATCCGCCGAATTGCGGGCGTAGACTCCCGAATTGTAACCCTTCTTGCCCGGAACCGGCGTGAATCGCCACTCGACGTGGAAGATGCAATCGCCCAGCTCCTGGTCCCATCGAAGCCATTCGTGGCCACCGTCGCCCTGACAGACCAGATAGCCGGTCGTCGCGTCCAGCGACCACTGGGAGCGGGCGCCGAGCTTGCCCTGCGGCGGGATCGGTCCCCGGGTCCAGCCCTCGAGCTTGGGTCCGGCTCGGGCCAAGAGGTCGGTCCAGCCCTCTTGATCACGCGCGAGGGCGCTGGCGACACGGTCGTCGGCCGTCGCCCTCCAGGCGGTCAAGCCCACAAGAAGCGCCAGGATTCCACAGTAAAAACGCATGGCATCTCCTCGATTCTTTGTGTAGCGACGGCCGGGGACGGCCCCGAGCACGTGCTGCTCGCTCTCGAATCAACCTGCGGGCTTTGCTGGATCGGCAGGCCCGGCGGCCGTCTTTTCGACCCAGGCTCGGCATACCTCCAGGATCGCTTTGTTGAACTCGCCCGGCTGACCCGACTGCCCGCGCTCGAAGCTCTCGCGCCGCGAGGCGGCACGAATGAACCCATGATCGATGCCATTACAGTTGTTCCTGCTGTACAAAACGAATCACTAACGCGCAGGTCACGGGCCGACGTTCCATCGCGCCGGGTACGGATCGGTGAGGCGTCGTGAGTAATCGTTCACGAAGGCGAGGCTCCCACCGTACCCTAACGGCGCGTGCGCCCGCTGTCTAGTTCCTCGATGCGCCGGCGGATGAGGCCGGAGTGGAAAACGGGGTGCCCTTGAGAGCGGTTGCATTCCATGCGAAACTTGACCACGTGGTGATTCACCGGCACGCGAGGTCCTTCACGGTCATGAGTACCTTCATCAGTCCTCCTCGACCCACAATCGTCTACCCCGACTGCGACGGTCAGCCCATGTCGGACAACACCATGCAGTTTGAGTGGATCGTCACCATCGAGGGAGGCCTCGCGGCACTGTTCCGCGATGATCCCACCGTCTTTGTCGCGGGCGACTTGTTGTGGTATCCCGTCGAAGGGGAACCCACCATCCGTAGCGCCCCCGATGCGATGGTCGTCTTCGGTCGCCCCAAGGGACGTCGTGGGTCGTACAAGCAGTGGGAGGAAGACGGGATCGCTCCCCAGGTTGTTTTCGAGGTCCTATCGCCCGGTAACCGCTTTGGCGAGATGCTTCGGAAATTTCATTTCTACGAACGGTACGGGGTGGAGGAATACTACCTCTACGACCCGGACGAAGGCTCGCTGGAAGGTTGGGTGAGGGCAGAGGGGCTTCTGAAACAAGTCCCAGATACGGCAGGCTTTGAGAGCCCCCGGCTGAAGGTGCGATTCGAGCTGGGTGAAGGGTCGAACGACCTCAAAATTATCGGACCCGATGGCCAGCGGTTCGCGACTTACGTGGAATTGGTCGAGCAACGCGAGGCCGCACGCCAACGCGCTGACGAGCAAGCTCAACGTGCCGATCGCCTGGCCGCGCGGCTGCGAGAGCTGGGCGTCGAACCGGATTGAGGACGTTCCCTGACCGAGACCGCCGTGAGACACTTCATTACCCTTGCCGTGCTCGTCCTGTCCTGCGTGGGTCTGCCGCATCGAGCGTGGCCTTCCGACGGATTGAGCCATGGGCTGGGGGGTGAACCGAATCTCGCTGCGCCGCGATCATTCCGCGCAGGCGCTTGTGCGATCGACGTCTCGCCCTCGACGTTCCCCGTCCTGGTCAACGGCGGATTCCTCCAAAACCGCGCCGCCCGGATCAACGATCCGGTTCGCGCCAAGTGCTTGGTCCTCGACGACGGCTCAACCCGGCTGGCAATCGTCGTGGTCGACATCTGCATGATGCCCCGCGAGCTGATCGACCGGGCCAAGGAACTGGCCCGGGAGAAGACCGGAATTCCCACCAGCCGGATGCTGATCTCGGCGACGCACACTCACTCGGCACCGGCCGCGATGGGGGCACTGGGCTGCCCCCGCTGATGAGAATTACGTCTCGCTGCTGCCGGGCAGGATCGCCGAGTCGATCGAACGCGCGGCCCGAAACCTCGAGCCGGCCCGCATCGGCTGGGGTGCGATCGATGACGACGAGCACACCTTCTGCCGGCGATGGATCCGGCGGCCGGACAAGATGCTCGACGATCCCTTCGGCCAGCGGACCGCCCGCGCCAACATGCACCCTGGCTATCAGAACCCCGACGTGATCGGGCCCGCGGGCCCGGTCGACCCGGGATTGACCGTGCTCTCGGTCCAGTCGCGCGCCGGCCGGCCCATCGCCGTGCTGGCTAATTATTCGATGCACTACTACGGCGCGGAACCGGTCTCGGCCGACTACTTCGGCCGGTTCGCCGCCGCGCTTGCGAAACGGATCGGTGCCGATGCCGTCGATCCACCGTTCGTCGGCATCATGTCGCAAGGCACCAGCGGCGACCAGATGTGGATGGACTACGGTGGGCCCAAAAAAGACCCGGGACTGGACGCCTACGCCTCTGATGTCGCCCGAGTCGCCTACCAGGCCTACCAGACGATCATCTACCACGATGAGGTCCCGCTGGCGATGGCCGAAACGACACTCGAGCTGCGCCGCCGTGCGCCCGACGAAGCACGGCTGGCCTGGGCGAGGGCCATCGTCGCCCGGATGAAGGCTGGAGACAAAAACAAAGACCCTGACCTCGTGCCCCGCAGCCAGCCGGAAGTTTACGCCAAGGAGGCGCTCTTCCTGCACGACGAACCGCAGCGCACCTTGAAGCTTCAGGCCATCCGGATCGGCAAGCTGGGAATCACCGCGATCCCCAACGAGGTATTCGCCATCACCGGGCTGAAGATCAAGGCGCAAAGTCCCTTTGATACGACAATGAATATCGAGCTGGCCAACGGCTCGGAGGGCTACATCCCGCCTCCCGAACAGCATGCGCTGGGAGGCTACACAACCTGGCCGGCCCGCACCGCGGGCCTGGAGGTCCAGGCCGAGCCCCGGATCGTCGCCACCGTACTAGGGTTGCTCGAGCGGGTTGCGGGTGAGCCCCGGCGCGAACTCCGCGTGGTCGACAGTCCGTACGCCAGGGCAGTCCTGGCCTCCCAGCCACTGGCATACTGGCGGCTCGATGAGATCCAGGGATCGACCGCCCTGGACTCCACCGGCCATGCCCGCCGTGCCACTTACGAAGGCGGCGTTGCCTTTTACTTGCCGGGAGCAAGTCCCGCCGGCCTCTCCGGCGGCAAGTCGATCAACCGCGCTGTCCATTTCGCCGGCGGCCTCCTCAAAGCCAAGCTCGACGATACCGCCGAAACCTACAGCGTCGAGCTCTGGTTCTGGAACGGCTTGCCGGTCGACGTCCGGCCGATCACCGGCTATGTGCTTTCGTGCGGCTCCCAGCGCGCCGGCGCCGTGCCTGGCGACCAAGTCGGCATCGGCGGAACGAAGGTGGCCCCGCGCCGGCTCTTTTTTGCCAATGGCAATACCTCGAGCAAAATCCTGGCCGGCAAGACGGAGATCACACCCAAAACCTGGCACCATCTCGCGCTCGTTCGTGAACGCGGACACGTCTCCGTCTATCTTGACGGCAACGTCGAGCCCGAGATCGCCGGCGAGGCCGGCGACGAAGCTGTGGGTCGGCCCGGGTTGCTTTTCGTCGGCGGCCGGAGCGACGGCCTCGCCAACTTCGAGGGGAAGATCGACGAGGTCACTCTCTATGACCGGGCGCTGGCCGCCGCCGAGGTCGCCGGGCACGTCCGTGCGGCGACCGCCAGCGGTGGACGCGGCACGGGATCATCGCGGTAAACGATTTCACTCCCATGACGGCGGGGTTCAGCCCTCCGACGCCCTCGGCCTGGCGTGCTCATCGATTCTTCTCTCCTCTGAGAACGAGTACCATCTTGACAAACGTTCAGGAAAGATATACGGTATCTCCTCGTCGATCGGGTCGTCAGCAGGCCGATGTCGACGAGACGGTGAGCTTCTCATTTCAACTCAAAACCTGAAGTAAGAAAAGAGAGGGGATTCCATGGGACGCAGGCTCGGGCTCACGGCATACGTTGCAGCGGTTTTCATGGGGGGCGTTCTGGCCGCCCCGGCGCTGACGAGTGCTGAGGACAAGCCGGACGTGAAGGCGGGCGTTGATGCCAAAGCAGCCTTCAAACGGCTCAAGACCCTGGTGGGATCATGGAAGAGCGAAATCTCCGATGAGTACCAGGCGGGAAAGAGCAAGGAGCACCCGGACCATGCCAAGGGGGATTCCTCGGTCACATATAAACTAACCGGCGCCGGCAGCGCCCTGGTCGAGACGCAGTTTCCCGGCGCGGCCCACGAGATGGTTTCGGTTTACCACCTCGATGGCGATGATCTGCGGATGACCCACTACTGCGCCTTGGGGAATCAGCCGCGGGTGAAGCTCGATCGGGCCAATTCGACGTCTGACCACCTGATCTTCGTCTTCGACGGCGGGACAAACCTTGACCCCCAGAAGGACATGCATATCCACGCGCTTCAGATCACGTTCCACGAGGACGGCAAGGTCACCAGCGCCTGGGATGGCTACCAGGGGGGCAAGAAGGCCCATACCACTTCGTTCGTCCTGACCCGGCAACCCGAGAGTGAGTCTCAAAAGCATTCCGCCGGATCGAGATGAGTCGCTCGTTGATACTCGATCGGCAAGGCCAACTTCTCCCGTGGAGTTACCGCGAGCTTCCCCGTGACCATGGCCACGTCGGACCACGCGTGGCCATGATACCTTGGATCTGGGGCCGCTGCCAAATCAACCATCCAGGACCCTGACGAGAAAACGACCATGGTGCTCTTCTATCGACGTCACATGCTGTTGGTCCTCCTCGCTTGCTGGGCAGTTGGCCTGGGCCATGCTGGCCCCGCCCTGGCCGCCGGCGGCAAGGTCCGTGTGCTGATCATCGATGGGCAAAACAATCACAACTGGCGCGCAATGACGCCGCCGATGAAGGCCGATCTCGAGCGCTCGGGCCGGTTCACGGTCGACGTGGCGACCACGCCCGGACCCAAGGCCCCTCAATCGGCCTGGGATGCCTTCCGTCCCGATTTTTCCAAATATGATGTTGTGTTGAGCAATTACAACGGTGAGCCCTGGCCCACGGAAGTTCGGAAGGCACTGGAGGACCATGTCGCCAAGGGGGGCGGCCTGGCAATCATCCACGCGGCCAACAACGCATTTCCGGATTGGCCCGCCTTTAACGAGATGATCGGCCTGGGCTGGCGAAATCCCAGTTTCGGCGACCGGCTGACGATCGACGAGGCCGGCAAGGTCGTCCGCACGCGGAAAGGTGACGGGCCAGGATCAGGGCACGGTCCGCCACATGCTTTCAAAGTCGCGGTCCGTAGTTCGGACCACCCGATCACACGCGGCATGCCCGCCGAGTGGATGCACGCCAAGGACGAGCTTTACCATGGCCAGCGCGGGCCGGCCGAGCACATGGAAATCCTCGCCACGGCCTATTCCGACAAGGACAAGGGGGGCACCGGTACGAACGAGCCGATGATCTGGGTCATTCCTTATGGAAAGGGCCGCGTCTTCACCACCGTGATGGGCCACGCCATGGGCGATGACACCACGGCGATCCGCTGCATCGGCTTCCGCACCGTGATGCTTCGCGGCACAGAGTGGGCAGCCACCGGCCAGGTTACCATCCCCATCCCCGACGACTTCCCGACCGCCAGCCAGGTCCGCCTGGGCGGGTCCGGAGAATGAAATCTGACTCCTGACGCGGGAAAGCCACCTCGCCCACCTGGTGGGCGAGTGGCTATGGCTCAAGAATGGCGATCTCATTTCTCCACGCGGCCGACATCCACCTCGACAGCCCGCTCCAGGGCCTCGAACGGTACGAGAGAGCGCCCGTAGAGCGAATCCGAGGAGCGACTCGGCGGGCCTTCTCACGTTTGATCGACCTGGCCATCGAGAAACGCGTCGATTTCGTGCTGATCGCGGGCGACCTCTACGACGGCGATTGGCGCGATTACAACACCGGGCTGTACCTGGCCCGGCAGCTTGGCCGGTTGCGGGACCTCGAGATCCAGGTCTACATCATTGCCGGCAACCACGACGCCGCCAACAAGATGACCCGAATGCTGCGTCTGCCGGATAATGTCCGCATCCTGGCCCACGATCGTCCCGAGACCGTGAGGCTGGACGACCTGGGCGTTGTCATCCATGGGCAGAGCTTCGCGAAGGCCGCCGTCATGGAGAACCTGGCCGCAGCCTACCCGGCGCCCCTATCGGGCTGCATCAACATCGGGCTGCTTCATACGGGCTTGGGTGGCGCGGATGGCCATGAGCGGTATGCCCCCTGCACGCTCGAGGAACTTCGCCTCCGAGGTTACGACTACTGGGCGCTGGGCCATATTCACGCCCGCCAGGTCTTGTCCAATGACCCGCCGGTCGTCTTCGCCGGCAACGTGCAAGGCCGGCATATCCGCGAGACCGGGCCCAAAGGGTGTGTGCTGGCGACGATCCGTCCGGATCACACAATCGAGCATGTTTTCCATCGATTGGACCAGGCTCGGTGGGAGCGAGGACATGTCGATGTCTCTGAGATTGAGACCGAGTCGGACGTGCTGGGTCGCGCGGCCGAGATGCTCGATGGGCTACTCGCATCCGAGCTCGACTCCGACGCCATGCTGGCCGTCCGCGTGATTTTCAATGGCGCGACTCCGCTGCACAGCCGGCTGCACACCAATCCCGAGCGATTCGTCGCCGAGGTTCGCAGTCTGGCCACAGCGCGGGGCGGCGACCGACTCTGGATCGAGAGGGTCGAGCTTCAGACCCGGCCGCCGCGCGTTGTGACAATGCCCGAGGGCCCCATGGAAGAATTGCTGGAAGTCCTGGAACAATTCCGCGCCGAACCCGGTTCCATGCAGACGGTGGTCGAAGAGCTGGCCGAGCTCAAACGCAGACTGCCGGTCGAGCTGGTTAGCGATCCGGACAGCCCACGGCTGGACGATGCCACCTGGCTTCAATCGCTGCTGGGAGAGATCCAGCCTCTGCTCCTTGACTTGTTGCTGAAGTCCGAATACCGCGACTCGAATAGCCGTTCTCCCAAGTGATTGCAAGGTTATATGAAGCTGACTAACTTGAACTTGAGGGCGGTGGGGCCGTTCACGGGCGTCGTGCTGGATCTTTCCGCGGGGGAACAGGGCCTGCACCTGATCTATGGCCCCAACGAGGCCGGCAAGACCTCGGCCCTGCGGGCCTTGTCGCACCTGCTGTTCGGCTTCCCGCACCTGTCGGCCGACAACTTCGTTCATCCCAACGACCAGCTTCGCGTGGGGGGAAAGCTGCGGCAAAGCGATGGCGAGGAACTCGAGTTCGTCCGTCGTCGAGGCAAGGGGAAGACCCTCCGCGGTCCCGATGACTCGTCCGTCGTTCCCGACGATCGTCTCGCGCGGTTCCTGGGAGGCATGAACCAGGACACCTTCAAGACGCTTTTCGGTATCGACCATGAGCGGTTGACGCAGGCAGGGGAAGAAATCCGCACCGGCCAAGGGCATCTCGGCGAGCTGCTTTTCGCCGCTGGCGCCGGACTGGCGGGCCTGCGCCAGGCGCAGGCAACGCTTAAAGGAGAATTGGACGGCCTTTTCTTGCCCCGAGGTCAAAACCAGAGAATCAACAAGCTCAAGACCGAGTTTGACGAAGCGAAAGAGGAGCTGAAACGACTCCAATTGCCGAGCGAGTACTGGCAGCAACACGACAGCACCTACCGCGAGGCGACGACTGCGGCCGAACAGCTTCGGGAACAACTCCGCGCAGCCCGCGTTGACCAGGCGCGTCTGAAGCGGATCAAGTCGGCGATTCCGCTGGTTGCACGCCGTCGCCGGTTGACACAGGAGCTGGCAGAATTGGGGGACGTGATCCCCCTCCGAGACGATTTCGGCACCGAGTCGCGCTCGGCGCAGGATCGACTGCGCCGGGCTGAGCAAACGATCACCCAGTCGCGTGCCGTGATCTTGGAAATCGACGCCCAGTTGGCGCATCTCGCCTCACCGCGCGGGCTGCTGGACGCGGCTGACGAGATCGAATTGCTCCAGGAGCGGAAGGGCGCGGTGGTCAAAGCGAGCCTGGACCGCGCGCGATTGGAGAATTTCCTCGACGACACCGAGCACCAGGCTCGACAGGTCCTCCGCGAGCTAGGCCGCTCGACCGACCTGGATGAGGCCGACACGCTGCGCCTCCGCACCGATGAGCCCGCGATCATCCACATGCTGGGACAACAATCCGCCGAGCTTCGCGGCCAGGCCGAGCCGGCTCGGAGGGCAATCGCCCGCTATGACGACCAGATCACGCGGCAAGAGAAGGAGCTGGCTGGCCTCGAGCAACCGCGAGAGGTGGAACCGCTTCGCCGGGCGGTCCGCCAGGCTCGCAAGGCCGGCGACCTCGATGCGAGCCTGACGGAGGCTCGCGGCAAGCTCGCCCGCGCGGAGAAAAAGGCGGCGACCGCTCTCGCCCAGCTCCCAGGCTGGAGCCGTTCGGCCGAAGACCTTCAACTCCTGGCCGTCCCCTTGAACGCTACCCTGGATCAGTACGAATCCCAGTTCCAGGAAACGACGCGACAACGGCAAGCGTCCGCCGAGCGGCTCGCTGCCGAAGACGACTCGATCCGGCAGCTCGAGACCAGGTTACAGTCCCTGGAGCTGCAACAAGACGTGCCCACCGAGGAGGCACTTCTTGCCGCCCGCAACCGGCGGGAAGAGGGCTGGCGTCTGGTCAAGCTCGCCTGGCTCGACAGCGCACCCGAAGGGGATGACACTGCCGTGTTTCTGGCCGAGTTCGCTCCAGGGGGGACTCTGGCGGCGGCCTACGAGCAAACCGTCCAGCGCACCGATGCAATCGCCGATCGCCTCCACCGCGAGGCCGACCGCGTTGCGCGCAAGGCTGAGTTGCTGGCGCAGCTCGGCCAGCACCGGGCTTCTCGCTCGTCGCTCCAGGAGGACAGCCGGCTGATCGAGGACCTCCATGCCCATACCCAACGCGACTGGAACTTGGTCGTCGTTCCGCTGGGCCTCGAGGCTGAAGCGCGGACACCGGCCGAGCTCCGCGCCTGGCTCCGCCGGCGCGAGGACCTGCTCCTGCTCCTCGAAAAAGTGGAGGAGGCCCGTCAGGGCGTCGAGTCGCTCGATTGCGTCTTCGCCAAGCATCACTCAGCCGTGAGACGAGCGCAGGACGAGGTCGGTGAAGCCTCCTCGACCTCGAGCTGCGACCTCGCCGAATCGCTGGAGCAGGCCGAGACGGCGATCAAGCGCCAGGACGACCTGGCCCAGAAGAGGGCGAAGCTGGAAGCCAAGCTCGCTGATGCCCGGTCTGAACGGGCCAACGCCCGGCTCTCGCTCCAGGCGGCCGAGGCCAAGCTGGATGCGTGGCGAACCGATTGGTCCACACAGATGGCCCGTATCGGTCTCGAAGCCGGTGCCGCGCCTGAGCAGGCCGAGATCGTCCTGACGCGGATCAGCGACCTGTTCAAAGTGCTGGACAGCCGGCGCGACTTCCTGAGCCGGATTCGCGGCATCGACCGAGATGCGGATCAGTTCGCGCGGGATGTCGTGGCCCTGGTGGCCCGCGTGGCCCCGGATGTCGCCGATGGACCATCTGACGAGCAAGCGAGAGAGCTCGCCAACCGGCTGAACGAGGCCCAGAAAGCCACCATCCTGACCGACCAGCGACAACGCGAAGACGGAAATCTCCGCGCCGCCGAGGCTGAGCGCGACCAGGAACGGATTCACCTGGAACGCCTCTGCAAGGAAGCGGGTTGTACCAAGTTCGACCAACACCCCGAAGCCGAGCGCCGCTCGCAGGACCGCGCCCGGCTCATACACGACCGCGCCTCTTGTGAGGAGCAGCTCATGACCGCCGCCGCCGGGGCCGACCTTAATTCTTTCGCCGCTGAAGCTGAAAAGGCCGACCCCGATGGCCTGGACACATGCATTGTCGATCTCGACGAGAACATCGCGGCCCGAGAACAAGAACTGCGCCGCCTGGATCAGACAATTGGCACTGAGCGCGCGGAATTGGCCCGAATGGACGGGGGCGATCGGGCCGCCGAGACCGCCGAATTAGCGCAGACAATTCTGGCCCGGTTTCATGGAGATGTGGCGCGGTATGCGACCCTGAAACTCGCCGCGGCGGTCTTGAACCGAGGCATCGAACGGTATCGCGACAAAAATCAAGGGCCGATCCTGGCGCGGGCTGGCGGGCTGTTCGCCGCTTTGACCGCCGGATCGTTCGCCCAGCTTCAGATCGACGACGACGGCAACGGCCGGTCAGTCCTTAAAGGGGTCCGTCCCGACGGCCGGCTCGTGGGCGTTGAAGGGATGAGTGACGGGTCACATGATCAGCTCTATCTCGCCTTGCGGCTGGCGAGCCTCGAGTCATGGCTCCAGTCCCACGAGCCGATCCCATTCGTCGTCGATGACATCCTCCTAAATTTCGACGACATTCGCGCCACGGCCGCGCTGGGCGCCCTGGCCGAGCTATCGCGGCGAACCCAGGTCCTGTTCTTCACTCATCACCGCCATATCATCGACCTGGCCCGCACCCACCTCCCCCGCGATGTGGTCTTCACCCATGAGCTGCCAGGGCCACGCGACTCCTCAACCAACAGCCAGATTCGGCTGGGCGAAGAAGCCGCGAAATGAGACGATGGTGCGAGGATTTGCTCCATCGGCCGAGCACGGTAACTTGCAGGTTATCCAGCCCGGCCGGTGGCGGTTTCGTCAATTCACGTGTAGCGCGGCGACCCCCGCCTCCAGGATCATCGGTCAACTCTCATGGCACGACTCCATAGCATACGAATCGCAGGATGGAAATCGATCCGGGATATCGATCCCAAGCTCGAATTGGGCTCGATCAATGTTCTGATTGGGGCCAACGGCTCCGGAAAATCGAACTTTGTTTCGTTCTTCTCGATGATGAGTGAGTTAGTGAATGAGCAGCTCCAAGCCTATATCGGACAATGGGGCTTCGCCAATTCGTTTCTGCATCACGGTTCGACGGTTACACAACGCATCGAAGCAGAGCTCGAATTCGATGTAGAGGTAGATCGCTATCAATACACCTTCCATCTGTCGTGGGCAGCCCCAGATTCCCTTTTGCTCACCGAAGAACGGGTGGGCCGTCAAAGTCCAGATTCTCCGACCGTGAAGTCGAGCTTGATCGATTTTCCACCTTACCGCGAATCGGAACTAAGAGAGCCAGTTCGCTCGGGCAATCAAATCGCCCAGGCCATCCGTCCAATTCTTCTCCAATGCCGCGTGTTTCACTTCCATGACACGTCAGCCACGGCCAAGATTCGGTCATCAGCATACATCGAAGCCAACCATTATCTGTACTCTGATGGTAGCAATCTCGCGGCGATGCTCTATCTGTACCAGCAGACAAAACCAACCGTCTACCGGCGGATCGTCGCGACGGTTCGGGATGTCTTGCCAATGTTCGATAATTTTGTTCTCGAACCACAACGACTCAATCCCAAGTACATCCTCCTTAACTGGAAGCAGACAGGCAGCGAGTATCTCTTCGGCCCCCACCAGCTTTCCGACGGAACGCTCCGGGCGATGGCGCTCATTACCCTGTTCCTGCAACCTGAGGCGGACCTTCCGGCTGTCATCATCCTCGACGAACCCGAGTTGGGTTTGCATCCTCACGCCATCGAGATCATCACCGGGTTGATCCGCGCGGCTTCCCTCAAAACCCAGGTGATCCTGGCGACCCAGTCCACGACCTTTCTCGATCACTTCGATCCGGAGGAGATCATTGTCGTGGACTTCGAGCAAGGCCATTCAATTTTCCGCCGCCTCGATTCCGAAGAACTCAAGGACTGGCTGGAGGATTACAGCGTGGGCGAACTCTGGGAGAAGAATGTCTTGGGCGGAGGCCCTCTTCCTTGAAAGAGATTTACGTCTTCTGTGAGGGACCGACCGAACAAGGCTTTTGCGACCAACTCCTGCGGCCGCATTTGTTTCCTCGATACGATGGTCGAATTCCTACGATTTTGATCGCTCACAGCAAACATCACGGACAGGTGAGCCGTGGCGGGGTGCCTGCGAGATATGTAACGATGCGCCGCGACATCGTGAACACATTGAAGAACCGCCACCAACGGGATGTGTTCTTCACCACGATGATCGACCTCTACGGCCTACCGATGGATTTTCCCGGCAAGCACGCGCATCGGCGCAACCCCGACAATCCGACTCCCTATGTCAAGGTCCTGGAACAAGCTTTCGGCAACGACATCGCGGACGCTCGCTTCATTCCCTACTTGCAACTCCACGAATACGAAACCATGCTCTTCGCCGATCCGGAGGCGTTTCGGATCGCATTCGACAACTGCGATCATGCGATAGCACAACTGAAGACGATCGCCGGAACGTTTCCCTCCATCGAGCACATCGATGATGATCCTATGACCGCACCGTCCAAGCGGATCATCAAGTTCATACCAGGCTACGCCGGTCGAAAAGCATCCGCAGGACCGGACATTGCTCAGCTCACGGGTCTGACCGTGATTCGGGCCAAGTGCCCCCATTTCCACGAGTGGCTGACCCGGCTGGAGGGACTCTGGAAATAGGAGCGCGCTCAGTGGTGGCGATGTCGCCGGAGACCGGATAAAATTCCAAAGGGGAAGCTTCGCCAGCCCCGGAGTTTGTTACTCTCCCCGCGCCGGTTCGCTCTTGGTTCCCGGCCATCATCCCACGACCTCCGCATGAGCCAGAATCGGGCCGATCGAGGACCAACGGGTATGAGGATCTCCTTCCTTTTGGCCGCTGGAGTGTGCGTGGTGGGATCGCTTGCATCCGCCGGCCACGAGACTGGTTCGCCCAAAGGCGACACGGAACGCCGACCCGTTGCACCTCAGCACGCCGAGTTTTTCGAAGCGCGGATCCGCCCGATTCTTGCCGAGCACTGTTTCAAGTGTCACGGGCCGAAGAAGCAAGAATCGGGCCTGCGGCTCGACTCGCGGGAGGGGTTGCTCAAGGGGACTGATGACGGGCCGGTCGTCGTGCCGGGGCGGCCCGAGAAGAGCCCGCTGATCGAGGCAATCCATCACGACGCATCGATCAAAATGCCGCCCAAGTCGAAACTGCCGCCCCAGGCGATCGCCGACCTGACCGCCTGGGTACGGATGGGCGTTCCCTGGCCCGAGAGCACTCCAGGTGCTTCCGCGCGCGGAGCAGGAAATGTTGCCGCGCAGCGGCACTGGGCGTTCCAGCCGGTCAAGGACCCGCCGCCGCCGCCGGTCAAGCATGCCACCTGGCCCCGGACCTCGGTCGACGGGTTCATCCTGGCCCGGCTCGAAGCCAAGGGCCTTTCGCCTTCGCCACGTGCCGACAAGCGGACCTTGATCCGTCGCGCGACCTATGATCTGACGGGCCTGCCACCAACGCCCGAGGAGGTTGCCTCCTTCGAGGCCGACACAACAGCCGGCGCCTTCGAACGACTGATTGAACGGCTGCTGGCCTCGCCTCGCTATGGTGAGCGGTGGGCGCGATATTGGCTCGACGTCGCTCGCTATGCCGACACCAAAGGCTATGTCTTGTTCCAGGACGCCAATTATCACTGGGCTTACACCTACCGTGACTACGTCATCGGCGCTTTCAATCGAGACCTGACCTACGACCGGTTCCTGATCGAGCAGATTGCGGCCGACCGACTGCCCACGGAACAGGGCAAAAGGCCGTTGACGGCGCTGGGATTTCTCACCCTGGGCGCGCGGTTCATGGGCAACTTCCATGACGTGATCGACGATCGGATCGACGTCGTCTGCAGGGGCCTCATGAGCTTGACGGTCACCTGCGCCCGATGCCACGACCACAAGTTCGATCCGATCCCCGCGCAAGATTACTACTCACTCTACGGCGTGCTGGCCAGCGCCCGAGAGCCGGCGATCCCGCCGGAGGCTACTGAACCGCCGCGTACGGCGGCCCACTCGCGGTTTGTTCAGGAGCTCGAAGCGCGGCAGCGGAAGCTGAGCGACTTCGTGGCGGTCAAGCACCGCGAGATGGTCGAAGCGGCGAAGCGCCGCGCGGCAGAGTATCTCCTGGCTGCGCAGCAGGCGCTCGACCGGCCGTCCACCGAGGATTTCATGCTGATCGCCGACGGCAATGACTTGAACCCGGCGATGTTGGTGCGGTGGCAAGTCTATCTGGCACGGACGCGCAAGGGGCACGACCCGGTTTTCGCGCCGTGGCACGCCCTGGCGGCCTTACCAGAGCCCGAGTTCACGGCCCATGCGGCCCTTCTGGTCGCCCAGTTCGTGACGGCGACCGCGGCTCCGGCCGGCGCTGATGCCGCGCGGCAGATGAACCCGGTCGTCGTCCAGGCCCTGGCTGCCCGGCCTCCACGATCGCTGGCGGAGGCCGCACAGGTTTACGGGCAACTGCTGGGCAGCGTCGAGCGGATCTGGCAAGACGCCGTACACCGCGCAACACTTGACGGGCGAATGCCCGAGCCTCTCCCCGTGCCCGCCCTGGAGTCGCTGCGCCAGGTGTTCCACGGCCCGGATAGTCCTCCCAATTTCGTGGTCCTCCCCGATGGCGACCTGGGGCTCTTGCCCGACCGTCCGTCGCAAGCCAAGCTCCAGGAGCTTCGTGACTCCGTGCAGAAATGGCTGACCGCTGGTCCCGGCGCACCGGCTCGGGCCATGAGCCTGGAGGACGTACCCGCACCGGTCGAGCCGCGGGTCTTTGTGCGCGGCAATCCGAACAACCTGGGAGAATCGGTGCCGCGGCGGTTCCTTGCCATCCTGGACGGCGCCGCGCGAAAACCGTTTCGCGATGGGGGCGGTCGGCTCGAGCTGGCACGGGCGATCGTCAGCCGCGACAACCCGCTGACCGCTCGCGCACTGGTCAACCGCGTCTGGATGTACCACTTCGGCACGCCTCTGGTTGCAACCCCTGGGGATTTTGGCCTGCGAAGCGAGCCGCCGACCCACCCCGAGCTCCTTGACCACCTGGCCGCTCGTTTCATGGAAGGAGGCTGGTCGATCAAGATGCTTCATCGCCGCATCATGCTCTCCGGCACCTATCAGCAGAAAAGCGATGATCGCCCCGAGGCCCGCGCGCTCGATCCCGAAAACACTCTTTACTGGCGGATGAACCGCCGGCGGCTCGACTTCGAGGCGACTCGCGACTCCCTGCTGGCCGTCTCGGGACGGCTCGATCACGCGATCGGCGGCCCGCCCATGCCCGGTTTGACCGGCCCCACCGCGAATCGGCGGACTCTCTACGGCTTCGTCGACCGCCTCAACCTGCCCGGACTGTACCGCACATTCGACTTCCCCGACCCCAGTACTACCAGCCCCCGCCGCGACCAGACGACCGTCGCGCCCCAGGCCCTGTTCCTCATGAACCACCCGTTCGCGATCGACGCGGCACGCACGCTCCTGGCCCGCCCTGAGATCGCCGCTGAGCATGACTCTAGCGCCAAGGTCGAACGGCTCTATCGTCTGATCTACAACCGCTCGCCGAGTGGCGAAGACATCTGGTCGGTCCGCGAGTTTCTGGCCGGGCTCCCCGTGGAGTCAACCCGCTGGCGAGCGCTCGCCCAGGCGCTCTTGATGGCCAACGAATTCGTGTTTGTCGATTAAAAGGCAGAGGTGCAGACCGGGACGGTTCCGAGCCTGCATCGGCCCCCGCGAATTCGCTATGATGGAAAGGTGCGGACTGGATTTATCTCGCTATCGTATTCGAAAGGAGATCTTCGATGTCCGATATGTGCCTCGCTCCCAGCAACGTCTATCGGAACCGGATCTTCCTGCGGGTCTGAGCCGTGAAGGAGTCAAAATCGTGCCATCGCCGTTCCCCGGAATGGATCCGTACTTGGAAGGCTCGCTCTGGATGAGCGTCCATGCGCAGTTAGCCTCGGTCTTCATCCGACAGTTGAACCCTCAACTTGTGCCTCGTTATATCGCCTTGTCATCGCGCCGGTCTGTGATGGAGATGCCCGAGGATTTCGAAGTCTCCATCGGGCCGGCCTATCCCGATGTCGCCGTGCTCGAGCGGGGGCCGGCCGACGGGAGTCGCAGCGCCGTCGGGACGATTATCCCTCCTCTCCGCATGGAGACGCTCATGCGCACGCCGGTGCCTCATCTTACCGTCGAAATCCGCGATGTCGAAAACCGGCAGCTCGTGACCGTGATTGAGGTCCTCTCTCCCACCAACAAGCGAGGAGAAGGATATGACGAGTACCGTGACAAGCGCGATCGAATCCTCCGGAGCAGCACCCATCTGATCGAGATCGACCTGCTGCGCAAGGGACTCCGCATGCCGATGCGAGGAACACTGCCCTCCGTCCCGTTCTTCGTCTTCCTCAGCCGTGCCGGCCTGCGACCAGTGACTGAGGTCTGGCCGATTCCCCTGGATCAGCCGTTGCCTGAAATTCCCGTGCCCTTGCTCCCGGACGACGCCGATGCAAAGCTGGACTTGCAGCGAGCGTTGACGACCGTCTACGACGAGTGTGAACTCAGATACATGATCGACTATTGTAAGTCCCCCGAGGTTCCGCTCTCACCCGAACAAGCTGCCTGGGTCGACGAACGTCTCCACGCCGTGGGCCTGCGTCATTAGCGCGTAAGGAGACAGGAGGAGATCGATCATGTCACACAACGCCCCATGCCGGCACGATCCGATGTTCGCGCTTGACCGCCGCGAGCTGCTCGGGCGCTGCGGCATGGGGTTTGGACTGATCGGCCTGGCAGGAATCCTGGCCGATGACGACTTGCTGGGTCTGGGCTCCACGGCCAATGCCGCGTTACCGCCTTCCGGGCCGCTCGGCCCGATGGCGCCGAAGTCGCCGCACTTCGCGGCGAAGGCCAAGCAGGTCGTCCACCTGTTCATGAACGGCGGGCCGTCACATGTCGACACATTCGACCCCAAGCCGATGCTGGCCAAGTATCATGGGAAGACGCTTCCCAGTCCCAACCTCCGCACCGAGCGCAAGACCGGCGCGGCCCTCGGCTCGCCCTTCACCTTCAAGAGGTACGGCCAGAGCGGCATCGAAGTGAGCGATCTCTTCGCCCGGACGGCCGATCGGCACATCGATGACTTGTGCATCATTCGCTCGTTGTACGCCGACGTGCCCAATCATGAGCCATCGCTCATGCTGATGAACTGCGGCGACGGTCGCTTGCAACGCCCCAGCATGGGATCCTGGATCACCTACGGCCTCGGCTCGGAGAACCAGAACCTGCCGGGTTTCATCGCGATGTGCCCGGGGGGTTATCCGATCGTGGCGACCCAGAACTGGCGTTCCGCGTTTCTGCCGGGTGCCTACCAGGGGACTTATATCGACACCCGCCACACCGAGATTGATAAGCTGATCGAGAACATCCGGAACGACGTGGCCACCCCGGCCGAGCAGCGGCAACAGCTCGACCTGGTTCGCCGGCTCAATGAACGGCACGCGGCAGTGCGTGCTCATGACCCGGAGCTGGAGGCCCGGATCCAATCATTCGAGCTGGCTTACCGCATGCAGGGCGAGGCGGCGGATGCCTTCGACATCAGCCAGGAGCCTGCTTTCATCCGCGCGTTGTACGGCCCTGGCACCCAGGCCCGCCAGCTCTTGATCACCCGCCGCTTGCTCGAGCGCGGCGTGCGCTTCATCCAGGTCTGGAGCGGCGCAGGCCAACCGTGGGACGACCACGAAAACATCACGGTCCACCACCGCCAGCTCGCCGCCGAGTGGGACCAGGCCATCGCCGCTTTCCTGACCGACCTGAAGCAGCGCGGTCTGTTCGACCAAGTGCTGGTTGTCTGGGGCGGCGAGTTCGGGCGGACGCCCGTGGCCGAGCTGCCGGCGCTCTCCGGCCGCGACCACAATCACTACGGCTTCTCGATGTGGCTGGCCGGCGGCGGGGCCCGGGGCGGTTACATCCACGGCGCTACCGACGAGCTCGGCTTCGCCGCCACCGTCGACAAGGTCCACGTCCACGACCTTCACGCCACGATCCTCCATCTCCTTGGCTTCGACCACGAGAAGCTCACCTATCGCTACGCCGGGCGAGACTTCCGCCTCACCGATGTCCATGGGCGGGTGGTCAAGGAACTCGTCGCGTGATCTGTGTGCCTGGACGAGACGGTCACCAAGGAGTGATGAACGGAGGCCCTGTGAGTATCCCGACCGTTCAACTTTACCACCCGGACCGGGTCGAGGAGATCATCGATGCGTTCCTCACTTCGGTGACCCTGATCGACGCTGAACTTCGAAAGTACGCGAAAGCCGCACGAATGGGGGGCGTTCTCTAAGCCAAGCCTCGGGATGATCGAGCCCGACCTGGGACAAACCGACGTTCGATCGATCAGAATCATTCCCCACCCGGCGGGACACGATGACGCAAGCCCAATCACCCACTCCTCCGACGTGGCGCACCCCAAGCTGGGCTCAGCTCCGGATCTGGCACCTTGCGCTGCTTGTCTTGTTCGTTGCGATCGCGATTGCCGACATCCAGGACCAGCGCATTCGTGAGCCCGTCCTGATCGCACTGGCCGCCGGGGGTCTCGTGTTGTATGGGCTCATCGGCTGGATCGGCTGGTGGGTCGTGCGTCGGTTCGAGGCACGCCTCGGCCCGATACTGCTGTTCACCCTCTACTCGGTCGCAATGGGTGTCCTCTTCCTGGTCGCGACCGTCATCTACCTCATCACCGCACACGTGTACCGCGGCGGCCGACTTTGAGTTCGCGCTGGTTAAGGAGACATCACCAACCGAGCGGAAGTCAAATCATTGATGGTTGATGGCCTACCGCCGCGCGGGCCGGGTGGGCGCACTCGGTGCCGACGCGCAGCTTGAGCAGACGAGCCGGCCCTGGCGGGTGACGCCGAACTCGAACGTCGGACGGCGGCACTCAAGGCAGACGGCGGCTTCGATGCCTTCAACGAGGGGATCCCACACCCATTCCTGCCGGTCGACGATTGACCCCGCCGAGGCCACGGCCACGCTCAAGAGCAGCTTCGGTTGCTGGATCACGAGCACGTTGAGCAGCCGCAACTGTACCTTCAACTGGCTCTTCCGGCGCAGCTCGGCGCTACGCAACTGCTCCTCGCGCGTGAGGGCCTCGAGCCGCTCGTTGAACCGCGCGGCATCGTCGCCCCGATTCCGAGCCTTCTGGGCCTGTTCTTCCACCTCGGCACGCAGGTCGCCGTAATAACGGCCAATGCGTCCAAGCTGGCGGTGTAGCCTCTCGCCGAGTTCGCGGTGATTCGTGTTGGCCATCGCCGACAGGGTCCGAACCACGCGGTCGCGCGCGATCGGGTAAGCCGCGGCCAGGCCCGGGTGGCTCGCTTCGGCCAGCGGCGACCAGGGCTTCTCGGCGAGGTGTGGACGATCGAGCAAACGCTCCACATGGCGCACCTGGCGGCCATGGTGCACATCGATCGCCACGGTCAGAAGGTCTTGCTCTTTCTGATCACTTACAAAGGTCGCCTCGAACCAGAAAACCGCCTGGGGAAAATGCAGAGGCCGCGATCGCTCGAGCTTTAGCTCGAAGCCCGGGGGCAGCGTGACCGCGCGGCGCAGGCGATCTTCGAGTTCGCGTGGCGCGACGTTCAAGCCGACCATGTACAGCACGATGTGCCGCCCTCGGTTCACGGCATCGGCCAGGAGGCGATCGACCAGCGGAGTCCCAAAGCTGGCAAGCTGTGCACCGGGATGCTCGGGAATCGCCTCGGGATCAAAGACCAGACGCACCATCTCCGGCTCCTCGCCGGCTCGCTGACCCGGCAGCATCAGGTCATAGACCTGCGGCTCGATCTCGTCCCACAGGCCGCCGGCGGCTTCCGAGTAATCTCGGAGAAACTCTTCCAGCGGTGTGTTGGAAGACTTCGTCATGTTTGCATCCATCATTGATCGGGGGCGAACCGGTTGCCGAATAGCTTGTCGTCCAGGGCGCGCTGCTCGAAATAGGCTCGCTTGGCGTCGAGCAGGCGGTCGCCCAAGTCCTCGATCCGGCGGGCGAAGTCGTCGTGGTCGGCTGATTCGGCCCAGAGGTCGGCCACGACATCCTGGAATTCGCGTTCGTCGTCGAGGTTGCCCAGGATCATGTCGACCTCGCCGATGACCAGCTCGAACATGTTCAGCTTGGCCTCCAGGAGGTGGAGCACGGCGGCCTCGAGGGTATTGGCGGCGACCAGGTTGAACACGTAGACGTCGTGGGTCTGGCCGATTCGGCTGAGCCGCCCGATCCGCTGCTCGATCTTCATCGGGTTCCAGGGCAGATCGAAGTTGCAGACGGCGTGAGCGAACTGGAGGTTGCGTCCCTCGCTGCCGGCCTCGGTGCACAACAAGAGCCGCGCTGGCCCGCGAAACCGCTCGATGGCCGCCTCCTTTTCCAGCCGCGAAAGGCCGCCGTGGAACACCGCCACAGCATGCCCGGCTTCCGTGAGCCGTCGTTGAATCAGGTCCTGGGTGGCCCGGAACTGGGTGAAGATGACCATCTTGTCGCCGGATTCGTCAAGCAGACCCAAGAGCCGGCCGACCTTGGTACTCTCTTGTTGTGCGAGCGCGCGGTCGGCCAGGTCGACAAGCCGCGTCCGATCGGCGGCCGGCAGTTTGGGTTGGTCGGCGATTTTCCGGAGGGTCCCGGCCGCCGCCTGGCTGGAACTGCCCATCGCCATCTGAAGACTCAAAAGAGCCATGCGGTTCAAGGCCCCGCTCTCCTTGGCCTGGGCTGCGCGGAGATGGCCGCGCACAAACGCGGTCACGTCCTCGTAAAGGGAATGCTCCGGGGGCGAAAGCCGCAGGTATTCGGTTTTCGCCCACCGGCGCGTGAACTGCAAGCCCACCGTGCTCCGGCGGTTGCGGATCATCACCTCCGCCAGCAGGCCGTGCAGCTCGTCCAGGTTGCGCGGGGTCAGCTTGTCCCGCTTGTCGACGAAATGACGCTGGAACTGCCGCGCGGTACTCAAGAGCCCCGGCTCCAGCAGCGTGACCAGGTTGAACAGCTCCTCGAGGTTGTTCTGCACGGGAGTCGCCGTCAGAAGCAGGATGAATTGTTTCTGGACTTCGCTGGCAAATTTCCAGACCTGAGTGTTGCGATTGCGAAGGTGATGTGCTTCATCCACGATCACCATGTCCCATCGCCGGGCCAGGATTGGCGATCGGTGCGGCTCACGCTTCGCCGTATGGATCGATGCGATCACGCGGTCGAACTCGCTCCAGGCGCCTGGCCCACCAGCCCGGAACGCCGGATCGTCGTGGCTGATCAGCTCCACCGAGAACTTGCGCCGCATTTCCCCTTGCCACTGCTCGATCAAGGACGGCGGCACCAGAACCAGGACCGAGCGGACCAGTCCCCGGATCATCAGCTCCGACAGGATGAGGCCGGCCTCAATCGTCTTGCCCAGGCCCACTTCGTCGCACAACATGGCCCGGCCTCGGAACCGTCTCAAAACGGTGTTGGCCGTGCGGATCTGGTGTTCGAGCAGCTCGATGTCACGTACCAACGGCAGCGCGATGAGCCGGTCGAACCCGGCATGCGTGGCCAGTCGAGCTGCTTGCAGCGCCAGGTCGAAGTCGTCGATGCCAGCCGGCGACTCGCTCGTCTGCTGGACGACCGACCAGTCATTCAGGTCGAGAACGATGGGAACGCCTTGTTCCGTAACCACCTCGCCGTTGGCCGGCTGGGGTATCTTCGGATCGACGATCAGCCGGAAACGACCTGGCTCTCGATATTCGAGCCACAAAGCAGCAGACGCACAGACGATCTCGCTCAGCTCGGGGATGACGAACGAACTCGACGCAGCATCGAACGCCGACTTCAGGGGATGCCCCATGGCGTTCTCGATCTGTTCGATCGCGAATCCGTCGGGTCCCAGAACCAAAGGAACGCTCAGCCGCTCGGGCGCGCCCGTCAGGGTGACTTCAAAACGATCGCCTGGCTCCAGGCCCGTGATCGCTGGAGATGCTTTAACAAGAGTTGCCATCTCAATTTAACTTCGCTCCATCATGCAGCCCCGAGGACTTGTCGTAATCCGATCGTCAGAGGACAGGGTTGACCCATGGGGCGAACCCAAATATCGCGGGCCGGACCGCTAGTGTGACTTGACCCCTTGACAGACGCAAGACGAGCTCCTATTCTGAACTCAGACAAAACGACTGAAAGTTCAGACAAAACGACTGCAAGCGAGAAAAATCATGGGGCGGCCCGCCCAGGACATCACCGAGTCGGAGCTGTCCGTCTTGCGGATCCTGTGGGACCGGGGAACGGCGACGATCCGGCAATTGACCGGCGTCTTGTATCCCCGGGGCGAGGCGGCCCAGTATGCCACGGTCCAGAAGCTGCTCGATCGGATGGAGGCCAAGGGTTACGTGCGGCGCGATCGAACGCTGTTCGTCCACGTGTTCGCGGCGGTCCTGGACCGCGACGAGCTGATCGGCCGCCGGCTCCGTTCGCTGGCCGAGATGCTGTGCGAAGGCTCGCTCACACCGCTCTTGACTCACCTGGCGCGGGCCAAGGACCTGACCGGCGAGGATCGCCTGGCGCTGCGGGCGATCATGGACGAGGCCGAGCTCGATACCGACATCCTCGAGATCGACCATGGCACGGACTCCGTGGTGAGATCGTTCGAAGAAACAACGCGGCCGACCCGCCACCGCTCGCCCGGCGGTGGGCGCGGGGGCACTGTCCGTTGACGACGACCATGAGCACCGTGAGGAGGCTTCCCTTTCATGGAATCGCTCGTGCATGCCATGCTGAGCAACGCTCTGGCCGCGACCGTTTTGGCGGTGGTCGTGGCGGGCCTGGGCTGGGCTTGCCGCCGCCCCGCTTTGATCCATGGCCTTTGGTTGGTGGTCATGATCAAGCTCGTCACGCCGCCGGTCGTGCCCGTGTTGTTGCCTATCGCCGTGGGGGTCGTGCCGGCCGGAACACGCGCCGCTGAAGTTCACTCCGATCGGGATCGAGGACCGGCCAGAATACGGCCGGACCTCGATGCTGGTGTCGCCGGCGAGCCGCGCTTCCTCGAGCTCCCCTTCCACGCGGAGCCGGCCCGGCCGGATTCCACACGGCCGGATCTGGAAACAGGTGCCGGAGCGACGCCCTTCGTTAACGCACGCCCCGAAGACCCAAGCGTCACGTTCGTCCTGCCGGCCGCGTTGAGGTGGGAGCATCTGGTCCTGAGCCTGGTCCTGTCGGGCGCACTCGGTTGGTGGACACTCGCGACCGTGCGGATCGTCCGGTTCCAGCGCGTGCTCCGCGACGTGCGGCCGTTGCCCGGGGACTGGCAAGCCCGGACCGACGAGCTGGCCGAGCGGCTTGGCCTGGCCCGCCCACCGGCGGTCTGCCTGGTGCCGGGTCGGGTGCCCCCCATGCTCTGGGCGATCGGCGCCCGCCCGCGGCTCTTGGTGCCATCCCAGCTCTGGGCGACGATGAGCGCGGACGAGCGAACGTCGCTTCTACTCCACGAGCTGGCGCACCTGAGGCGGCGCGACCACTGGGTCCGCTGGCTCGAGCTGATCGTGGCCGGGCTTTACTGGTGGCTCCCGGCCGCCTGGTGGATCCGCCGCTCGTTGCGCGAGGCTGAGGAACAGTGCTGCGACGCCTGGGTCATCTGGGCGATGCCCAGGGGAGCCAAGACTTACGCCGCCGCATTGCTCGCGGCCCTCGAATTCGTCTCGGGTGCCCGAACCGCCCCGGTCGCCGCGTCGGCCACCAGCGGAAACGGGCATGTTTCTTGCTTGAAAAGGAGGTTGCGAATGATCGTGCGTGCCGAAACCCCAAAGGGCCTCTCCTGGGCCGGACGTCTGGCCGTGATGGGCACGGCCGCCCTGCTTCTACCTCTGGCGCCAAGCTGGGCCCAAAAGGACGACCCAGCGAAGCCACCAGCCGCGCGGGACCGGCTGATCACGGACGACGACTCCAAGGCAAATGTCGACAAGGTCGAGAAGCTCAAAGAGCAGTACGGAGAATTGCTGAAGGAGCGGCGGACAAACCTGAGGAAGCTTGCCCAAACCGTCGGGTCGGATGACCGCCAGACGCTGGCGTACAGGCAACAAATTGCGATGGAACACCTGGCGTACGTCAGGAAGGACTTGGAGGATGTCCAGTCGCAGAAACGAAAGGTGCAAGCCCGGCTCAAGGCGCAACGGCCCAAAGAGCCCCGCGGGGAGACCTCGGCCCCGCCGGCCACCGAGGCCGACATCAACGCGTGGATCGATGGAAAGCCGAGCATCGCCAGCCTCATTGCCAAGCTCGCTCAAGACGAACAGAAATTGAACTCGGAGACCGCCCATCGTCGGTTGGCCGCGCGGAACCCGTCCGGGGACCCGTTGCTGAAACGGATGCAGAGAGATGTGGCCGCGACCCAGAAATTGCTCAAGAGCAAGCGAGCGGCGCTGCGCCCCATCGCCATCGAGCAGCTCCAGCAGAAGCACCGTGGCGATCAGGCCACACGGGGCGATGGGATCGAGCAGGAGCTGGCGATGCTCGACGACCTCGAGCAACGCTTGAGCGCTGAGATCAACTCCATCTCCAAGGAGATGAACAGCAAGAATTTGAACAGCGACGAGCAGCTCGAGAATCGCATCAGTGACAAGCTCATGAAAGACCCCGACGTGGTCGCCCGCAGCCGGGAGCTCCAAGAAGCAAAGGAGCGACTGGATCGTGTCAAAGCGCAGGCGCGGCAGGTCAACGACCCGGCGCAGCGCGCAGCCGAGAAGCAACACAAGAAAGCATTGGAGCAGTACACCGAGCTCTTGAATGTCAAGGACAAGGAGCTTCGCGCCCGGCTGTCCCAAGATGACGACAAGGACGACGACGCCAAGAAGAACAAAGGTCAGGACGCGGCCGAGCGGCTCGAGGAACATGTGAAGGACCTGATCGACAAGCTCGGCAAGGAGCTTGGACCGGTCGGCGAGGAGATCCGCAAGGCCCTGGAGCAGGCCGTGCGCGAGGTCCATCAATCGCTTGAAAAGGAGGGGGTATCGGTCGAGGACCTACGCCGGGCACTGGAAAGGTCTCACGAGAAGCTACGCGGGGCCGTCGAGAAAGGCGGTCCGGTCAATGAGGAAATGCGCAAGGCGATGGAACGCGCTCGCGAGGAAATGCGCAAGGCGACGGAACGCGCTCGCGAGGAAATGCGCGAGGCCATGGAAGACTCACGCAAGGAGATGCGCGAGGCCATGCGGAACCGGCTCGAAGCCGCGCGCGAACGTCAGCATGAGCTGGCGAAGAAGAATCAGCCGGAGAGCGAGCGAGCGAAGGCAGACTCTTCGGAACGCGAACGCCTCAAGGCTGAGGCGGAGAAACGTGCCGCCAAGGACGGTGAGGGACAACCAAACCGCGAGGAGCTGAATACCGCTCGCCAGGAGATCCGCCAACTGGAACAGCAGTTACGTCAAGCGACCCGCCGGCTCGAGCAGCTTCAACGCAGGGAATCGCTCCGGAACGCGGCCCCGCGCCGCCCAGGACGCCCTGACAGCCCGCGCGCGGAGACCGCTCCGCCCCAGGACCCGACTGCCCCACGTGCGGAGACCGCTCGGTCGCCTCGATCCCCAGTCCCGCCGACTGCTCCCGCAACCCCCGCACGCCCAGCGCAACCGAACGCCCGGCGACCCTCGTCTCCCCCTCGCGGACCTGAAGCCAACGACGGTGGAGGGCCACGACGTGGCGACAGGTTCGGCGTACCGCCCAACTTTGAGCATCGGTTCCAAGAGCTCGATGACAAGCTGGATCGACTCCTCAAGGAGCTCGAGAAGATGAAAAATGAAAAGAAGCCGAATGAGATCAGGGAGCCGAGAGCGCGCGTCGCCCGGCCAGCCCAGCCGGGTGGGCCAACAGCGTTCTGAGACGAAGCAAGTAGAAAGCCCCATCCCATCGGGATCAGGGACTCACGGCACACCCGAGCCGGCCCGGCCCGCGACCATCGCAGGATGGCACGGCCGGGCTCGGCGCGGTATGGTCCGTTTACGGCCGCCCATCACGGTCTTCAGGTCCAGTAGCCCGACCGATGAGCGACCGAGAGGGAGTATTCTCAGATGTCGACCATCCGATCGCGATCTCGCGCGGTTGCCTCCTCCTTCCTGTTTATCTTCCTCCCTGCCTGGTCTTCCGCCTGGATCTCGACGTTTGCCGGCACCGGCATGGCCGGGGCGTCGAGCGCGCCGCCCGCGACTCTGTACGTCGCTCCCGACGGCGATGACCGGTGGTCCGGACAGCCAGCTCATCCCGACGCCGGGCGAACCGATGGTCCGCTGGCATCGCTTCGGGGCGCGAGAGACCGCATTCGGGCCATGCGCCGGGCGCCTGACCCGCCGGTCGGAGCGATTACGGTGACGATCGCCGGGGGAACCTATCCGATCACCGAGGCGATTGACTTCGAGCCCGAGGACGGCGGAACGCCGAATGCGCCAGTCACCTACCAGGCGGCGCGGGGTGCCCGGCCGGTCTTCGACGGCGGCCGCGCGATCAAGGGATTCCAGCTCAACACCTCGGGCCTTTGGGTCACCAAGCTCGCCGATGCCGCGGCTGGGCGCCGGCCCTTCGAGCAACTGTTCGTCAACGGGCGCCGGGCTGTGCGCGCACGCGCACCGAACTCGTTCTATTATTACATGAGTAAGCGACTCTCGCAGGCCGCCGACCCGGCAACCGGTCGGATGGTGCCCATGCAAAACCGCGGCTTCGTCGCCCGGCCCGAAGACGTCCGATGGCTCGGTCGACTCTCCGCAGAGCAGCTCCGCGACGTCAACGTGGTGGCGTATCACGTTTGGGAAGTCTCACGGCATCGCGTCGCCGCTTTCCATCCCGAGACGGATGCGGTCGTCTTGACCGGGCCGGCGCCCTGGCCCTTCTTCCAATGGGGGCCAAATCAGCGCTATCACCTCGAAAATCTGCGCGAGGCGCTCGACGCGCCGGGCGAGTGGTTCCTCGACCGCGACGGAACGCTTTCCTACAAACCCATGCCGGGTGAGGATCCGGCCCAAGCTTCGGCCACCGCGCCCGTGGCCGACGCCTTCCTCCGGATTCGCGGCCGGCCCGAAGCAGACCAGTGGGTCAAGCACCTGAGCCTGAACGGCCTGACTTTCCGCCACGGCGGCTACCACCTTCCTCCCGAGGGACACGCCGACCATCAGGCTGTGGTGACGATCCCGGCCGTGGTCATGGCCGACGGCGCGCGCCATGTCTCGTTGGTCGATTGCCGGATCGAGCAGACCGGAACCCATGGCATCTGGTTTCGCCGCGGCTGCCAGGACTGCCGGATCGAGCGGTGTGCCCTTCTGGACTTGGGCGCCGGCGGCGTCCGGATCGGTGAGCCGGGAATCCCGGCCAATCCTCGCGACCAGACCAGCCGCATTACCCTCCACAATAACATCATCCGGGGCGGCGGCCGGATATTCCCCGGCGCCGTCGGCGTCTGGATCGGCCAGACCAGCGACAACATCGTCACCCACAATGATATCGCCGACCTCTTCTACACCGGCATCTCGGTGGGCTGGTCCTGGGGCTACGGCGACACGCGCTGCAAGCGGAATATCATCGACTATAATCATATTCATCACATCGGTCGCGGCGTCCTGAGCGACATGGGGGGCGTGTACACCCTGGGAATCTCCAGCGGCACCAGCGTCAGCCACAACGTGATCCATGACGTCGACTCATACGAGCACTACAGCCGGGGCGGCTGGGGCTTGTACAACGATGAGGGTTCCACCGGCATCCGCCTGGAGAATAACCTGGTCTATAACACCGCCACCGCTGGCTATCACCAGCATTACGGTCGCGAGAACCTGGTGCAGAACAACATTTTCGCATTCGGCCGCGACGGTCAGATCCAGCGATCGCGGGCCGAGCCACACCTTTCCTTCACCTTCGAGAGGAATATCGTTTACTGGAAGGAGGGCCCGCTTCTGTACGGGGTTTGGTCTGATCGGAACTTCCGGCTGGACCATAACGTCTACTTCAACGCCGCCGATCAGGCCGTCAGCTTCGCCGGCCAGAGCCTGTCCGAGTGGCGGGCGGCGACGCGTCAGGACCAGTATTCTCAGGTCGTCGACCCCAGGTTCGTCGACCCGGATCGGTTCGATTTCCGGCTCAAGCCTGGTAGCCCCGCCCTTTCGCTTGGGTTCAAGCCATTTGATTTTGCCCAGGCCGGCGTTATCGGCGATCCCGAATGGATCAAGGAGGCCTCCGCGCCCGTGCCGCCGGCCGAGCTCGCTCCCAAGCCCCCGCCACTGGCGTTCCGGGAGGATTTCGAGTCCACCTCGGGCAGAGCCGGTGATCCGTATGTTCCTCTGGCTGCCAGGGTCTCACACGAGGGGCGCCCAGCCCTTGTCGCTCTGTCCGATCAAACGGCCGCGAGCGGCTGGCAAAGCCTCCAACTGACCGACGCAGCCGGCCTGAAACACGCGTTCAACCCCCACGTCTACTTTCAGCGCCACTACTTCGACGACCTGGAGTTGATGAACCTTGATTGACAGGTATTGAATCGGCGCGGAACTGTCAGAGCTGAGGATGCCCGGGCTTCAAGCTTCGGCGGTGTGCATCGATGTCTTTCAGGATCTGTTCGACCACCTCGGGGTGTTGATCGGCCACGTTGGCGCGCTCGGATGGGTCGATCATCAAGTGAAACAACAAGGGTGGATTGCGGGCCTGTGCCCGATCCTGGCCGAAAGCCGGGTTGGCGGTCTTGAGATGGAGCTTCCACGGGCCGCGGCGCACGGCCGTCAGCTCGGCGTTGAGGTAGTGATAAAGGTGCGTGCGCGGACTGGGTCCCGTGCCGCGGAGAACAGCCGAGAACGAGACGCCGTCGATCGGCCGATCGTCGGGTACCTTGGCGCCGGCCAGCTCGAGGCAGGTTGCGAAGAGGTCGAGTTCGCTGACCAGGTCCAGGGCGACTCGCCCCGGCGCAATCGTGCCAGGCCACCAGGCCAGGAATGGCACGCGCACACCCCCTTCCCACGTCGAGCCTTTTCCTTCACGGAGCAGCCCTGCGGAACCGCCCTGCGACGCTGTGATCAACCAGGGGCCGTTGTCGCTGGTGAAGACGACCAGGGTCGACTCCGCCAAACCCTGATCGCGGACGGCGGCCAGAATCTGCCCGACGCTCCAATCGATCTCCTCGACGACGTCGCCGTAGGGCCCGCGCGGGCTCTTCCCACGAAAAGCCTTGCCGGCATGCAGGGGAACATGGGGGAACGTGTAAGCCAGATAGAGGAAAAACGGCTGGCTCCGGCCGGGTTCCCCGCCATGCCTTCGGATCCACCGCAGGGCCTCGCGTGTGTAGCGCAAGGTGAGCGTCTGCTGCACCGCCGGCTGCTCGATGATCGTCTCGTCCCGCATCAAGGGAATCGGTGGATGTCCCGACTTCTCAACGTCCATGTCGTTACTGTAAGGAATGCCGAAATAATGGTCGAAGCCGTGCCGGCGGGGGAAATACCGCGGCAGGTGGCCCAGATGCCACTTACCGATGCACATCGTCGCGTAGCCATGTGCCTTGAGCGCTTCGGCCAGGGTGATCTCGTCGTCGGGGATCCCTCCGGTCGAGGTGGGAAAGAGCACGCGGTTCAACCCGCTGCGGATCGGCAGCCGCCCGGTCAACAGTGCCGCCCGGCTGGGAGTGCACAAGGGTGCCGCATAATACTGGGTAAGCTTCAACCCCTCGGCCGCCATCTGGTCCAGGTGGGGCGTGCGGATCGTCGGGTGACCGTAGCAGCCAAGGTCGCCGTAACCCAGGTCGTCGGCTAAAAGGATCACAACATTGGGTGCGCGGACCTCGCCCGACCGGGCCATTGCTACGGCCATCAGAAACGCCAGGGCCCCACCCCAAATGCCGGCGCGAACTGTCATCAAGGTACATCCTGTTCGAGACTCTTCGTCAGGATTCATCCGCGACGCCTGGGTCAGTCATCTCCCTTCTCCGACCACCCGGACGTGAACAGCTCCAGCTCCACACCGTCCGTCGAGAAGACATGATGACCGCAGCGCCAGCGGAAAACCAGCACTTGCTCACCGTCGCCATCCAGGGCGTGGAAAGCGACCCGCGGGAAGACGGAAGCCAAACTCATAAATGAGTCGAAGACTGTGACTGCGTTGTCTGCCCAGAACGGCTCGCCCCGCCAAATTCGGGACGGATTCTCGTCGGGCGGGATTCTCGTGGATGGTCGGAAAACCGGATGGCCCGGACGCGCGATGCTGTCGGGGTTATCGCACATCGAAAGATGGACTCGGCCACTCTCGACAGTCTATAATCTTCGGTGTCGAAAAGCACGCCTTCCCCAACCAAAATAGAATTAAAATGGTTCAAACGTTTTATATAAATAACTTTAAGTGCCTGGTTGACGTGTGGGTCCCGCTCACACCGATCCATGTCATCATCGGCCAGAACGACTCGGGAAAGACGAGCCTTCTCGAGGCCATGCTTGCCCTCTACCAGAGTACGGAGAGATCACTCGCCGACGCGTTCACGGGCGATTGGCAGGGCCGTGAATTGGTTTTTGCAGGCGCGGACAAACCCGTAATCCAGTTCGAGGTCCGTTTCGATGCAGTGGAAGGAGAGGTTTGCTCTCCAATTACCTATCATCTCGAGGTCGAATTCGGCAGCGAACGATCATGCCGGAGGATCGACGAATGGTTCGAGAACAATGAACGTATTCTTATTGGTGAACATGCGCAAGGCTGGACGGGGGTTGCTCGCCGGTCCCATCTGAAACCAGACACGGTGCGGGACCATCTCGATTCGCTCGCCGAGCGGTTTGGGACCGCGAGCCTGTATCGCTTTGACCCCCAATTGATGGCGATGCCCGCCGCGATTGACCCGTCGCGGAAGTTTCGGATGGACCCCGACGGGTTTGGCCTGGCGACGTTACTCGACGACATCCTTGGCTACGACCCCGAGCGATTCCTCGCCCTCCGTCGCGATTTCTGCGAGTTTTTCCCGCAATTCGGCAGCGTACGGATCGAGACCCAGCACGCCCTACGTCGACAGTTCAACATCACGGGCAAGCATCTTACCAGTACGGAGGTTGGCAAGGGGATCGTCTTCGAGACGACTCAGGGCCGCGCAATTCGCGCCCAGCAGTCCTCGGATGGTGCGGTCCTGTTTCTGGGCTTGCTCGCCCTGATTCACTCGCCCGAGCCCCCGAAACTGCTTTTGATCGAGGAGCCGGCGAAAGGCGTTTACCCCAAGAGGCTGGAGGAGGTGATCCGCCTGATCCGCCGGCTCCACGACGCTCCGTCCGGCCGGGCCGCGCCGCAGATTATCATGACGACCCATTCCCCGTACCTGCTTACTTCATTTCATCCGGACGAGGTCACGCTGATGGTCCGGAGGAACGGAAGCGGCCCCGTCCAAGCCCGTCCGTTGAGGGATGCCCCCAACATTGAGGAGCGGCTCGGCCACGGGGAGTTCTACCTCGGCGAGCTCTGGTACAATCTGAGCGAGGAAGAGCTATTCGCCGATGCCGCTTTCGCGGGCGATGGGGCTCGCTCGACAACCTCAGGCCCCCGCGGAGCCGGAATCGCTGCCGGCACCATCTAAGGACCGAGATCAGAACCCCAAAATTCTGCTCAGTCGCTGCGCGGGACTGAACCGGCCCTTGTCCTCTGCAGAGACGACACGGATCGCTCTGGAGATCCGAGATCTCGATGCGATTCGCACCCGCTGCCCAACGAGTTTCGCCCCATTCGCGGATGAGGTTATCGGGATAATCAGGCCCATCTTCAAGACGAATGGACGTGATCCGACGGGTTGATGACTTGTTCGTCAACAGTGAGAAGGAAGTTGTGCGAGCTACAGTCGGACCGGAGTAGGGAACTCCCACGGAATTCTTTTGCGAGCTGTCAACAACACGACGCTGAACGTGGAACCGGAAATCGCTTGCATCCGGCTCTGGCATTGTCCTCTGGTTCGGCCCCAATGTACTCTTAGGCGGTAGAGTGGGCCGGCGCGACCGGGCTCGGCCCACGAGAAAGGGAGGTTGGAGCCATCAAGAAGGTCATCGTTATTGGTCTGGATGGTCTGGACCCGGGCATCGTTTCGCGGTTGCTCGAACAGGACCAACTGCCCAACCTGGCTCGGCTGAGAGAGCAGGGGGGGTTTGCACGAGTGGCCACCACGCGTCCCGCCCAGACCCCAGTGGCCTGGTCCACGTTCGCGACAGGGACCAACCCGGGAGGACACGGGATCTTCGACTTCCTGCGTCGCAATCCCAAGACCTACCTGCCCGACCTGGCCTTGAACCGCTACGAGCAGAAAAACGCTTTCCTGCCCCCCAAGGCCGTCAATCTGCGACGCGGTACACCAATGTGGGATATCTTGAAGGCCGCGGGCCTGGGCACGACCGTGCTGCGCTGTCCGTGCACCTATCCACCCGATTCGGTCCGCGGCCGCATGCTCTCGGGCATGGGCGTCCCCGACCTGAGGGGAGGGCTGGGAACCGCCACGTTCTATACGACGGACGATGCGGTCAAACCCCGCGAGAGCGAGAATGTGGTTCGTGCCCGGCGGGTAGCGGACGGCGTTTTCGCCACTCATTTGATCGGTCCCCGCAATCCCAAGACGGGGACCGACCTCCACGTGGAGATCACACTGCGGGTCGATCGGGACGGGCGTCGACTCCTGCTTCAGTCCGACGGAAAACCGCGGGAGCTGGTGATCATCCCAGGAGCCTGGAGCGACTGGCTCCGGGTCAAGTTCAAGCTCGGGCTGCTCCAATCGATTCACGGGATGGTGCGCTTCCATCTCGTTCAATCTGAACCAGAGCTCGCCCTCTATGCCTCTCCGATCAACTTCGATCCCGACGCGCCGTTATTTCCGATCAGCGACCCGCCCGAGTATGCCGGTGATCTCGCCCGACGCATCGGCCTTTTTTACACGACCGGGATGGTCGAGGATCACGCAGGGCTAAATAACGAACGGCTTTCCGAAGAGGCGTTTCTCGATCAGTGCGCGATCGCGTGGCGTGAGCGCGAGGCGATGATGCTGCACGAGCTGGAGTCGTTCGAGGCGGGATTGTTCTACTGCTTGTTCGACACGCCCGATCGGGTCCAGCATCTGTTCTGGCGGTTCCGCGAGCCCGATCACCCGGCCAACCGAGGCAAACCACCCAACTCCGATTTCGCCCAGGTCATCGACGACTGCTATCGCCGTTGCGACGCCGTCGTGGGCAAGGCACTGGAGTACAGTGACGACCAGACGTTGTTCGTCGCGCTCTCCGACCACGGTTTCAACAGCTTCCAGCGCGGCGTTCACCTGAATACATGGCTTCACGACAACGGTTTTTTGGCCCTGCGGGACGGCGTTCAGCCCGGCGAGGGGGCCGGCGACCTGCTGCGGCAGGTCGACTGGGGACGGACCCGCGCTTACGCGCTGGGGTTGAGCGGGATCTACTTGAACATCAAGGGGCGCGAGGAGGGGGGAATTGTCCTCCCCGAAGACGCCGGCTCCGTCAAGGCCGCCCTGATCCGAGGATTGACCGGCTTGCCCGACCCCGGGCGGCAGGGTGCCCTCGCCATCCGCCGCGCACAGCCGCGCGAGGCGGTCTATCATGGGCCCTACCTGGAGGAAGCACCCGACCTCCTGATCGATTTCGCCGCGGGATACCGCGTCTCCTGGTCGTCCTCGATGGGGGGCATCGCACAGGGTCAGTTTGAAGACAACGTCAAGAAGTGGAGCGGTGACCACATCATTGATCCGGATCAAGTTCCTGGTGTGTTGTTCATGAACCGGCCGTTCCGCCGGGAGGGAGCGCGGTTGCTGGACCTGGCTCCCACGATCCTGGCCTTTCTGGGCGTTCCCAAGGGTAGCGCGATGGAAGGAGAAACGCTCCTGCCATGAAGATCCTCATCCTGGGGCTCGACTGCGCTGCCCCTGAGCTGCTCTTCGGCTTCGACGACTTGCCGAACATAAGGCGCCTTATGGACGTGGGCGCTTACGGCCGCTTGGAGAGCGTCATCCCGCCGATCACCGTCCCTGCCTGGATGTGCATGGCGACCAGCCAGGATCCCGGGTCGCTTGGCGTTTACGGCTTTCGCAACCGCCTCGACCATTCCTACGGCGGCCTGGGCATCACCACCTCGCGATCGATCACGGCGCCGGCCATCTGGGACCAGCTCGCCCGCGAGGGAAAGCGGTCGATCATTGTCGGAGTCCCTCCCGGCTATCCCCCGCGGAAGATCAACGGCATCGCCGTGGGTTGCTTCTTGACACCCGATACAGACAAGAACATTTTCACACATCCTCCCGAGCTGTCTCAAGAGATCCGGCAGTTGGTGGGCCATTACCCGGTCGACGTTCAGGGATTCCGCACCGACGACAAGGCCAGGCTCCGCGACCAGATCTTCGCCATGAGCCGCACTCAGTTTCAAGTGGTGCGGCACCTGCTCTTGACCAAGGAGTGGGATTATTTTCACTTCGTCGACATCGGCCTGGACCGCGTGCACCACGGCTTCTGGAAGTACCACGACCCCCAGCATGTCCTGCACGAGCCCGATAGTCCCTTCCGCGACACGGTGCATGACTATTACCGCCACATCGACCAGGAGATCGGCCGGGTCTTGGAGCTTTTGAGCGACGATACGATCGTTCTGGTCGTTTCCGACCACGGCGCGCAGCGGCTGGACGGTGGCTTCTGCGTCAACGAGTGGCTGGTGCGCGAGGGGCTGCTGGTCTTGAAGAGCTATCCCGACGAGGTGACTCCGTTTGCCAAGCTGGAGGTCGACTGGCAGAAGACCAAGGTCTGGAGCGAAGGGGGCTACTATGCCCGCGTGTTCTTGAACGTCCAGGGTCGGGAACCCCAGGGGGTGATCGAGCCAGCCGGCTACGAGCTGTTTCGCGACGAAATCAAGGCGAAGTTCGAGGCGACGGCCGACCGAGAGGGCAAACCGCTCGGGACCTTGGTCTTCAAACCCGAGGAAATTTACCACAACGTCCGCAACGTGGCCCCGGACCTGATCGTCCACTTCGGTGGGCTGTACTGGCGGTCGATCGGCGGTGTGGGTTATCCGTCGGTCCATGTCCTCGAGAACGACACCGGGCCGGATGACTGCAACCACGCCCAGTTCGGGTCATTCATCCTGGCCGCCTCCAACAGCCCCTTGCATGGCGAAGTGACAGGCGCCCATCTGCTCGACATCGCGCCGACGCTCCTGGAATTGGGAGAATACGAGGTCCCATCCTCGATGCAAGGCCGCTCTCTGGTCGCGGGCCAGAGCACGAAGTCTGCCGGCGGTCTCGATTACACACCCGACGATGAAACAATCGTTCGCGATCGCTTGACCGGGCTCGGATACATCGGGTAAACTTTCGATGGCCGGCTCCCGCAAGTCTGATGAAATTCGCAGGGCGGCAAGGTAATGATGAGGTCAGATTACCCCAAACGACTGGTGCGCTGGGGGCTCGGAGCACTGATGCTGCTCTTGGTCCACGAATTCTGCGCGCCTCGTGCTGCCCGAGCCGGCTGCAACCATCTCGTCGTCTCTCAGTCGGATCGGCTCCTCGACCTCGATCGGCTCGACGCGTTCATCCTGGGCGACACGTCGTCCATGGTCTCCGACGATTCGGTCCAACTTCTCTTGCAACAGCAAGACCGGACACGCCGCTTGCCGTGCTCCGGCCCGAGCTGCTCTGACCACGTTCCCTCACCCGTTGGGGCAGCCTCTCAGGAATCCGGAGGCTTCGATCAGTGGGGAACACTGAACTCCTTGGTCCTCCACGAGATCGTCTCTCCATCGGACAGGACGATCGATGAACCTGTCCTGCGTCCCGTGGGGAAGAAGCCCTCGATCTTCCATCCTCCTCCCGCCTGATCCGTCATCTCCACGAATCGATTCATCCTCGTCGCGGCAAAGGCGCCGATGGCGGGCCCTTGGACGCCTCACGCTGGCGGGCCGTGGTGAACGCCCCCAATTCCCCACTTTCCATTCTTCGACCCTCTGTCGACTTCAACAGGACACGATCCCATGAACCCTCGTCGTTCCGCGTTTACCTTGATCGAACTCTTGGTCGTGATTGCCATCATCGCGGTCTTGATCGCCTTGCTTCTTCCCGCCGTCCAGGCGGCGCGCGAGGCGGCGCGAAGAATTCAGTGCACCAACAACCTCAAGCAATTCGTCCTCGCCATCCATAACTATAACGATGCGTTTTCGGTCCTCCCCTTCGGCAAGGGAGACAACTACATGCCCGAGCTGATGACTGCAACGACCTACGCCCGCTGGTCCACCCACAGCCAGATCCTGGGGTTCCTCGAGCAAACACCCCTGTTCAACGCCATCAACTTCAACCTACCGCCGGAAACACCCTTCATGGACTCGTACAACATGGGTTTCATGCCGGCTTTCCAGGATCCGAACCGAGAGAACGCCACCGTGTGCCGGATCGCGATCTCGGCGTTCCTTTGTCCCTCGGATCCGGCATCCAGTGGCGGCCCACCCGGCTGGAACGGCGCTAACAATTACTTCGGCAACGAGGGGTCGTGGCTCTGCGATGCCTGCCAGCAGACGCCCAGCACGATCGCGCCGGGCTACTTGCCACAGGGCCCGTTGTACAACCGGAGCTGCGTCAACCTGGCAAGCATGACCGACGGGACCAGTCAGACCGCGTTCTTCAGCGAGCGGCGCCGCGGTCAGGGATCGCCCGACCTCAAGAGCGACATGTACATGATGAACGGCACCTTGACCATCGATCAAACATGGCAGATGTGCACGATGATGGACATGACAATGGCAATGCCCCTGACGAACTGGATGGGTGCCACCTGGGCCATCGGCGACATGACGTGCACGACCTACAACCACGTCTCCACGCCGAATTCGCGCACCTGTGCCGGCATGAGCGGTGGTATGGGGATGCCCGGCAGCTCGATGGCCAACATGGCCGTGCAGCTCCCGCCGTCGAGCTATCATCCCGGCGGGGTCAACCTCGCCTTCGGCGACGGATCGGTGCGGTTCATCAAGGACTCCATCGCCTTGAGCGTTTGGCGGGCCTTGAGCACACGGAACGGCGGTGAGGTTGTGAGCGGATCGGATTTCTGACCAGAGCGACGGCTGGCACATGGAACGCAACGAACGGGCCAGGGTGAACGATCTCGACGCAACGGATGCCGCCCTAGGATCCGGCCTGGTGCGCCGGCTGGGCCTGGCGACGGCCACGGCGCTGGTCGTGGGTGAAGTGATCGGCGTCGGGATCTTTCTGACTCCGGCCGGAATGGCCAAGACGTTGGGCTCGCCGGTCTGGCTCCTGGCCGTCTGGCTCACGATGGGAGTGGCCGCGGTGGGCGGCGCGCTTTGCTATGGCGCGCTGGCGGCTCGTTATCCGGAGGACGGGGGAAGCTACATCTACCTGAGGAAAGCCTACGGACCCCGGACGGCCTTCCTTTACGGTTGGCTCTCGTTGCTGGTGACCGACCCGGGCCTCACGGCCATGCTGGCCGTCGGCCTGGCGCGCTACACCGGTCATCTCGCTCCGCTGTCTGCTTGGGGGCTCAAGGCCGTCGCGGTCGGGGCCGTCGCCGCCCTGGCGGTGGTCAACATGCTCGGCGTCTCACTTGGCTCACGCGTCCTGGGCGCGCTGGCCGCTCTCAAGCTCGGGCTACTGAGCTTCCTCGTGGTCTGGGGCTTCTCGCTCGGCCGAGGCGACTGGTCGAACCTGACGCCGTTCTGGTCGCAACGGCCGGGCTCCGAGCCGCTCTTCCAGGGCCTGGCCGCCGCCTTGATCCTGGCCTTCATCTCGTTCGCGGGCTGGTGGGACGTGAGCAAGATCGCGGGCGAAGTGCGCGACCCGCGGCGCACGTTGCCGCGCGCCTTGGTGCTGGGCGTGTCGATTGTCGCAGTTGTCTACATCGCCGTCAGCGCGGTGTTCCTCTACCTGGTGCCGCCCGCGAGGATCGCGTCGGACGACCAGGCATTCGCGGCCCTGGCGGGCTACGCCCTCTTCGGGCGCACCGGGGAGGTCGTCTTCGCGGCCATCGTGGTCATCTCGGTGGCGGGTAGCCTGGCCGCGGTGCTCATGGCATCGCCCCGCGTCTATTACGCCATGGCGCGGGATGGGTTGTTCTTCCCGAGTTTCGCGACTGTCGACCCGCGCCGGGGTACTCCCGCGCGAGCAGTCGCCATCCAGGCGACGCTCGCTGCCGCGCTCGCGCTGTCCGGCACCTTCAGCCAGATCCTTTCCTATTTCATGGTCCCAACCATGGCCTTCCTGGCCTTGACCGTGGCCGCCGTGTTTGTCCTCCGCCACCGCTCACCGGATGAGCACCCCCTGGCGATACCGGGCTACCCCGTCTCTCCCCTGCTGTTCTTGGTCCCGATCCTGGTCGTGATCGCCTTGCGGATCGTGAGCGATCCCTTGCGTGCCTCGATCGGGCTGCTCGTTGTCATGCTGGGTGTGCCTGTCTCCGGCTGGGTCTTGTCGAAGAGCCGATCCACCCGCGAGACCACCGCCGCCCAAACCTCGGACGAGACAGCCGTCTCGCCTTCGACGGCCGTCCCGTCCCTACCGACCGGCGATCGTTCCTCCGCCCCGACGATCTGTATGAAACCCTGGAAATAAACCGAGGTGACCCCGATGGCCTGGATTCGAACCGTTCCCCTGGACGACGCGGACGACAGCTTGCTCGAGGCGATGGCCGGCCAGCGAGCTCTTTATCCCCCTGAGTACGCGCAGCCCGTGCAGGAGCTCGACCAGGGATTACCCGGAATCGTCGCCTCGCACACCTTGATTCCCCAGGCGCTCCATCACGCCTTCGCGACCTTTGGCGCCTTGATGTCGCCCGAGCTACCGCTCCAGCGCCGGCAGCACGAGATGATCGCCACGATGGTGTCGCTCACCAACCAGTGCCACTACTGAATCGTCTCGCACGCAGAGTTTCTGCGTCGGGTCACACTGGACGACGCACTCGTCCAGGCGCTGAAGCAAGACTACAAACAGGCACCGATCACGGATCAGGAGCGGGTGATGATCGACTACGTGGTCAAGCTGACCAAGGACGCGACCAAGGTCTCGCCCCTGGACCACGAGCGGCTTCACGGCGTCGGCTTCGATGACCGCGCCATCCTGCAGATCACGTTGATCGCGGCCTGGTTCAACTACATCAATCGCGTCGCCGATGCGCTGGGCGTCGGCCGTGAGTGATCTTGTCGATATCACTCGATTGGTCTCGGCTCGTCGTGGTTTCCCTCGACGACTTCGAAGACATACCCGTTCGGATCGCGGAAGAAGAATCGCTCGAACGGCGTTTCCCGCAGGGGCTCAATCAGCGTCGCGCCGTGCGCCTGCAACCGCTCTTTCAACTGGGGAAACCCGGCGCGGGCGAACGTGACGGCGATGTGCCGGCCGAACTCCTGCTCGAACCGTGAGGCTTCAAACTCGGGTTCCTCGATCAGATGCAGCTCCTGCCCCGGCGCGATCGCCAGCCAGGCGGCCGCCACGGTGATATTGCCGGGCCGGGCCACCGGCCTCCAGCCCAGCACTTCCTCAAAGAAATCCACCGACCGCTGGACGTCGCGCGTCGCTAGCGTTATATGAGCGATCATTGAGTTCGTATAACCTCAATGAGGAGGATCAAAGTTGGGCGTCTTCCCGCTCACGGTAGATGGTCTCACGGCTGTCGTCGAGGACGAACCCCGGGGGGTATCGTCCGGCACGGCTCTGCGCGTCCAGCTTCCATGCCTCAAGCTCCGCCTGCCAAGCGGACCCGGTGAGCGGGAGCGGCGACTCGGGCGCGGAGGTCCCGGTCTCAGCGAGCCGGTCGAGGGCCGGCTTGACGAGGTCGTCAACGGAGATGTTGAGGGCGGCAGCTCGCGAGGAGAGCCGCCGGAAGGTTTCTTCCGGGACGGTGACGTGGGGCATCGGATCCTCCATCAAAGGCGACTCCGATCATCCTACCACGGCCAGTCAGGGGCGTCCATTTGGCCGCTGATCAACCAGAAAGGTGCCAGGCAGAGTTCGAGTTGCGGTCTTGACGGCCATCGCTTATCTCCTCTCCTGTTCTACTCCGACACAGTCACGCTTCGTATAATAACAAACAATCGCCATCGAGAAGGTCCATCACCGACTCGGACAAGGCCATGACCATCATGCAAGGAGCCGGCTTGAAACACGGTTCGATTCTGGCTACGGCCTTACTGGCTGCTCTTCCTGGGTTTGTCTACAGCGCGGAGGGCGAGACTCGTCCGAGCCTCGAGCGTGACATCCTGCCGCTCTTGAAGGCGCGGTGCTTGAAGTGCCACGGACCGGTCAAGCCCAAGGGGAAGCTCAACCTGAGCAACGCGCGGTCGCTGGCGCGGGGTGGATCGAGCGGGTCGGTGGTCGTGCCAGGTAAGCTGGACGAGAGCCCACTCTGGGACCTGGTCGAAAATGACGAGATGCCGCCGGAGCCCGAGGAGCCGCTGCCGGCCGGCGGAAAGGCCCTGCTGCGCCGCTGGATTGAACAGGGGGCCAGCAATTTACCGAGTGCCGACGAGGTCCGCCGCGCCGCGCCGGTGACTGACCACTGGGCGTTCGCGCCGGCCGCTCAACCTCCACGACCCACTCCACGCGACCAGTCCCGCGTCCGCACCCCGGTTGATCTCTTCATCCAGAAGGCGCTCGAGGATCAAGGGCTCGCCCTCGGTCCTGACGCCGACCGCGCAACGTTGATCCGACGCCTCAGCTTCGACTTGACGGGCGTGCCGCCGCGCCCTGAGGAGATCGCGGCGTTCCTCGACGACCCTGATCCAAATGCCTACGCCACAATCGTTGAACGTCTGCTCGCGTCGCCACGCTACGGCGAGCGCTGGGGCAAGTACTGGCTGGATGCCTCGGGATACGCGGATTCCAACGGCTACTTCGACGCCGATACCGACCGGCCTTTGGCCTATCGCTATCGTGAATACGTCATCCGCGCGTTCAATGCCGATCGGCCACTTGACCAGATCGTCCGCGAACAACTGGCCGGTGATGAGCTGGCGGGCGATCGTCGCGGCCGTGACGCCACGCCGGCGATCATCGACCAGCTCGTCGCGACCCATTTCCTGCGCAACGGCCAGGACGGCACCGGAGAGAGCGACGGTAACCCCGACGAGGTCCGCGTCGACAAGTACGCCGTGCTCGAGGGGGCGATCCAGATCATCGGCTCGTCGCTGTTCGGACTGACGTTTCAGTGTGCCAAATGCCACGACCACAAGTTCGAGCCAGTCACTCAGAAAGAGTACTACCAGCTCCAGGCGATCCTGTACCCGGCGTTCAACCTCGAGCACTGGCAGAAGCCGAACGATCGCATGGTGATCGCGGGGCCTCGCGACGAGCTGGCGCGGTGGGAGGCTCAAGAGAAGGCAACCGACGCCCAGCTCGAATCCATCAAGCGGAAGTTCGCTTCAGAGCCGGACGCGGGCAAGAAAGAGAAATCGCTCAAACAGGCGATTGAGGCGGCAAACGCAGAGCGGCAACCCAACCCGGGCCGGATCGCGTGGGTCGGCGACGTGTCGAGCGACCCGTCCGAGATCCCGCTCTTGCTCCGCGGCAATCTCGCCACCCCGGGCCCGAAGGTGGGGCCGGGCGTCCCCGCCTTCTTGACCGACGCGGACAATCGATACGAGCCGAAGCCGCCGTTTGCCGGCTCCGGCTCGACCGGCCGCCGGCTCACTCTGGCGCATTGGCTCACGAAACCCGGCTCGCGCCCGGCGGCGCTCTTGGCACGCGTGCTGGCCAACCGAATCTGGCAGCACCATTTCGGCACCGGCCTGTCCGCCACATCCGACAACCTCGGTTACACCGGCTCGGCCCCGACGCATCCCGACCTGCTCGAGTTCCTGGCCGGCGAGCTGGCACGATCAGGCTGGAGCGCCAAGGCGTTGCACCGCCTGATCCTGACCTCGTCGGTCTATCGCCAGTCGAGCGCGCCGCGCACGAAAGGCGCGCGGGTCGATCCCGACAACCGCCTGCTGGCAAGGTTTCCGCTGCGCCGGCTCGACGCCGAGGCAATCCGTGACGCCATGCTCGCCGCCTCCGGCGAGCTTGATGACCGCCAAGGCGGGCGGTACATCCCGACCCATCGTACCGAGTCGGGTGAGGTCGTCGCCGAGGAATCGACGGCCGGCGCGACTCGCCGCTCCGTCTACCTCCAGCAGCGCCGGACCCAGACCACCAGCCTGCTCGACGTGTTCGACGCCCCCTCGATCGTCACCACCTGCACTCGTCGCCTCCCGTCCACGATCCCGCTTCAATCGCTCAGCCTGCTGAATGCCGGCTTCGTCGTCGCCCGCGCGCAAAAGCTCGCCGAGCGGCTCGAGCGCGATTGCAACTGCGTCGCCACGGGCCAGGCCGATGGCGATGCCCGCATCACCTTGGCCTTCCTGCTCACCGCCGGCCGCGCGCCGGACCAGGACGAGCGCGATGCCGCCCGGCGGTTCCTCCAAACTCAACCCTCCCGCTACCCCGGACACGCTGAAGCCGGCGCCCAACGCCACGCATGGGCTGATTTCTGCCAGATGCTCCTCGCCAGCAATGCATTCCTCTATGTAGAATGAATGATAATGTCCATGGTCCCAATCCCACCGCTGGGTCAATCACTGTTCCCTCTCAACCGCCGCACCTTGCTGGGCCAATACGCCGGTGCGATCGGCACGCTGGCCCTCTCTCACCTGCTCGAGCACGTGTCGACTCGGGCTGGGGAAGCTGTGAACCCGGTGGCCAGGGCCAATCCCACGCCCCGGGCCAAATCCGTGATCTGCCTGTTCCAGCACGGTGGGCCCAGCCAGGTGGACCTGTTCGACCCCAAGCCTGCGCTCACCAGGCACCACGGCAAGCCGTATCCCGGTACGCTCGAGATCCACTTTGACAAGAAGGCAGGCAACCTGCTGGCCTCGCCCTTCCGGTTCCGGCCGCACGGCCAGTCGGGAATGGTGCTCAGCGAGATCGTTCCGCACATGTCCCGGATCGTCGACGATCTGACCTTGGTGCGCTCGATGACGACCGAGTCAGTCGATCACGAGTCGGCGCTGCGATTGATCCACACCGGCAAGGTCCTGGCTGGCCGGCCGACGTGGGGCTCGTGGGTCGTCTACGCCTTGGGCTCCGAGGACCAGAACCTGCCGGCCTACGTGGTTCTGTCCGACCCTGGCGGGTTGCCGGTCGACGGCGTTCGCAACTGGTCGAGCGGCTGGCTGCCGGCGATCGACCAGGGAACGCCGTTCCGTTCAGGGGACGCCCCGGTCCTCAACCTCAAGACGCCGCCCGGCGTCACGGCCGAGGCCCGTGATTACCAGCTCCGCTTCCTCGACGAGCTGAACCGCTCGTACGGGAAGCGGCATCCCGGTGACACCGAGCTCGAAGCGCGGATCGCCAACTTCGAGATCGCCGCGGCGATGCAGACGGCCGTTCCGGAGGCGCTCGACCTCTCCCGGGAACCGGAGGCGACCCGGCGGATGTACGGCCTCGACAACCCGGCCACCCGCGAATACGGCTCTCGCTGCCTGATCGCCCGCCGCCTGGTCGAGCGAGGCGTCCGTTTCGTTCAACTGTTCCTCAGCGGCCAGCCCTGGGACACGCACAGCAAGAACGCCGAGACCCTCAAATCGCTCTGCGCCCGCACCGACCAGCCCAGCGCAGCCTTGGTCAGGGACCTCAAACAGCGCGGACTCCTTGACGAGACGATCGTGCTCTGGACGGGAGAGTTCGGCCGCTTGCCGGTCTCGCAGGGCACCGACGGCCGCGACCACAACCGTCACGGCTTCTCGCTCTGGCTGGCCGGCGGTGGTTTCAAGCCGGGTTACGTCCACGGCGCGACCGACGAGTTCGGCTACCAGTCGGTCGACGGTCCCGTGACCGTCCACGACCTCCAGGCCACGCTCCTTCACGCTCTGGGTCTCGACCATCGCAAGCTGACCTACCCCCACGAAGGACGGCTCGATAGCCTGACCGACGCCGAGGTCACCAAGGCCAAGGTGGTGCCGGCGCTGCTGGCGTGACGATCAACGGGGATCGCGGCAGTGGTCTACGGCGCCCCGCTGCGCGGAAGCACCTTGAAATCACGCAGGCTGCGTACCGGTGTCCCCGGACCGCTCGAGAGTTCAGCGACCAGCCTGTAAGCACCCTCGTCGGCCGGTATCTCCTGGTTGATTGTGAGGACCTCCCGCCCGAATCCCTTCACGTGACAGCGCACGGATCGGGTGGAGAGGTACTCGTTGATGATGATCGGCACCCGCAGCTTCTTCTGCCGGTCGTTGAGGTAAGGAACGCCGGAGACCCGGGGCATCTCGCTCAGCTTGAACGGGCCCTGACCCTGCCAGCCCCGGCTGAAGAGATAGGGGTGAGACTCCACGCAATCGGCCGTGCTCTGCGGTTCGGACCAGCCGTTCTCCCAGGGCCTTCCCGATAAGTCCAGGTGCCGGACGGCCCGGATTGCCTTGCCCGTCTCATCGGTGAAGCTCTCGTTCTGTCCATCCCAGATCACCACACACGGATGATTCCAGCGCTGTCGCATCCAATCGATGTATTCCGGAATGATCTTCTCTGCACGGGGGAACTCGGGAGCGCCGTCCTTGCCAGGCTGAGGATTCAAGAGCCAGATCGGGAACTCGTCCTGGATCAGCAAACCCTCTTCATCCGCGATGTCGTACCAGAAGTCGGGGGGGAAGCCGATGCAATAGCGGATCGAGTTCCAGTGCATCGACTTGAACTGCTGATGCAATCGCCTTGTCCAGTCCGCCCGCCAGGGCAGATCTCCGCGTTGCTGGTCCTCGAAGAACCGGTAGATGCAGATGTTGGTCCCTCTCAGGAAGTAGGGCTTGCCGTTGAGCACGGCGCGCCCGCTCTGGGCATCAAAGCGGAAGGACCTCATCCCGAATCGCACCTTGACCGCGTCTCCCCCCGTGGTGACCGTCATCTCATAGAGGTACTTCTCGAAATCCCAGCCCCGCGGCATGTCCGTGGGAAGACAATCCGGATTCGCCCCGACCCGGATGATCAGCACGTTCTCGGCCCCCTCCCCCTTCAGGTACGGCTTGACATCGAAATACGCCGGGGTGAAGCAGGGCAAGTGCTCGCCCAGGTCTTTCCCGTTCAGCATCACCCGCGTCCCGTACCGAGCCTTGTGAATCATGAGCAGGGCCACTTCCGGCAAGGCGCCCTCCACCTTGAAGGCACGCCGGTACCAGAACGCCCGCCGAGCCGTGCAGGGCTTACCCACGTCACTGAACGCGGGGCGAGCCATGTCGAGCAGGCCGGGCACGGCGACCGTGTGCGTGAACGCAGCCGGCATGCCTTCCATGCCCCCTTGCTCGACTTGCCACAGGCCGTCGAGATTGATGACCCGGCGCGGCTGCTCAGGGTCCACTTCCCCGGCAGGCGCCAGAGTGACCCGAAGCACGATCGTCAACAGGATCGGGGCATGCAGTCGCATTGCTCCTCCTCATAGGGTCCGGGAACTCCACACGATCGGAAGCATGATGGAGGCTCCTGTACCTCGTTCGGCTTGGTGCTCAGGGAAGGCGAGGCCGGTCGCCCGGATCGACATTCCCCGGGGCGCGACGAAACTCACATGCAGGCGGCGATCGGAACGGGCGGGTCGAGAATTCGGCGGGAGTGCACGACAACGAAACGGCAATGCCGGAGATCGCGCCAGAGGCTTTCTTAGCCAACCCGCGGCATGCCCGTCGTGAGCATCGCGGATGCCTGCAAGATAGAACCAGCGGGGGAAAGAATCAAGACCCTGGTTTCTGGTGATCGACTGGTGACGAACTCGTCCGGCCGCTGACGGGTCGACCCGCGCCGGGCACGCGACTACCATGAGAGGGTATCCAGTATCGCACTGCCGTTCCGCCCCGTCGGCCGGAACCAAACCCTCGAGGCTCTCATGAGGCGCTCGATCCTCGCCGCGGTCGTCTTCCTTGGTGTCGCGGCAGCCTGCCGCGCGGACGGGGGGAACCTGATCTTCAACGGCTCGTTCGAGGAGGGCCGCGCCGACACGGGCGATCCCGACGGCTGGACGACGTCCGGCAATCCATCCCTGCGTCAGCGGCTCACCGTGGACGGCGGCCGCGACGGCGGCCATGCGGCCCGGCTCGACTGCACCGTGTTCAACGGCGACGGGCCCGACTTCCATGCCATGGTCTGTCAGGTCGGCAAGGTCGGCGTGCGCCGGGGCCGTTGGTACAGGCTGACGCTCTGGGCGAAGGCCGTGGGCCTCAAGGCCGGCGGGGTCGATGTCTCCCTGGTCAACACCCGCGACTGGGTGGGCTCAGGGCTCGATGAGGCGTTCACGCCCGGCCCGCGCTGGGAGCGGTTCGAGTTCCTCTTTCAGTGCCGGCGCGGCGTCCCGGCCGCGACCAGCCGGTTGCAGATCTGGTTCAAGAGCACGGGGACGCTCTGGCTTGACGACCTCACGCTCGCCGAGACCAATGACAAGCCGCAGTGGTACCCGCGGATCGGCACCGAGGGCGTCACGAACGCGATCCCGAACAGCAGTTTCGAGTGCGGCACGGCCGGCTGGGGCAGCCTGACGTTCGGCCTGGGCGGCTGGGGCGGGAACCTGTTCCGACTCGAGGGCGAGTGCGACGCGCGCCACGCCAAACACGGCCGCCAGAGTCTCAAGATCGCCATCGATGCCGCCGTGGCGCCGGTGCGTTGGTTCGACTACTACCAGCCGGTGCGCGAGCCGGTGAAGCGGGCCCTGGCGGCGAACCGGGGCTGGATCACGGTCAAGCCGGGTGAGCCCTTCACGCTCTCGGCCTACCTCCGCGCCGAGTCGGACGGCACCATGGCGCAACTCGCCGTCAGCGAGGTGCCCGAGCGCCTGGAGCACCGGCAGGTCCGCGTCGGGCCTGACTGGAAGCGGTACGAGTTCACGTTCACGCCTTCGGAGCCATTCCTGTTCGTGGCCGTCGGACTCGACCTCGAGGCCACGAAGCGCGACCGGGGCGTCCTCTGGGTCGACGCCGTGCAGCTCGAGCGGGGCGCGAAGGCGACCGAGTATCACCCCCGCGCATCCGTCGAGTCGTACGTCGACACGGACGTTCCCGACCACATCACCGATGCAAAGGAGGGGGCCTCGTTATCCCTTCTCGCCTACAACGACGGCGATGCCGAGCGCACGGTCGCGGGCCGGCTCGACGTGACCGATGCGTTCGGCAAGACCGTGACCGCCCTCACGCCGGCGCTCCCCGTTCCGGCCCACGCCAGCGCGAGCCAGGCTTTCAAGAACGTGGCGCGGGGCCGCTTGGGGGCCTTCCGCGCAAGGTGGAAGCCGGAGCCGGGGTCTGGATTCGTCGAGCCTGACCCGGAGACAAAGGACGGCGTGGCCACGCTGACCACCACGCGGTTGGCCGTGATCGACCCGGTGCTGAAGGCCCTCCCGCAGCACGCACCCTTCGGATTCAACCACGCCTATCCGTGGGACTTCCTCGTGCGGAGTGCCCAGCGCGCGGGGGTCGTCTGGTGGCGCGACTGGTCGGCCAAGTGGGACACGGTCGAGCCCAAGCGGGGGACATTCGACTGGCGCATCCCCGACGCCCAGATCGGCCGCGTGGCCGGCCTGGGAGGCCATGTCGAGATCCTCCTGCCGTTCCCGTCGGCGTCGTGGTCGACCTCGGCTCGCCCCGAGGCCGTGGCGAAAGCCGCCGGGCCGGACGGCTCACTGCGGTCGCGCCTGCCAATGGCCTACGCCCCGAAGGACCTCGACGACTTCGGCCGCTACGCCGCGGAGACGGTGCGGCATTACCGCCAGTTCAAGACGCCGTCCTTGCGCAAGGACGCGCTCTTCCCCCTGTACGTGCAGGTCCTCAACGAGCCGGTCTACACCGACTACGCCTTGCCCCGGCAGTTCGGCTACTCGGTCGACGACTACGTGAAGCTGCTTCAGGTCGCCCACGACGCGATGAAGGAGGTCGACCCGCACGTCCATGTCGGCGGCGGCATCAGCGCGGGGCTGACGTCGGGTTACACGCGCGAGTTCATCACGAAGGGGGGTCTGAAGGGGTGCGACGTCATCGACCTGCACCTCTACGACGCCGCCCGGCCCGCCGAGACGTATGAGGAGCCGTTCAGGGCCCTGGAGGAGCTGATGCAAGCCCACGGCGGCCAGCGGCCGGTCTGGATCACCGAGTGGGGGTGCTACGCCGACGACGACCCGCCGAACTTCCCGCAGAGCTTCGGCGACGCCACCATGAACCGCTGCCGCTGGCCGAGCGAGCGAGCGGCGACGGAGCACATCGTGAAGTTCGCCGCCGTCGGCTTCGCGCACGGCCTGAGGAAGATCTTCTTCCACGCGGGCACCGCCGGCCGGATCAACGGGCCCGACGCCGGTGGGGTGCTCTTCGAATACGGCGGTGCGCCCCGCACGATGTACGCCGGCATCGCCGCCTTCACGAAGATGATCGGTACGGTCTCCTCCCCGCTCCAGGTCGTCGACCGGGACGGCTTGCACGGATACGTCTTCTCTACCGTCGACCTCCCCGACGGGCACCATTCCGTGGTGGCGGTGGCGTGGTCGTCGTCGGAGAAGGCGAGACGCCTGACCATCGACCCGGCGGCGACGGCCTTCAACCTGATGGGTAACAGGATCGGCGAGCACACGATCGAGCTCACGGAGACCCCGGTCTACCTGGTGGCCCACGAGGCGGACCCCGTGCTCCGGACGCTTGCCGAGGGGCGCTGAGACGCTCTTCGGAACAGACACGGCGAGGGAGCACGTTCTCACCTTTCTCGCTTTCGTCGCTCTGCAGTCTCAGGGGCACGTCCGGGCAAGGCGGAAGCCGTAGACACCGAGACGATTAAAGGGGAGGTTCCAGCTCCGCTGGGCCGAGCGCACATGCGACGGAACGTCGACAAACCCTCCACCCCGAAGGATGTGAGATGTCGTGTCGGAAACCGTCGTCGCGGACGGGATCAGATCGACGATCACGCCGTCATTCGCCGGTTTGTAGTCCGACTTCCGATCGAGGCACCATTCGTAAACGTTGCCAAGAATGTCGAAGAGCCCTAGGTCGTTGGGCTGGAGGCTTCCGCAGGGCCACGCCCGGCCTTCCGATGCCAGAATACAATATCCGTAGCGCGACAACAGACTTACACTGACTCCGTAGTAGCGGCTGGAGAGCGCCCCCGCGCGGCATGCATATTCCCATTCTGCTTCGGTAGGCAGCCGGTATCCCACGCGCTCGAGAGCGTCCGCCCGGATTCTCATTCCCTCGGCGTACTTGCCCTTCTGGCTCGGCTCGTAACACTCGGGCAGGTTTTCCATCCGGCTGAGCCAGTTGCAATAGGCCGCCGTGTCGTACCAGCTCGGCGTGCTCACTGGACCGCGCGGGTCGGGGCTGAACCGACGGTTATTCGCCGCTCCAACTCCCGGATTTTCCTTGAGGAATCGCTCGTATTGCTCGACGGTCACCTCCTTGGTGCCGATCGCGAATCGCCGCGCGATGATCCGGCGATGGAGCAGCTCGTCATCAAGATGATCCGGCTCGGCCGGCGGAGAACCCATGCGGAATTCGACCGGGCCGTCGATCAGGGCGAAGGTCTGCCCTTGACGGTTCAAGAACCAGCGATGATCGGGCCTGTTGCCGATCTTCATCAGCTCGGAATCGATCTTCCGCAGCTTTGCCTGCTGCTGCCAGCGCCACAGCGTCCATTCCGCCGCGCCGTGGATCCCCGCATCAGGGTTGTTCTGATAGAGGTCGAGCAACGAGACGACCAGTTGCTCGCTCAATTCCGGCGGCACGTCATTGATTCCGTAATTCCCCAGCGCCAAAATCAGCCCCCGTTGCATCGATGTCTCGGGATCAAATAGAATCGCGTCCATCGGTTGCCGCCCCGAAGCGGGCGCTGGTCGGGTAACCGCGGCGAGACGCGCGAGTTCGGCGGCGAGACGTCGCGGATCGGCACCCGACGGATGGAGCCAGTTGATCAGATTGCTGCGCAGCCGTGGATCGGCCCTGTGGCGGAGCAGAGGCAGAGCATGCTCCGACCGGCCCATGCAGACCAGGGCAACGGCCGCGCGGGCCTGTCGCGCAGCGCGGCGATCCTTGTCGTCTTCTGATCCGCCCTCGTTGCCGGATGGCATCGCCGGCTCGGCGATCTCCGCCAGGAAGACCGGCACCGTTGTCGCTGCCTGACGCTCGGCGATAGCCAGCAGGGTCGAAAAGGCTCTGGGGTCGGCGTCCATCACGAGATCGGCCACCAAGCCGGGATCGTCGCCGGCATAATCCGCGAGGACATCGGCCGCCAGCGTGCGTTCGCTCTCGGACCGTTGCGCGTCCCGGAAGATCGCAGCCAGGGGCCCGGTCAACAAACTTCGGACGGGACGAAGCGACTCCGTCCAGAGCCCGAGATAGAGAGGATTGGTGCCGACCAAAGCCTGGACGATCCGTTCTCGGTACTGGGCCAGCCGCGGGTCGGCCGGGGCATAGAGGGCCAGTGCGCCGGCGGCGGGAAGCAAGGCATTATCGCCCGGCTTCGCCAAGCTCAGCACCGACCAGATCTTCGGTGCCACCTGGGATTGGTATGGCAAGAGCGCCGCTCGCAAGACCGGCAACTCCGCGGAAGACGCCGAGAGCAGGCGGCCGCAGAGGTAGTCGACCTGAGAAGGATCATCAGGTAAGAGCGCCAGGCTGGCGTGGAGATACTCCCGACTTGATGATTCCGATTCGCGAAGCTGGCGGCGGAGTTGGGGATCGGCCCAGCGGCGGGAGCCCGAGAGCTGCTTGATGATCGAGGGCACCTCGGCCGTGCTGGCGGTCTTCAACGAGGCGACGATTCCCGACGCCTGTAGGTCCCCGCGGGCTTCGAATACTCCCCAGGCTCCCAGGGCGATCAGACCGAGGGCGGCAAGGCCGATGAGACTATGCCGCTGCCCGGCTCGCCTCATCATTGCGCGCTCGGGCTCGGTCCAGTCTTTCTTGCTCGTGAAGAGCCGAATGTTCGCCCACTCCCAGACCGACGGCAGAAAGCGGTTTTCGGGCTTCGAGTTCCAGAGCAGCGAGCGTTCGACCAGTCGGAGCCTGGCACGCCCGCGCCGTGTCTCTCGCTCTTTGCGGGTCAACCAGTCGCGCAGCGAATGGACGAGGTAATCGTGAGTGAGCTGGTAATACTTCTCCGCCGCGTTGAGCTTCGACGTTGCGTCCTTGCCGCCCTCGACACCTTCGGGGTCGGTCGGCGTGATCAAGCGGAGCTCGGCGTCAAGGACCCGGATCAAATCGTCGAATTCCCCGCGCCGGCCCGAGTAGCCGGAGGCCTCGAGCAATTCGGCGTAAGATCGCATGTGCCCCTTGATATCCGTGCCCGATTCCGGCAGCAGGGCCTTCAAGACGGCACGGGCGGCCTTTTGGTGAAAGCGGTGCTCCGGCAGAGCCGTGGCGGCGCTGAAGTTTTCCTCGAGAAACGTCAAGCCCACGCCTCGTGTCCCTCCGACCTCGCTGAACGTGGCGCGCGTCCAGACTTTGCCCTTCATCATCTCGGCGAAGAGCGCCAGCCGCACGCACACGACCTTGCCGTCTTGCGCCAGTCCGGAGACAGCTTCCTTGAGAAAGATGCTCTGGTCCCTGGACCGGATCGGGCCGTCCTCGGAAAGCCTGCCGAAGGCGCGTCCGAACGAGGCCAGGACCTTGCGGGCGTGTACGAGGTCAAACAGATCGACGGCGGCGGAGTTCTGACCCTCCAGAAGTCGAACCTCGAGCGCGTGCATGAAGCGCGTCGCCGCCATCCAGAAATCGTCTCGCACCATCACGATGCACTGAACGCGGTGGCCGTCGCACTGCCGTAGCGCCTGGACGAGCGCCGTGTTTTCGTCGTCCCGGCGCGCGTGCAGCCACTGCTCGAACTGATCGATGACAACCAGCAGCTTCGTGCCCTCCGGCAACGCCCGACCCTGGCGGAGGGCGGCGAGGCTGTCCCTCAGGCCCAGGTTGTCGGGAAGCTCAGGGCACCGTCTCCGGATCCCGTTCTGCAATCGGCTCTCGGTCTCGTTGGGGGTGGCCTCGATGTAGACGGCGATGACTTGACCGGACAGACGAGGCAGCAGCCCAGCCTTGACCAGGGACGATTTTCCACATCCCGACGGTCCGTAGATGAGCCCGACAGGTGCTGTCTTGTCCGGATCGGTCTCCTCGATCCAGGTCTTCCAGAACCGAAGACTATCGGGCAGGCCGTTACGGTCGCGCGGGCCCGGCAAGAGCTCGAGGAAGAAGTCGGCGTCGTGCTCGTCGAACGACCGCAGCCCCTTGGGCACGATCTTGACCGCCTCGTGGAGCGACAGGTTGAAATCGCTGGGGCCCGGCGCGGGCCTGCTATCGATCTGCGTCGCCGGGGTTGCGAGGCACGATTCGGCTTGCTCGGCCAGGAAGTGCCTCAAATCCTCGGCCATGTCCCTCGCCGTTGAGTAACGCTCCGAGGCCCTCTTGGCAAGTGCCTTCAGGCAGATTCGGTCCAGCTCCCGCGGGATCGTTTCGTCGTGCTGGCGCGGCGGACGGGCTTCCTGGCTCGTGATGTTCTCCATGAGCTCTTCCCGGGGCCGGCCGTCGAATGGCAGGCGCCCGATCAAGAGCTCGTAAAGGACCACGCCGAGGCTGAAGATATCGGTGCGGCCGTCGACACGGTGTCCCTCGCCCCATGCCTGTTCGGGGCTCATGTAGGCCGGCGTGCCGGCGTAACGAGGGCCCTTGCCGACGTCTTCCTCGCGCAGGGCCAAGCCGAAGTCGACCACGAATGGCTTCCCGGCCTGATCGATCATGATGTTCCCCGGCTTGACGTCCCTGTGAACGAGCCCCTCCTTGTGGGCATAGTGCAGCGCGTCGGCGATTGTCGCGATCAGCTCGGCCGTCTGGCGGTAGTCGGCGCGCTTGCGCCGGAATTCGGCGGCGAGAGTCTGTCCGTCGATGAACTTCGACACGACGAAGCACGGGAACTCTTCGGTGCTGCCTACGTCGTACACCGGCACGATATTCGGGTGGTCAAGGTTCGCGACGGTGCGAGCCTCGGTCACGTAAAGCTCTGCATCTTCGGGTGATGAGATAAGCTGAGCGTGCGGGACCTTGAGTGCGACGTTTCGGTGTAACTTCTCGTCGTAGGCCAGAAAGACCAAGCCGAAGCCACCCTCCCCCAGTAGACGTTCCACCCGGTAACGACTGATCCTCTCGGGCAGCTTACGGGAAGCAGCCGAGTTGGTCTCCTGGCCGAAGTCAAGCGTCTCCGACCCAGGTTCGTGGTCCCGATTCTCCGTCGAGATATTGAGGAACTGGTCGGGCATCGACGCGGCTCGGTCTGGCATGTGCGCCAGCTTGAGGAGAGGAGAGGAACGGGGCACCTCGATCAGACCCGCACCCGGGTTATCCCCCCGATTCCGCCAGACAACAGCACTCTGGCCCTTCGAGCAGAGCTATCAGCAATTCCTGAAATCCCTCCTGGCGCCCGGCGACCCATTTCCTGGTTCCCTCAAGCCGCATCGCCTCTGAAGCCGAACCGAGTTTGCGATGAAGCCGCTTTCAGCGCCGGACAAGGTCAAATCATCTTAACCTCCCAAGCCGGCGCGATCTATGCAGAACTCGGCCGACCCAGAACCAAGGGCGGGCTCGATGGCGGTCGACTTTGAGCGGCGCCTCTCTTGGGCTCGCAACCTCTTGACCGGTTCCCGTGATCGCAAACTCGACACATCCTGCCGCGTATCCGGATAGAAGTGGCAAGGGGCAAGAGCGTACCCTGGGCGGCCGGGTCGAGAAGCCCCAACCGCAGCCGTTTCCGGTTCAATGTCGCCCACGCTCGAATCGCACCGCTGTCATCGGGCGCTTCAGAACCAGCCACTTATGGGCGCTTATAGGCGTTTCAAAACCAGCCACCCCTTGCGGGTAGTTACAGTGATCAATTTGACAATTCTCGATGGTTATCGATCCGATTCATCCCCTGCTTTTTTTGGCCGAGTGCGTCCGGTTCTTCTTTCCACCCGAACCGTAAGCCAAGGGACTCGGTCTCACACAGCATAACTCCTTTCTCTCGTTCACGCTTCCTCTTCCTCCGACACGTCCGAGCCGGGGGGCGCATTGGCTGGTTTTGAATCGGCCTGCCCCTTCTCCGAGCCGGGGGGCGCATTGGCTGGTTTTGAACTCGATCGTCCCCGTCCAGAGCCGAGGGGCGCATTGGCTGGTTTTGAATCGGCCTCACTCCGCTCCGAGCCGGGGGGCGCATTGGCTGGTTTTGAACCGGGTCGCCCCTTCTCGGAGCCGGGGGGCGCACTGGCTGGCTTTGAATCGATCTCACTTCCCTCCGAGCCGGGGGGCGCACTGGCTGGTTTTGAACGACCGACGTCATCCTTCACGTCCCTTCCGCCATCCCGCAGCCGATAGCTCCGTCCCGTGATCTGAATCAACTCCGCGTGCTGCAGAAACCGATCCAGAATCGCGGACGCGCTCGGCACATCTCCCACCAGCTTGCCCCAATCTTCCAGCGGCCGGTTCGATGTCATCATCGTCGACCGCACCTCGTGACGTCGCATGACGATCTCGAACAGGTACTCACCGGATCGCTTGGGCAAATGCTTCATCCCCATGTCATCGATGATCAGCAAGTCGGGCTTGAGGTAACTCGACAAGACCTTGTCCTCTTGGCCCAACGCCTCGTCATGCAAGAAATCGCGCACCACGTCGAAGATCGACCGGTAGAGCACGTCGAACCCCGACTTGATCACCTGGTAGCCAATCGCCTGGCACAGGTGACTCTTCCCCACTCCCGGTGGGCCCAGCCATAACACGTCGCGGGACTCGCGGATGAACCGGCCAGTCGCCAGCTCGAAGACCTGCTTCCTCTTGATCATCGGATTGAAGGCCCAATCGAAGTCCTCCAGGGCCTTCAACTCCCGAAACATCGCTGCCTTGACCCGACGTGCTAGCCGGCGGTCGTCACGGACCACCAGCTCGTCTTGGAGGACAAGCTCCAAGAACTCGGCGTGGCTCAAGCCATGGCTCATCGCCTCCTGAAGCCGCACCTCCAGGCTCGAAAGCAGCCCCGACAACCGGAGCTTTCTCGCCATCTCTTGCAAGTGATTGTTCATGCTATTCTCCTTTGCGACTGATGTAGGTGGAAACAAAACTGGTCCGCCGCTCTTTGAAAGCCCTTGCTTCCGATCTCGAGACCGAGGGCTTGCGATCTCACGAGAACAACGCTTGATCAAGGCCCCTCCGGCTGTCCCATGGCAAACCGGTCTATGAAAAGTCACAGAGTTTATGTGTACGCGATCTGTGAAATCAGGCGTTTTCCGCACCGCGCACAGTGTGAAGCTCAAATCCTCCAATGAAAGAATGGGGGACAGAACGACACGGAGACGCGACCCGAGCGCCGACCCACGGTCCCTGACCAGGAACGGCGGCAGGACGCCGCCCCCCCGTACTCCGGGATTGGCCCCAAAGCGATAAATCCATTCATAACAACCACTGGTTATCACTTGGTCCTCACGCACTTCTGTGCCATTGTGCACACCGATTCTCGCTCACGGAAAAGAAGGAGAAGAGGTGAAGGAGAGGAACCTGGGGCCGCTGATTCCTCCCCTCGTCGGTCCTGTCGATCACGGCCGCTCTGCCCCGGTTTACACCTCCTTCTGGAACGACTGGTGGACGAACTTTTGATAGTCTGAAAGATCACGAATGATGGGATGCTCATCCAAAAACGGGAGTCGCTCCTGGATCGCGACCTGACGATCAATGAGCGTGCGGACGGTCCGCAGTCGGAACGACCCGTAGCCGTGCGCGATCTCACAGGCCCGCTCGATCGCCGACGCGTCGTGACGTCCAGTCAGGCTCAAGAGGCCCTGGATCACTCGCACGCCTTCCACCCCGCGGGCTTGAATCGTCGCCTCGGCCCAGCAGACGCTCCGCGGTCCAATTCGCCGTACGCGATCCAACAGCCAGGCCGCGCCCCGCTCGATCCCGCTGATCTTCTCGGAGGCGATGTGCTGTCCCAGGGTGCTGAACCGGCCCGGCTCCTGCTTGGGATGGCTGATGATCAACGCCATCTTGTCGCTGTAGACCCGAACCATCCGGGCATCCCACCGCACCCAGACGCCGCGAGCCAAGTACTCGGGAGGGACCGAGTAATACGCCCTCTGGACCTCAACGTGGCCGTCGCGGTGTACGATGCGGCGGCCTTCGTGGAAGAACGGGAAGCGACCCGGTGGCAATGGAAGGAGTGCCGGTCGCTCGACCTCCAGAAATCGCGTGCCCACCTGATGGCGAGTCGTGCCGTGCAACCGGGTGTCGGCGACGGTACGCTCCCACTCGAGCAAGAATTGGTTCTGCGATTCCAGGCCGTCGAACGTGCGTCCTTTGAGGGCATTGTCCTGGACGTAGCCGACGCCGCGTTCCACCTTCCCTTTGTAGGTGGGCCGATACGGTCTTGCCGGCAGGAAAACGGTGCAGTAGTGCGCCGCGAAGGCGCGGACCTTGGGATTGAGCTCGGGCTCGAACCAATCGGCCTTCTTGACGGCGGCGCGGAGATTATCGAGCACCATCCGCCTGGGAACGCCGCCCAAATGATAATACGCATTCTCAATACAACGAATGAAATTATCAGTTGTCTGACGCGTGACCGCCTCGCTGTATGCCTTGCGGGAGTGACTCAGGACGATGCGAAAGACGTAGGTCTTGCGCCGCTTGCCGTCGGGACCGCAAAGCGGCGCACCGGTGCCGAAATCGACCTGAGCCTCTCCGCCCGGTTCAGACTCGAATCGTCGTACGGGGAGTTCCATCCGAGCCGTGAGACGACGGACGAAGCGTCTCACACTGAAATAGCTGCCCTGGAATCCATGCTCGGTGGTGAGGTCTTGATAGATCCGCTGGGCCGAGAGGCCGAGCTCAATCTTGGCCTTGATGACAGCCCGCCAAGGCTCGCAGCCACTGGCTCGGTTGGGAGGTGAGATCGGGGAATCCGTCGCTCCGGGCGGTGGATTTGATTTCCCATCCGAGCCGGTGGGCGCAGTGGCTGGTTTTGAGTCGTCGCTCTCGGTCAAGGAGCCGAGGGGCGCAGTGGCTGGTTTTGAAGTTTCAGGGTCGCCCTTGAGATATCGTGCAACGGTCTCGCGATTGAGGTCCAGTTCGTGGGCGATACGCCGCTGGGACCAGCCTTGTTGATAGAGTGCGTGGATGCTCTCGATCCGTGCCATTTTGAGCCGATACGACATGGTAGGTCTCCGGAAGCCAAGATGCCTCTGGAAAGCCTACATGCCGCTCTCGGGTCTCCACTAAATGGCTGGTTTTGGCGCGCCCATCGGTGGCTGGTTTTGCGCGCCCGCTAACAGCGAACCGGCCCGCGGCCGGTAGCCATGATGATACCAGACGCCGCCAAGGCGGGCCGGGTTCGCGATGATCATCCTAGCGCACACGGGCGACCGCTTCGACCTCGGCCTCCCAGTAGCTGGGGAGCTTGCCCCACTGGTTTGGCTTTTTGGCGTCGGAGATGTAGAGATAGCCGATCCTCTTGATGATCGCGTCCTTGACCACCGCGCGCATGGCCCCGACGTCGGAGATGTTATATGGTAGCGCGGCGTAGCGAGATGCCTCGTAAACCTTGAGAGGCGCCGGGAGCTCGAATTGATCGAAGCCCTGGTCGTTGACGAAAACGCACGTCACGTTCGCGACGGCTTGTGCGAGATACGCTTCGTCGCAAGGAATCCCCGGATTGGTGATCACCAGGGGATCGCGGAGTTTCGCCGCTGCGTACGCGCGGAGCTCCGCGTAATACGGCGCGTCATGTCCTTCGCGTGACTGTTGGTCGAAGAAAAAGCCACGGACTTGAGGGTAAAGCCGGACCCAGGCATCGATGTCATTCTTGACCGCCGGGATGGGACGTTTGACATACCCGGTGCTCACATACCCAACGAGCGTGATGCCGTGGTCGCTGGCCTCGGTGAAAATCGCGGCATAGTCGAGGTTGCGTTCGTAACCAGGCCCGCTGTTGGGGTTGGCGATGGCGACGATCTCTACCTTCGAGGCGGCGTCGATCAACCTCTGCCACTCTTTCCGGCCGTCACCCCCCGGATAAATATAAGCGGGCACCAGCATTCGCAATCTCCGGTGAGCGACGGCGGGGGCCGATTCCGGCTGACCCGCACGATCGGACAGTGGCCCCGCCGGCGGAGCATGGGTCGCGGCATCGCCGGCCGATTTGGTAGCGATCGTGGTCTCCGAGGATTTTGGCGGGAGACCCGGCATGGATGGCGGTGGAACCGCGCTTGAGACCGCGTCATCCGGCTTGGCCGGGTGAGATGCAGGTGCAGCACTCTCCGAGGCTGGGGCCACCTCGTGACCGCCAGGCGTCGATGTCCGGAGCCATAGGATCACTCCAAGGGCTAGAACCATCAAAGTGACGGAAGCGGCTGAGATTGCCCAGAGTTTATTGATCGGTACGGACGGACCCGCCGTAGCCTGAGCCCCAATCGAAGGCTTCGAGGACTGCAACTGATCCGGTTGAGGCGTGGCCCTCGGCTCGGAGCCTGGGGGTAGGACCATCGTCGACACCGTTTCGGGATCGCTGCCGCTTGGGGTCGTTGGTGTCCCCCGCGTGGCTTTCCGCGGGGAATCGCTGGGATACCACCACGAAGGAACCTCCTGGACGTCACCGCCACTCGAGCTGGAAACTGGCGTCTGGCCGATGGTTAGACCTGCCCCGCATTCCGGGCACTTGGTGCGTTTCCCAGCGTGCCGGTCATCCGCCTTGAACGCCCTCCCGCAGATGCAAACCACACGAATCATCGTCTCAGTCTCCTGGGAGGCTGCGCCATCCGATATCCTCCCGTTCACAGAAACACGGGTTCAAACGCACGCGATTGCGTGAGTGGTGTCATCGATGATATGATGAATCTCGGTCAGGAGCAAGAACGTGGGCAAATTGATCGCTGACTTCTCCCGCTCAACGCTTCGTCTCATCGCCTGGTTTATAGTCGCGCCAGAGCCAGCGTAGCGACGCGGGCAGGATGGCACGGCCGTGGCGGTTGCTGTGAAAGCCCTGGCCGAAGACGAATTGATAATCATATTTCGAGAACTCCAGCGCCTTGGCCATTTGCTGGTTGGCGAGGGGCCAGTTGCCGTTGTTGTTGTCGAGATCGTTGGCACCATCCTGGAGGAAGACGCGGATCGGCTTCCTGGGCGTCTTGCGGATCAGGGCCTCGTAGTTGTGGCCCCCGTCGTGCCGGCTCTTGCCGCTGGCGATGTTGGTGAAGCTGCCGACCCACGACAGCACCTTGCGAAACTCGTCCGGCCGCTCCCAGGCGACGGTCCAGGCGCAGATGCCGCCGCTGCTGATCCCGGCGATGGCACGGCTCTCGGGGTCGTGGCGGAGCTTCACCGACTTCTCGACCTCGGGCAGGACCTCTTCGAGCAGGAACCGGGCGTAGCGGTCGGACAACGTGTCGTACTCGACGCTGCGCTGGCCGCGGCCGCCCTCGCCCGGTCCGGTGCCGGGGTTGATGAACACGGCGACGGTCACGGGCATCTCCCCCTTGGCGATCAAGTTGTCGAAGACAGTGGGCACGAAGCTCGTGTAGCCACCGCCATCCTGAAAAACCATGACGCAGGCGGGTTGGTCGTCCTTGTACTGCGCGGGGACGTAGAGCCACCTATCGCGCCTGGTGTTGGGGAAGATCTTGCTCTCCCACGGATTCTGACGTGTCAGCTTACCCTTGGGCACGCCAGGCTTTTCGGCGAGCTCCGGCTGGTCGGTGTAGACCTCGACTTGCCCCTTCCTTGCCACCTGGGTGCCGTCGCTCGAGTACGACCAACGGAATGCCGACCCGTGGGCGAACGGGACCGTGGCGGCGAAGATGGGCGTATCGCCGATTCGGGTCAGGGGCAGGGTTTTGCCGTCGCTCGTGACGACCGCGGCCGTCTTCGCCCCGGGTGCCTCGATGGCCCAGGCCGTCTCCAGCCCTTCGACCCTGGGGTTCGCGCCGCTCACCACGTTGTTCTTACCGGTCCGGTCCTTGCCGAACCAGGCGCGGATGTCCTCGGCGAGTGCCTCGGCGTTTTCGCCCGTGGGCTTGGCCGCCAGGCGGGCGCTGAGCGCCTGCATCGACAGCTTGTCTGCGGCCCCGGCCGGATGGGCCAGGTTGAAGGTCAAAAGGAGCGAAAGCCCCAGCGCGGCGCGCATGCACATGGCGTGTCCTTCGTGTTGGTTCGTGTGGTGAGTTCCCGTGGTCGCGTCGGGAAGCCGGCACGGGCCGGTCCGTCAATGATTTGGATAGGATTCTACTGATGAGTATACTGGGATGCCAAGGTCTGACTCCCGAAGACCGTTTGGGCCAGGATGCCTGATGCCCGCGGATGAATCAATTGCCCGCCGCGTCCCGACGGCCGACCGAAAGCCGGCCGCTTCCGTCCCGAGCCGCCGCGAAGGATTCAATCATGATGCACGTACGCAGGACAATCGCGGTGATGGCCATCCTGATCGGCCTCTCAGGCGCCACGACCTGCGCGGGGGAAGTTTCCGGCTGGACCGGCGAAGAGCCGGCCGCGGCCAAGCCCTACGCCGTGCGAGTGACGATCGACGCCAGAAAGCCGCTCCATGCGATCAGCCCCTTGATCTATGGCGCCTCGGCCGTCGAGCCGGCGCGGGCGAAGGGCCTGGGAATCTCGGCCGTTCGCTGGGGAGGAAATCGCTCGTCGCGCTATAACTGGAAGACACGGGCCGACAACGCGGGGTCCGACTGGTTCTTTCTGAACGGGAAGTCAGGCCGATGGTCCGACTTCCTGGGCGAGAACCGCCGCGCCGGCCTGTCGAGCTACCTCACGGTCCCGATGCTGCCCTGGGTCGCCAAGGGGCCGGAAGGCTGGGGGTTCTCGGTCGCGAAGTACGGGCCTCAAAGGAAGGTCGAGCAATACGTGGCGGATCGTGGGGACGGCACGAGCCAGGGCGGCGCACCGATCGTCGGGAACGATCCGCTCGATACATCCGTACAGGCGACACCCGAGTTTCAGGCGGAGGGCATCCGCGCCTTGCCCCACGACCCGAAGAGGCCGACGATCTACGCGCTCGACAATGAGCCGATGCTCTGGCAGGCGACTCATCGCGACGTCTTCCCCAGAGGGCTCTCGTACGAGGAGTGCCTGGATCGCGGCGTTGCGCTGGCGAAGGCGATCAAGGGGGCCGACCCATCGGGGCTGGTCGCGGGGCCGTGCACGTGGGGCTGGACCGACCTGATGTACTCCGCGGCCGACGCCGGAGGCGACAACTATGCCACGCACGCCGACCGCAAGGCGCACGGCGACAAACCGTTCCTGGCGTGGTATCTCGCGGGAATGAAGTCGGCCTCGCGCCGCGAGGGGAAACGCCTGCTCGATTATGTTGATATTCACTTCTACCCCCAGGGCCAGGCCGATGGCCAAGGGGTTTACGCGGGAACGTCGCACTCGCGGGCGATGCGGTCGCTCCGCCTGCGATCGACCCGCGGCTTGTGGGACCCTTCGTATCGCGACGAGAGCTGGATCGGCGAGCCGGTGGCGCTCATTCCGCGAGTCCGTTCCTGGGTCGCCAACGAGAACCCGGGTACAAGACTGGCGATCGGCGAGTACTCCTGGGGCGGTGACGACGACGCGAGCGGGGCGATCGCGCAGGTCGAGGTCCTCGGCATCTTCGGCCGGGCGAATGTCGACGCCGCGTTCTTCTGGGCAGGCATGAGTGGCGTGCAGAGGTTCGCGTTCCAGCTCTACCGCAACCCCGACGGATCGAGAAAAGGGTTTGGTCAGCGCGCCCTGGCGTGTCAATCGAACACACCCGATCGGCTCGGCGCATTCGCGGCGATTCGGGAGGACGGGGCCCTGACCGTCGTGCTCGCGAACAAGGACCTCGACTGCCCGGCCGAGGTGCGGCTGGAGACGGTCGATGGAAGGGTAAGCAAACCGGGAGGGACGATCTTCCGCCTGCCAAACCCGCCCGGTTCGATTCGGAAGGAGCCCCTGGCCGCTGACGCCAGGCGGATCGTGGTGCCGCCGCTGTCGGCCGCCATGATTGTCAAGCCCTGAGACGATTCTACCGCCGGGCTCGCCACGCAACCGGAGCGGGCCGCGGCTGCTCTCGTCGAGCTCAATAGCGATCGATCGGCAAACAGCGCCGACGTCTTGCGGGCGGGAAAGCGGACGGGGTTGACCGGTCGCTCGATGCGATCCGCGGTTCAAGATCGCGTCACGGAACCGCGTATCAAGCGAGGTTGACCA
>JBIOJM010000014.1:0-63644 GCA_044450785.1 Isosphaerales bacterium
GAGTTGTACACGAAACCAAGCCATCGTCCGCCTCCTTGCGGTGCAACCCCAGGGTGTGACCTCCTTGCCGAATTCGACGTAGATGTACCAAAATCCTCGAGAAGAGGAAATGCCTCATTCACCTCCGTGCGGAGTATAAAGGTCATCTCGTCGTCGGCTGTGGTGAAGCGCCGGACCATCCTGGCGCAGGCGCGGCGGTATTCCGCGTCCTGACCGGCCGCGAGATGGGCCAGGGCCAGAAAGTACCAGGCTTGGGGATCGCCGTCGTCGAGCGTGATCAGCGCTTCGAAATCGCCGGCCGCTCCGTCCCATTGCCCGAGCTCGGCGCGAGCGTTCGCCCGGAAGAACCGCGCCATGTTGTCCTTGGGCTCGGCTTCGATCCGGCGGTCGAGTTTGGCCGTCACGTCAGACCAGCGCCCCTCCTCGATGAGGCTGCCGAGCTCCCGGGCGACCCACCTCTGCTCGAGCCCCTGGATGTACCCAAGCTCGTTGTGGGCGACCTCGTTCTTCGGGTCGAGCCGCAGCGATTCCCGGAGCGCCTTGCGTGCACCGGACAGGTCCTTCAGCTCGATCAAGGCGAAGCCCAGCCCACGCAGCGCCGCCGGCTCAAACGCCTTTTCCATGGGGTAGGTCCGGGCCAGGGCGAGGGCCGCTTCGTACGACTTGACCGCCTCCGCGGGCCGGCCGACGTGGTTGAGCACGTACCCGCGCTCGATGTGCGAATCGGCCGAATACGGCCGGATGCGGACCGCCTTGTCCAGCCAGGTCTCGGCCTCCTTCCAGCGCTGCCGCGATGAGGCAATCCACCCCTTCTTGAGCAGGGCCCAGCCGTAACCCCAGTCGAGCCAGACGACCTTGCGGTCGCCGCGGTGCTCCTTCTGGTAGCGATCGAGCTGCTGGCGGTTGGCGACGCTCACGTAGTCGACCCGCGTGTCGGCCGTCTCCTTGTCGAAGAAGGCGAGAATCCTGTCGACCACCTGTTCGGCCTCGGCGAGCTTCCCCTCCATGAAAAACCGTTGGGCCTTGCGAAGGTCGTCGCGCTGGCTCGCGCCAACCCCCTCCTCGAGACCTTCCATGGAGGACCGTACATCCGTGGTCGTGGTCTTGCTCCGGGGCGGGCCCTGGGCCAGCGACGTGGCGGCCGCTGTCACGACGAGCGCCAGCCCGACCGCGACGGCCGGCATCGGGGGAGAGAGGCGGGCCAGACGGGCCTTCGGCGCGGTGCATGGGTTCGGCATGGGTTTCTCCTCATTCCGGCACGGGGCGGCCGGCGCGACGACGGGTTGATAGCGGCAGGGTGAGTGGCCTCCCGGCAAGAATAGGAGAAACCGACGCGCGATTCCAGTCAGAAGAAGACCCCTCGCTGGCGCGTCGGGTTGGTGTACGAGCCAGCTCGGTCCGGCGATCGATTCACGAAACGTCGACAACAAATGGTCGACGCGCGGCCCGGAGCGGACTGACTTGGTCTTGTCCATCCTTGGCGATCTTGGCGTCTTGGCGGTTCAATCCTGTTCGGATCTTGGCATCCTGGCGGTTCAATCGCTGGCATCTTGGCGGTTCAAGTCTCTCAAGTGTGGGGCCGGCGGCACCGGGTGATGGCTGCCGCGCGTCACGATTTCGGTGAGCAGCCTGTGCATTCGCTCGCGAAAGAGGGGGAGTGACAGCGCTTCGGCGCGGCGGCGCGCCCGGGCCGGGTCGTGGGGGCGGCCCTGGGCTTCCCAGGCGTCGATCGCGGTGAGCAGGCCGGCGGACGTAGGCTGCTGGTAGGTCCGGCCGACGGAGTCGTCGACGGTCTCGGCCGCTCCGCCGCGTCCCAGGGCGATGACCGGGGCGCCGCAGGCGAGGGCTTCGACCGGCACGATTCCGAAATCCTCCTCGCCGGGGAATAGCAAGGCCCGGCAGCGGCGATAATGATCACGGATCACGTCGTCCGGCTGCCAGCCCAGGAATCGCACCGACGGGCCCGCCATCGCCTCCAGCCGCGCCCGTTCGGGGCCCTCGCCGATCACGTTCAGCCGGCGGCCCGATTGGGAGCAGGCCACGACGGCCTGGTCGATCCGCTTGTAAGGAACGAGCGCCGAGACGACCAGGTAATCATCGACGCGCGGCCCAACCGTGGCACCCGGCGAGTAAAACGCGACGTCCACTGGTGGCTGGATGACGCGGCTGTCGCGCCGGTAGCAGAGCGCGATCCGCTGGCGCACCGTCTCCGAGATCGCCACGAAATGCGTGACACGGCTGGCGGTCGCTCGATCCCAACGCCTTAGCCGTGCCAGCATCGTCCGGGCCAGTGCCCGGCGCACGGGACGATCGCTCCAGCTCTCCAGATAGGCATCCCGGCCTTGCCAGGCATACCTCATGGGCGTGAAACAATAGCAGACGTGCGGAACCCCGGGCGGCGGCACGATGGCCTTGGCCACGCAATGGCTCAGGCTGATTACGAGGTCCACATCCTTGAGCCGCCAGGTGCGGACGGCCAGAGGCATGAACGGAAGCAGGTGCCGATAGTAACGAAAAACCCTGGGAATTCGCTGGAGCGGCGACGTGCGTATCACCATCGACTCGATCGCCGGACTGAGCGAGCCCCGCCGGTGAATCAGTGTATAAAGGGTGGCCTGCGGGAAGGACCGGCAGAGGACCTCTAGACATTTTTCGCCCCCGCGCATCCCGGTCAGCCAGTCGTGCACGAGAGCCACTCGCAGCCCGTCCAAGGGCGGCGGGGCAGTGCCTTCGCCTTCGCGCACGTGCTCGCGTTCCTGGTCCAGTGCCGCCCGCGGGCTCGTGCCAGCGGCGGCATCCGCGTACTCAGGCCGCACCGAGGTCCCCGTCCCACGGATGCTGGCGTCCATGCCGGCCTCCTGAGTGTGCTCGATCGCCGGAACCATCGATCCCGACCGTTCCCTCGGCGGGATCCTTCGCTCCGGCCGCGCGCGATTGGAGCGGAAACCTACCCGAGATTGCCCAATCAGGCAAGACGGGCTCGGAAATCCGGTTCTTCGCGATTGGGCCTCGGAAGGCGTAGCGGGAGGGAATCTGTCCAGTAACGACGCGGACCGACGCCGATCCAGAGATGCAAGAGGATGCGCAGGGCGATCGCTTCGGGAAGAGCTTCGAGCTCTTTCCGCGCCGATCGTGCGAAGACGATCGAATAGTCAGCCATTGGCTCGTTGTTTCACTTGTCGCAATCGCCGCTTGACGGTTTCGAGTGATTCCCGGGGTTCTAGCTCTCGGCCGCGAGCCAAAGCGAGGTCGTAGAAGTCCTCCCAAAGTTCCGAATTTCTCTTCAAGTCGATGAGAACGGCCGTCTTGTTGCCTTTCTCGTCGACGAGAAACTGGACACCCTTCATTGAGATCTCCCTTCTGGACTCTCGGACTAGGAAGTCGATCGGGAACTCGGAACATCCTTTGGGTCTATGTAATGCCAGCCTCGAACGACTAGGCATGTGAGTCACTTCGTATTCTTGATCCAATCCCAACTTCACGCCAGCCCTTTCAGCCGGCGGAGGATCCATTCGCTGGAGAGCAATCCCAGCAGGAGCAGCCAGAGCAGCGGAGTGTCCCAGAGAGGCGACCGCGTGACAACCTCGCTGACGGTCGCCTCGGGATGCGTGACGAGCAGCGCCGCCAGGTCCGCGGGGGTCTGGATCACGCGTCCGGCCGTGGCCTGTGCCAGCTCCTTGAGCTGGGAGTGGTTCGGACGGGGGTCGTGGAACTCGGCGGGATCGTCGATGACCTGGAGCTCCAGGCTCGAGTGGGACACCGGTTGGTTGCCGTCGAGTGCGGCCACGTCGAGCACGAGCTGATGGACCGTCGAGCCCGGGTTTTCGAGGATTCGGCTTGCCGGCGGAGTCGTCAGCTTGCCTCGATAGACCGGGTCTCCGAGCTGGAGGACCAGGTTCGTCGCGGTCTCGTCGAACGGCTGCGACTCGCTTTCGGTCGGACCTCGGAGGCGCGCGACAATCCGGTAGGCGTCGGTCTCCGCCAACTTTTCGTCGAAGGCCCGGGCCGTGACCTGGATCGCCTGGCCCGGACGGTAGAAGACCTTGTCGGTCTCGACCCGCAACCGTCGATTGGCGTCGCCGCTATTCTCACTGAGCCAGCGGACGACGTTCCGCCAGAACTTGCGGAAGTAGCGGTTGTCGCCCTCCCCCCAGGTGCTCTCGAAGTCGCGGCCCCAGTCGGGTGTGGTGTCGGTCAGCATGGCGAAGGTACGGCCCTTGCCGAAGGTCTGACAAGAGAAGATTGGCGCCTGTCCCACACTCAGCAGGGGGCGGTCGCTCTTCCCCAGGATCGTGGCGGCCGGCTTGAGCCGTTCAACCAGGTTGCAGCCGTAGAAGATCGGCATCTTCTCCAGGATTGCTCGGTTACGCTCGTGGTCGTCGGCGAAGTGCCAGATCGGATGGCCCTGAGCTTGCGGCGGCACCACCACACGGAATATCTTCCCCTGGCCCCAATAGATGATATTCGCGAACCCGCGTTCGAGGCCCCATGCCCCCATATCCACGGGAATCAAGCCGTTCCACACCGTCTTGTGATACTGGCCTGCGCCATAACTGTTGTTGCCGCCGACCATGGCGAACCCACCGCCGCGCTGACCGACGAATTCGACCGTCCAGTCGAGCTGGTCTTGCGTGAAGCAATCGCGCGGGATGTCGCTGCAGATGACGACATCGTAGCCGAAGAGCTCCGCCCGGGTGGCAGGATACCCACGACTGAGGTCATTCTTCCGGATGAGCCCGGCTCGGCCGTGGCCATGGATCGTCGTCCCGATGTCCAGGCACTCGATCTCCCGGTCCTCGGCCAGGGCCTCGCTCAACCGCCGGTAGGCGTTAGGAGGACCTCCTTCCATGTAAATCGCCCGGATCTTTTTCGGGCGCGGGGAGATCTGGAACGATACGAGGTTATTGGCAACGATCGCCTCGTGCGGGAGCGGTGTGACCTCGACCGTCAACGGGCCCTTGGCTCGATCGGTGTCGACGACCAGCTCGTGCGCTTGCTCGCCGCCCGAGAGGGTGATGGGCAGAGTCGCCAGCGCATCCCCCTTGGGATTGGCGGCCAATCGGATCCGCAGCTCGGTCCGCTCTCCGTCGTGACCACGGCTGCGCAGGGTCACGCGGATTGGAACGCGCGTCCCCGGCCGGGCGTCCCGGGGTGCGTCGATGTCCTGTACGGCCACGTCGCCGGAGATCCGCTCGTCGCCCACCGGCGCGACATGGATCGGCACACCGAGCTCGCGATACGCCCGCGACGTCGCGTCGAGCGCGGCCGGCTCGGTCGACCGGCCGTCGGAGAAGACGAAGACAGCGAACGGCAAGGTGTCTCCGAACCGCAACGGGAGCTGCTCCAGAGCCGAGGCCAGTCGCGTTTCATCGGCCTCCGGACGGGGGGCCTTCCCCGTCTCGGAGAGTGCGAACAGATCGCGGCCGAAGCCGAACCTCCGGATCGCCGGGCGTCGACCGGCTTCGACCAGGCCCTCCGCGGCGCGGATGAGCCCGACGACCGCCTCAGCCCTGCTGGCCGGAGTCTCGAGGCTCATGCTCCGGGATAGGTCGAGCAGGAAGACCGCCTCGGGCTCCCGGCCCGTGTGCCGGGTCTGCTTGACTTGCGTCGGATTGAGCAGGATCAAGACCAGAACGCCGAGTGCCGAAGCCCGCAAGGCCAGGAGCGCTTTGCCGCGGGAACTGGGGGCCGACGCGAGCCGGGAGGCCAGGACCAGCAAGCCCACGACGCCCACGGCGAGCACAAGATAGAACCGGCCGTCGTAAGGATGTGACCAAACCATCTCCTCATCATAGCCGAGGAATCCGACTCATGATTCGTGGAGCGTGGCGGGTGGCGCGAGGCGCGGGGTCGGTTTCATGGAGGCGTGAACGCCCCAGGGAGGGCGGAGCGCACACAAACGCGTTTTTAGGGCCAAAATGCCGACATGCCGACACCGCCTTGGTAGCATTGGACTTGCGCGTTTCGACAGTTTTCAGGCGTCCGCGGCTCCGGACCGAACTCGTTGTCCGCCGAGAGGCGATGCGTGTCCCGTATTTTGTGTGCAAGTCATGGATCTCGTGAGAGTAGTGACGCGACGCGACCCTTGTGGCAACGGGAGAGTTTGACGAGTATGCCATGTAAGCGGAGTTGAGCGGAAATGCGGCGCAGCTCGACGATGAGGCACGATGGTGACTTCGGCCAGCGGGGCGAGGCGGCGACCTTTTGACCGGCGAGCGTAGTGAGCAGGTCGACGAGCTTGGATGGGCTCCCGTAACAACCGTTCAGGTCGGGGCCGTTCTCGAGCAGGGTGGCCGCCAGTGGGAAGTCTTCGAGATGTGTCATGGCCGCTTCCCGGCGATTGTCGTTGTCGTCTGAGAGGGCCGTATCGGCCGGCAACCCCAGGTTTCGGCAGAGTGCCGCGTGGTTCGGTGAAGGATTGACCGTGGTGTTTCGGGCTGGGCTGATGAAAACAAGGCACGATTTTGGCGTTTTGGGCTCGCTTGTGTTGTTTGAATCTGGTGCGCATTCGGGCCTCTAGGCCAAGGCCAGGCGGCTGCGGCGAGCCGCACCAAGTTCGATTTCCGGAGGGTTGTTGACCGTCTGGGTACCAACCGATACCGCTCGCGGCCCGAAGTGAGACATTGGCGATCCCGGGAGCGCGGCCGACCCGGCCGCTGTTGCGCGGGCGAGACGCGCGCGCTCCCAGTAGCCGAACCGACGCGTCACGGCCGGGGCGGAGGGCGTCGTCGGAATGACGGAGGGCGGAGGGCGGAGGACCGAGGACGGAAGAAAGCGAACGGAGACCTCCTCCCAATTGGGTGCCAACGGAGGTGTGAACGCTAACGTGTATGAGGGGAACACCGAAGATCATGGCGCACACGCGTGTGTTGGGGAAAAACTGCTCCCAGGTGCCACCGCCTTACGAGCATTGGAGTTACGTCAAACAGGATTTTGCTTCGTACGAATCGGCGACGCAAGTGCATATAAGATTTGCACTTACGCGAGACGGGAGATTTCCCGGGCGATTCGCCTTTGGGAGGGTCACCGGACGCCTTTTGGGGTGTTTCTGTCGAGAGCACTGGATCTGCCAAGGATGCGGAGTTGGGGGGCAATCGTCAGGGCGGAGGACGGAGGACGGAAAACCAAGGACCGAGGACGGAGGACCGAGGACGGAGGACGGCGGACGGAGGACGAAGGGCCTTCGCCGGTCAAAAGTCCACAAACGGCCGCTCAAACCCGCACAATATCGCCGATGTCGAAGGTCTGTCTTCTTGCCGTAACTGATTTGGAACATGATAGATCCGTCAAATGAGTCGTCGCAATTTGGTTTCAAGTGTGCGGACCTTGGTTTTGTGTGATCAAATGTCAAGCTGGAGACTGCCGGCGGAAAGGATGAAGGATGACGGATTAAGGGACTAATTCCCTCTCTGACAACTGGCAACCGACGACTGATCGCTCTATTCGGTGTGCCCACTTATCGTTGCGGCCCTGCTGGCGAGAGAGGAGCCGAGCCAGTGGTTGCGCACGCTACACGCGCGATGCGATCATCTAATATGATCTGCAAAACGGGGAGAACAGTTGCATAAGTTTTCTGAGATGCTTTCGGAATGTTGACGGAGACGGCGAGTCGACGAGGCGTCGAGGTGGGGCGGATCCGATTCGTGGACAGGGGAGCGCGAAGCGGAGGCGGGCGAGGAATTGCCCGAGGATGGGAACAATCGGCGCGGGACGCCGGCACGGTGGACGCGCCGGGTCCAGAGAGCCGGGTGAACATCAGTCGGACCGATCCTTGCCTGTATCCCGATCGGTTTCGTCTTCTCGTGCCCTTCGCGAATCCCGATCGAGCCCGGGAGGTGGCCGCAACTAAAGCGCCGCGAAGCGCTGGGGGACAGAAGGCGGATGGGCCCTCTTTGGCTCAACCGGTCGAGATTGACCCTACCCAGCTTCGCAAAATCGGACCTGTCCCGCTTTTCCCGCTTCGTCCGGCCAATCGTTAATGGATGTTCACTGATCGTGCGGGTGACTGCATCGAATTGCCGGATTGACTTTCTGGGCAAAAAGTCAGATACTGGGGAGAGAAGAAGCGGAGGTCTTCTCGCATGGCCGATTTCGCCGGGGCTTTGGGTGCCAGCAAGGCGGCATCAACCCTGTTGGTGCTCTTTATCCCGAGCCGGGATCGCCATAACCGGGCGATCGACCAGGAGCATTGGGTCGAGGAGTCGCTGAGGGTGCTGGGCACGCTGTTTGGCGGGGCCACAGCCTTCCCGCAAGGCAAAGGCGTCTGGCGAGACGACGACCAAGGCGGGACGCTGCTGTTCGATGAGCCGGTCGTCATCCAGTGCTACACGAGCGAGCAGGCGCTCGAGCGGCAAGCGCCGAAGCTGCGGGAGTTCCTGCACCGCATGGGCCGCGAGGCGAAACAGGGGGCCATCGGGCTGGTGATCGATCGCGATTACCTGGAGATCGGCTTCCCGCTGGTAGAGGCACCGCGGCCGCGGCCGAAAGGCAAGAAGCGAGGAGGTAAGTGACATGGCGAGGAACATCAAGCGAATCGCCGAGGGACTCGGTGCCCAGGTGGTCGGCCAGGTACCTGACGTCGGGGGCGGTGCCTTCGGTGCCGGGCGGCTGGCCCGGATCATGGAACGCCTGCAAGCCCGTCTGGTTCCGGGGCAGGGAAAACGCGCTGGCCGGCCGAGCGATGCGAGCTGGGTACGTCATCCCAAGGTGCCGATAAGCGAAGCGACCGGACGGCGGCTCAGCCTGCTGGCGGAACGGGCCAGTAGGAGCGGGCGTAAGGTCAGCCCGATGCAGATCGCGGCGCAGATCCTCGAGGACGCCCTGGTCGGCGTGCCGGAGCAATGATGGCCGATCGGCGCTAGGGTGGATTGCTGATTACACCGAAATGGCCGCTGGTGACACGAACGCGACAGTTGTCACTGTCGGGTCCAGGCCAGGGAGCAAGTCGCAGTACGGTATGATTGCCGGTGCCTTCAAGATGATGAACTTCAGCGGCGGGATGGGCGTTGTCTTCCAGCACACCCGTATCTCGCGCTGGCCTCGAAACTTGGCCGGCTTCAGCAGCCAGGTGGCGGGCAAGTCATCACGTTCCCAGTTGTGCCGACGGCCTTGATAATCGCACCGGCCCCAGCGGGGCTCGGTGAGAGCGATTCCCGTGGCCGACACCGAGGCGCGCAAGGCGGCGTCCAGGGCCAGAAAGAACGGCTCCGGCTGGTTGATCCGCACGCAGTCCATCGGCTTGCCGTTGCCGAAACGGCGGCCGTAGTCGGGATCATAGGCTTCCGTGGTGCAGTAGAGGAAGAGGTCGGGGATGGTGGAGTCGAGGGTAAAGGCGCCCTCGCCATCCGTCACAAACCCGCCCGGATCGATGCGGATGCCGGGATGCCGCAGGGGTGGCGGCAGCGTTGCCGGATCGCCTACTCCTGCTTGTACGGCGGGTTGCCGAGCCCTAGCAGCAGCTTCACGATCGTGGGCAGATGGCCCTGGCGCTCTCCTTGAACGTCCAGTCACTCACGCGGGGTTCGGACCAAAGGGATCAGGCCCTTCGCGAACACCGCATCCACGGCCGAGGCCGATAGAGTGCCGGTTCTGGACAGGCTTTTGACCCGTGCGCTCGTGACGACCTTTTTGCCAAACGTGGCGACGAAACTTTGGCCGCCATTGAGTGGTCGGCCGAAGTCGTCGACGAGATCGGCCGTGGTGACCTTCAGTTGCTCGGGCGTTGTTGTCGTGGACGACCAGGGTGGTCGCGACGGTAGCGCCGAGGGTCGCCCCGACACTGGGGGAGGAAAGCGACAGCGGGATGGAGACGTTGGGCTCGCCGGGCTGCCCGTTGTTCTGGATCGGGACCGCGACGGTCGCGCTGGTCGCGTTGGGACCAAAGGTCACCGTCTTCTGGAACGCAGCGACGTCGGACCCGCCGGGGCTGGACACCATGACGGTGACCGTGGCCGAGAGGTTGCCGGCGCGGGTCAAGACGACCTGCGTTGATCCGTCGGTGACGTTGGCCGCGAACTGACCGCCCGCCAACTGGAGGACGGCCGACGGGGCGACCACCTGAGTCGTGACCTGGAACGATTGTGTGGCCGAGTCGGGTCCGTCGCTGACGGAGGCGGTCACGGCGAACGTTCCGGAATAGCCGGCGCTGGGGGTGATCGTCAGCACGTTGTTGACGAGGGCGACGCTCGCGGGGGCCGCGCCGGCGCCGCCGACCGTTGCCGAGTAGGTCAGGGCTGCGCCAGCGGCGTCCGAGCCGGCGAGGATGACCGAGGTGGTGCCGCCGATCGTCTGGGCGGCGACCGCGCGAGGGCGGGGACCACGACGGTGACGTGGAAGCTCGACGTCGAGGAGGCCAGTCCCTTGGTGGCCGTGACGTTCACCTGGAGCGTTCCCGTGTAGCCGGCGTCGGGTGTGACCACCAATTCGCCGTCGATCACCCTGACGGTCGCCGGAGCGCCGCCCGCGATTGAGGCGGAGTAGGTCAGGGCGGCACCGGCGGGGTCGGTCGCCTGGATCAGGGGAGCCACCGACTCGTTGGCGTCGATCGTCCAATCGGGCACCGGTGTAATCTTCGGCGGGTTCGTGTCGACGACCGTCACGACGACTGGACATGCCCCTCCGGGTCGATCAGCTTGCCGAGCGTCTCGGCACCGTTGGGCCCGTAATTCGGGTCGTCCCACGCCACGAAGGCCCACCCCTCGGCGTTGACGGCGACAGAGGGCGAAGGGGGCGCGCCGTCGGGTTCGGTGTAGACGACCTGATCGCCGGAATCGGTGGCCCCGTCGCCGCCGTAGTGGCGTGAGTGGATGCCGTCGAGCCCCCCGTAGACGAGTGTGAGATCCCCCAGGGCGTCGACTCCGGCTGCGACACTGAGGCTGTGAAGCGTTGGGTTCTGGTAGACGGTCAGATCGGACGGAGCGTCGGACGTGCCGGCGCCCGAGACCCGTCGGGCCATGACTGCCTTCTGGTCGGCGTCATACCAGGCGATTACTCCCGCGCCCGAGGCGTCGAGCGCGACAGAATTGAGGTATTGATGCCCGGCCGTGGGGTTCACCAGCCAGGGGGTGCGCGTCACGGTGCCCGAGGCCGACAGCGTAAGGGCGTAGATGTTCAGTTGGGTCGAGGTGGTGCCCGAGTCGTAGGCGATGAGCAGATCTCCGGCCGCGTCGGCGTCGGCGGTTGCTCCGAGGGACGAGAAGAGCGGCTCCGGAACGTTCGCCGCCACGAGGATCGGCCCGCCCAGGGCCGCCGAGGCGGCGTCATAGCGCTGGACGTAGAGATTGTCGTTGGCCCCGTAGACCTCGTCGAATGACCCGTCGGGCAGGCCGACGATCTTGGGGTTGTTGCCCCAAGCCAACGTCGTGGATAGCGGGATCGAGCCCGTCAGCGCGATGCCGGACGAGTCGAACTCGCGGACGAACTGGGCCGGGGGTGAGGTGAAGGAGGTCCAGAACACCCGGACGTTCCCCGCAGTGTCCAGGGTCGTGCCGATGCCCTCGTTGTCGTAGGCGGCGGCGGGCGACGCCAGCACCTGGTCGGTCCAGGCGTTGACCACCGGCTCGTAATCGGGGGCGGCGGTGACGGTCAGCGTCGTCGTTGTCGGAGTTCCGTAGTACGTGAAGCCGTTCAGCACGCTGCTCGCAACGGCGGAGACGGTGTACGTCCCGGGGGCGAGCCCGCCGGCGTACCCGCTCCAGGTCCAGTTCGAGGCCACGTTGGCGTAACCAAGGTAGGCCTGGCTCGACCCGTCGAGGGTGAAGCCGACCGATAACACCATGCCTGCCGGGGAGGTGACGTTGATGGCCTGGAGTGTCAACAGGTCCGTTCCGGCCGAGCTGATCGAGCCCGGGCTGGCGACGACCCCGCCGACCGTCGGCACATTGGCGAGCACGTCGACGGAGAACGTCTCCGACACGGCACCCAGGGGGCTCGACTGGGCCACCAACGTCAGAAGGTGGTTGCCGACGTCGTTCGGCCCAGGCGCCCAGGAAAACTGGCCGTTACTTGTTAACTCTCCGACGCGAACTCGTAGGGCGGCGTGGAATCGATGCCCCAGGGGTTGCGCAGGATCACGTTGCTGCCCGAGGCCGCGCCCGAGGCGGGGACCTCCATCCCGATCACCGTATACGAATGGTCGCCGATGACCCCTTGGGCCGGGTCGAGCTGGTAGGGGTCTCCGGCGTTCACCGTGCCCGCGATGAGCGGGATGCCCGTGTTCAGCCACAGCGCGAGCGTACTCGGCAAAACCGATGCAGCGGACATCTGGATCCCGAGCGTGCCGGTCAGCGCCCCGAAGGCGATGATCGGATCGTGGTAGTCCTGGCCGAGCGAGCTTTCGAGGCTCAGGTTGGCCCGCTGGTAGAGGGTCGGCCAGAACTCGTTGGGGTCGGACGAGCGGACGTCGGAGGGGAGGAAGTTGCCGTTGAACTCGACCTGCACGTCGTCCCGCTGGAACCCGCTGGCGACCTGCTTGAACATGCGGACGGCGTAGATGAAATCCGTCGGGCTCTTCTCGGAAAGGATCGTGATGCCCGAGGCCAGATTGAAGTTTGTGAGGGCGACGGCCGAGAGCACCGAGTCGAAAACGCAGGTGTCGGAGGCCCCTTTATTAATCTGTCAACAAAAAAATTAGATTTGGATTTGAAACGAGCCGGTCAGGTGAGCCCGCTAACGGCTGCGGCAGCTGACGGAAATGCGGAGTGAGTCAAACCATGATTTCCTTTACCGTGTCGCGGATCAACATTTGTAATTCTCGTAGCTTGTAGTCCGTTTTCCGAAGCAGAAAGCGCACGCGTGAGGGGGACGGGCTCCGAAGCCCGCTGGTCTTTGTCGGTCTGATACCGGAACGCCGGGTCCGCAGGGCTTAACCCGACTTTCTGTTCCGACGATTGTCGGACCCCACGCATTGTAGGTCTTGCCCTTATATAGAGCGATGTCGCGGCCATAAAGCAGGTCACGATGCTCTTGGTTGTTTTTTATTTGGAACGACGATGTGCCTTTGCCCATGATGCCATCAAAGGTCGAAAAGCATAGGGGGCAGGCAGAAGGAAATGGGATGGCAACCATCCCGGAACAAGCAGGACAAGTAACGTGCATTATTCAGGACTCCAACTAGTAGTAACATCTTGATCTACTATATTATACCCAAGTTCAGGTTAGCTTTTGCGGTTGTGGGACGGTTTTTTCGCAACTTTGTTGGTCGCTATTGACGAGGTCACTCCTCGTAACCGCCGTTTGCTTAACGCCGCCTCAACCTGGAGCGGTCACGGGCGAAGTGCCGGGCTGTCTGTCTCAAGCGAACATACAACCGGATTATCGGACCCTCAGACCGTGACCAGAAGCGTCACGACCGGAGTATCCGGTCGCACGCCATCATGGCAGCCACGGCGATGACAGAGGCAACTCAATATGAGAAGAAGACGCAGCCGAGTTCTGGGTCGGTGAGACCGGATGTTCCTGGCTGGCGAACCGCCGAAGCCGGTGCGTCGGATCGCCAGCGTGGAAACCAGCGGATGGGCCAGATCGTCCACGACCCACGGTGCTCTCCTCTTTGCTGGACGGGAATGTTTTACTAAGCTGAGATCTCCACCTGCTGAGCGTGGATCGATTCCCAATCATCAAACTCGATGGGCACTTTACGGAAGACGATGACATGCCTGCGTTATCGTTGGATGTGCTCCGGCGTTATGGTTTCGCCATCCTATCGGTGGGGCTGGCCCTCATCTTGCGTCTGGCCTTCTATCCCATCCTCGGGGATCGCTACCCCTTCTTCTTGTTCTTCGTCGCGATTGTTTTCGCCGCCGGTTTCGGCGGCTACGGACCATCCCTCCTGGCATTGGCTCTGTCGTCGCTGTCAGTCGGTTATTTATTCCTGGTTTCTCGTGCCGGCCCAAATGTCTTCGAGTCGAAGGTCCAGATCGCTTTCGCTCTCCTTTGCGTCGGGTTGACCATCACCGTGCTCGGCGGGTCGTGGCGAGCAGCCCGTGAACGTGCCATGGCCAGAAGCTCCGAGTTGCAACGGGCGTTTGATGCCCAGCAGGCGGAGCGAGAAAGGCTTCAGATCACCGAAGAGCGATTCCGGCAACTGGCCGACAACATCAACGATGTGTTCTGGATTTACGAAATCGACGGCCCCAAGACGGCGTACGTCAGCCCGGCCTACGAGTCGCTCTGGGGTCGATCTTGCCAGTCCCTTTACGAGCGGCCGATGTCTTACCTCGAAGCCATCCACCCCGAGGACCGCGAGAGAGCGATTCAGGCTCATCAGAAACTCGAAAATGGCGAGGCAACGGCAGACGAATATCGGGTCATTCATCCAAATCATGACATTCGCTGGGTGTGGGATCGGGGCTTCCCGATCAGGGACGAGTCGGGTCGGGTCGTGCGGATCGCCGGGATCGCCGAGGACATCACGGAGCGGAAGCGGGTCGAGCAGGCGCTTCGGGAGGGTGAGGAACGGTTTCGCACGCTCGCCGATGCCACCCCGGTCCTGATCTGGGGCTCCGACACGGAAAAACTTTGCAATTACTTCAACAAGCAATGGCTCGACTTCACTGGAAGGCCCATCGAGCAAGAGATGGGCAACGGCTGGACCCAGAGCGTCCACCCCGATGACCTCGAGCGATGCCTGGCGACCTATGTCACGGAATTCGACGCTCGCACGCCTTTCACAATGGAGTACCGGCTGAGGCGATATGACGGCGAATACCGCTGGGTCCTGGACAACGGGGTCCCAAGGTTCGCCCCAGACGGCAGTTTCTCCGGGTACATCGGCTCTTGCCTTGACATCACGCGCCGAAAGCGGGCTGAGGAGGAGCTGAGAAATGCCGATCGCCGCAAGGAAGAGTTTCTGGCCGTACTGTCGCACGAGCTTCGCAACCCCTTGGCTCCGATCCAAACTGCTGTCGACCTGCTGGAGTTGGCGGGGACGAGCAAAGCTGCTGGGTCCGAGCGGGAACTGGCGGTGATCAAGCGGCAGGTCCAGAACCTCAAGAGACTGGTCGATGATCTCCTGGACGTATCTCGCATCAGCAGGGGCAAGATCGAGCTTCGCAAGGAACTTGTGGAGCTGGCCGCAGTGCTCGCTCAGGCGGTCGAGGCAGTCCGACCGCTCTTCAACGAGCAGTGTCAGGAGCTTCACGTCTCGATTCCCGAGGAGCCGATTTTCCTGGAGGCCGACTCAACCCGATTGGAACAGATTCTCTCGAACCTGTTGATCAACGCCGGCAAGTACACTCCACAAGGTGGGCGAATCTGGCTGGTTGTCGAACATTTCCAGAGTGAAGTCGTCATCCATGTCCGAGACACGGGTATCGGCATTGAAACGGACTTGCTTCCGAAAGTCTTCGATCTGTTCTTGCAGGGTGAACGGAGGACCGGGCTCTCTCACGAGGGAGGTGGAATCGGGTTGAGCCTGGCCAGGAACCTCGTCGAGTTACACGGCGGGACGATCACGGCCCACAGCCAGGGTCTGGACATGGGAAGTGAGTTCGTGGTCACGCTTCCCGTGACTAGGAGGGTGCGGTCCGAACGAGAGCAAACACCTGAGAAGAGCCAACCCGAGGTCTCCGAATTATTGCCGCGTCGGCGCATTCTGATCGTCGATGATAACGTCCAGGCAGCAGATAGCCTGGGAAGGCTGATGTCGGTCGTCTTCGGTCAGGACGTGAGGGTCGTCTACAACGGCAAGTCCGCCTTGGAAATTGCCGGATCATTTCTGCCGGAGGTGATCCTGCTCGACCTCGAAATGACGGGAATGGATGGTTACCAGGTGGCGATGCGGTTGCGAGAGCGCTCGGAGTGCTCCAAGGCCCTGATCGTGGCCTTGACCGGTTGGGGCCATGAGGAAGATCGCCGTCGATCACGGGAGATGGGGTTCGACCTGCACCTGGTCAAACCCGTTTCGGCGAGAGACTTGAGAGCTTTGTTCGCCGATCTCAAGCCAAAGCTCGAAAAGCAATGTCTGCTTGAACTCGTGCCGGATCTTGGTCACGGCTAGAGTTCGGGCACAATGGCGACGACACTCTTCAAAGGAGTCAAGTGCTTGCTCCCGTCCTCATGCCAGCCCTTTCAGCCGGCGGAGGATCCATTCGCTCGCGAGCAAGCCCAGCAGGAGCAGCCAGAGCAGGGGGGTGTCCCAGAGGAGTGAGCGCGTGACGACCTCGCTGACGGTCGCCTCGGGATGCGCGGCGAGCAGCACCGCCAGGTCCGCGGGGGTCTGGATCACGCGTCCGGCCGTGGCCTCTGCCAGCTCCTTGAGCTGGGAGGGGTCGGGACGGGGGTCCTGGAACTCGGCGGGATCGTCGATGACCTGGAGATCCAGGCTCGAGTGGGCGACCATTTGGTCGCCGTCGAGCGCGGCCACGTCGAGCACGAGCGGATGGACCGTCGAGCCCGGGTTTTCGAGGACCTTGCTCGCGGGCGGAGTCGTCAGCGTGCCTCGAAAAGCTGGGTCTCCGAGCTGGGAGACCAGGTTCGCCGCGGTCGCGTCGAACGGCTGCGACTCGGTTTCGGTCGGACCACGGAGGCGGGCGACGACCCGGTAGGCATCGGTCTCCGCCAGCTTTTCATCGAAGGCCCGGGCCGTCACCTCGATCGGCTGGCCCGGGCGGTAGAAGACCTTGTCGGTCTCGGCCCGCAGCCGCCGATTGGCCCCAGGGCTATTCTCGCTGAGCCAGCGGACGACGTTTCGCCAGAACTTGCGGAAGTAGCGGTTATCCCCTTCCCCCCAGCTCTTCTCGAACTCGGTCCCCCAGGCATACGTTGTGTCGGTCGCCATGGCGAATGTTCGGCCGCGGCCAAAGCTCTGGCAGGAGAAGACGGTCACCACGGCGGAGCCCGGCAGGGGTCGATCCGAAAGGCCCAGAACGGTTGCGGCCGGCTTGAGCCGGTCGGTGAGGTTGGTGCCGCTAAACGCCGGCATGCGATCCAGAACCTGGCGATTGCGCTCGGGGTCGTCCACGATCCGCCAGATGGGGTGGAGAGCGGCCCGCGGGGGGATGACGACCTGGAATATCCCGTCGTAGAATTCCGACTGCGCCCGGCCTTTGCCGCTCATGTCGACCGGAATGAGGCCATCCCAGACTGTCTGGTCCCATCCCCCGGAGCCGAAACTGGTGTGGCCGCCGATCATGGCGAATCCGCCCCCGCGCTTGCTGACCAGCTCGACGGTCCACTCGAGCTGCTCTCGTGTGAACGCCGACCTGGCGATGTCGCTGCAGATCACCACGTCATAGCTGAGCAGCTCCTCCCGGGTTGTGGGAAAACCGCGCCTGGGATCGCCAATCCGGTGGAGCACCTGGCTGGCAACGTACTGATTGTCCACGTACATCGAGAGGCACTTGATCTTGGGGTCTTCCTCGAGCGCATCGTGGAGAAAACGGTATTCAGGAGGGGCGCTCCCTTCCATGTAGATGACGCGGATCTCCCCTTCGCGGGGACTGATCTGAAATCGGACGATATTGTTGGAGGCGATGGCCTCGTGGGGGAGCGGCGTAACCTCGACCGTCAATGGCCCCTTGGCCTGGTCGGTGTCGACTAACAGGTCGTGCGCTTGCTCGCCGCCCGAGAGGGTGATGGGCAGAGTCGCCAGCGCATCCCGCTTGGGATTGGCGGCCGATCGGATCCGCAGCTCGGTCCGCTCGCCGTCATAAGCACGGGAGCGCACGGTCACCCGGATCGGAATGCGCGTCCCCGGCCGGGCGTCCCGGGGCGCGTCGATGTCCTGCACGGCCACGTCGCCGGAGATCCGCTCGTCGCCCACCGGCGCGACATGGATCGGCACCCCCAGCTCGCGATACGCCCGCGCGATCGAATCGAGTGCGGTCCGCTCGGTCGACCGGCCGTCGGAGAAGACGAAGACAGCGAAAGGCAAGGTCTCGCCGAACCGCGCCGGGAGTTGCTCCAGAGCCGAGGCCAGTCGCGTTTCATCGGCCTCCGGACGGGGGACCTTCGCCGGCTCGGAGAGTGCGAACAGGTCGCGGCCGAAGCCGAACCTTTGAATCGCCGGGCGTCGACCGGCTTGTACCAGACCCTCCGCGCCGCGGATGAGCCGGTCGACCGCCTGGGCCCTGCTGGCCGGTGTCTCCAGGCTCATGCTCCGGGATAGGTCGAGCAGGAAGACCGCCTCCGGCTCCGGGCCCATGTGCCGGGTCTGCTTGACTCGCATCGGATTGAGCAGGATCGAGACAAGGACGCCCAGTGCCCCAGCCCGGAGCGACAGCAGAGCTTTGCTTCGGGCACTTGGCGCCCTGGCGAACCGGAAGGCCAGGACCAGCAGGCCCACGAGCCCCACGGCGAGCACAAGATAGAACCAGCCGTCGTACGGGTGTGACCAGACCATCTCGTCATCATAGCCGAGGAATGGAACCCATGTCGTGCAGCGCGGGGGGCGGTCAGTTCATCCACAGATCTTCTTGACTTCGCCACGAGCGATCGACAAGATCATCATGCCGTGAATGGGGGCGCGGTCACAACCCGGACGGAACCAACTCATGAGCGGATTGCGATTGAACCTGGGCTGTGGCATGAACCGCCTCGATGGCTACGTTAACGTCGATCGCCACGGAGAGCCCGACCTGCGGCATGACCTGGAGGTCGTCCCCTGGCCTTGGCCGGACGACTCGGTCGGCGAGGTCCTGTTAAAGCATGTCTTGGAGCACCTTGGCCGCGACCCGATCGTCTACCTCGAGATCATGAAGGAACTGTACCGCGTCTGTCACGATGGCGCGATCATCCGGATCGTCGTGCCTCATCACCGACATGAACATTTCTTCAATGACCCCACTCATGTTCGTGCCGTGACCGCAGAGGGGATGACTCTTTTCTCGCAGCGGCTCAACCGCCACTGGATCGCGCAGGGCTTCTCCCACTCGCCGCTGGGCATCTACCTGGGGATTGACTTCGAGCTGATCGAGATGAAGCTCCAGCCGAGTGAGCTCTGGTATCGCCTCCATCCGCAGCTCCCGGTGGATGCTGGGGCCTTAATGCAGCAGAGTGCGCTCTATAACAACCTGATCGAGGAGGTCCAGATGACCCTCCGGCCGGTGAAACCGGCCGGCAGAGGACCTCGGTGATCGTGACGAGCGAGCCGGTGTGCAATGCGTTGGTCGAGATCTGGCAAGTGGGTCCCTCAACGACCTTTCGACGGCCGCCGCCCTTTCACTCACACGCTTTGAGTGCCAGCACCGCAAAGCTGGTGCCCGCATTGGTGATATAGTGGAATTTGTCGGTGTTCAGCGAGCGCACGAACCAGCGGCCGGACTCGCGTTGGTTGGCGCGCAGCCAGTTCACGCCCTTCTGGATGGCCGGGTGGACGGCGGGAAGCGCGGCCTGGCGCAAGGCGTAGACGACCAAGCCGGTGCCGTAGCCGTCGCTGGCGGCGTTCGTGTCAATGCCGTGTTTTGGGTCGTTACCCTGCCAGTAACCCAGGGACGGCAGGCTCCAGCCGCCATCGTGCTGCTGCAGCGCCAGTAGCTCCGCGATCGTTTGCTCACGCTCTTCCCGCGTCATCAAGCCGTCGAGCTTGACCGAGGCCCACATCAGCCAGGCTTTGTGGTGCAAATTGGGCGCGGAGGTCCTCCGCAGATAGACCTTCAGCCTGGCGAGCCCTTCCTTGGCGCTGGCGCTCTTGGCGTAATCCTCCGGGGCGGAGCCGACGCCCACGGCGGCAAAGACGGCACCGAAATAGTCGTCATGTTCGAAGGGAGGCCACCGGCATTTCGCCCAGTCCCAGGCACCGCCCTTCTGCTGGAGCGTCCACATCTTGTCGAGCGCTCGCCGGGTCAGCGGGTGCAGCTTGCCGGTGGTCTGGGCATCATTGAACGCGAGAACGCACGCCGTGGCGACCACCTCGGTGTCCGTGAGCGGTTTGGCCTGCTTGGCATCGTCGTCCCAGTGGGCGATGCGGTTTTCGAAGAACCTGCGCACCTCGTCGTGACCGGCCAGGGGCATTTCCTTCAACAAGGGCCGGGCCATCAGATAGGGGAAGTTGGTGTGGCACGTGCCGCATTTTTTTTCCCGCGTCCACCACAACGATCCCGCGTCGAGAAACGCGGCCGTTCGGGCCAGTGAAAAATCCTTCGCCAGCGGCTCATCCGCCGTGTTGGGCGCCGGCTTGACGAATTCAACCGGCTTCAAGTCCTGGCCGAGCGTCTGCCTTTCCCCGATTCCCAGGATCGCGACTGCGAACAGGCCGACCAGCCCTCGCCATGCGTTCATGTCAATTCGCTCCTTTTTTTCTGTCAGCGCCATGCTTGGGTCCGGAGGCGCCGGCGGCGGGTGCGGATCCGCGCTGCCGCGGGCCGCTCCGATTGCTGGAGAAGAGAGCGTACCGCCCATCCGGCGACAAAGCCACATCCTGCATCAGTGAGTCGTATCCCTCCGGCTCCAACCGTTTCGGCGAATCGGCCTGACCCCGTTGAAACGAATAGAGCGCCATCCCCTCCTTTCCTTTGCCGATGAAGACACAACGACGAGTGCTGGCCAGGTAAGCCGGATAATACGGCTGGACGTCGAGTCCCTTGCCTTTGAAGTTCATCTTCCAGAGGACCTCCTTGACTTTCCCTTGTGCCGGGTCGGTCACGTCGATGAGGGCGATGGTGTCGCCGAAGTCGGAGCCAACGGCGGCGACGATCGTCCCATCGCTCGCCCAGTTCGGTGTCGAGTAGATTTGCAGGTCGGGTATGTGGAGGGGGCCACCCCTCTCCGGTCGGACGTCCATCAGGGTCACATTGGCGGGGATGGCAAAATCGATGAGCATGAACTGGCGGCTGCCCGGCGACCATTTGGGTCTCCCGTACGAGCCCAGTAGACGTCGTTGCGAGCCGTCGGTCTGCATCAACCATACGCCCGCCTCGGCACCGGGCACGCCGCCGTGATTGAGGAGGAACGCGATCCGGTCGCCAGCCGGCGCAAAGGTCGGGCAATTGCCGACGCCGAGATCCGTCACCGTCAACTGTCCTTCAACCAGCTCGATCGCTTTCAGACGCGACAGTTGAACCTGGGTCGTTCGCATGGCGTCGAACAGGATCCGCTTGCCGTCGTTCGACCACGTGGGCGAACCGCAGAACGTGATGCTGGGGTCCGGCGGATCCGCGATGAGCGTCACCTCGCCCGTACTGACATCGATCATGTACAGTCCCGCGACCCGATCGGCCGCCTTGGAGGGCTGCGCGGGATGTCGCCGGAGCTGCTCGACGAGCTGACTGACCGCCGACCTGATCGCCTCGTTGCCGTCGTTCAATTTCGGTGCCGGCGCCTTGGAAGACTCCGCTGGAGCGGGCTCCTGAGCCGGAATCGGCCGCCAGCCGACCAGAAGGATTGACAGTCCCAGCACGGCTGCGGTCACGGCGTACGCACGCATGGTCGACCTCCTTCTCCGAGAGGATCCTGCTTGCTGTCCCGCATTTTCGCCGCGAATCGCTTCGTCATGCCAGTCCCTTGAGCCGGCGGAGGATCCATTCACTGGAGAGCAATCCCAGCAAAAGCAGCCAGAGCAGGGGGCTGTCCCAGAGCGGCGACCGCGTGACGACCTCGCTCTGGGTCGCCTCGGGATGCCCGGCGAGCAGCGTCGCCAGCTCGGCGGGGGTTTCGATCACGCGTCCGGCCGTGGCCTGGGCGAGCTCCTTGAGCCGGGCGGGGTCGGGACGAGGGTCCCGGAACTCGACGGGATCGTCGATGACCTGGAGCTCGCTGCTGGACTGGGCCGCCACCTGGTCGCCGTCGAACACGGCCACGTCGAGCACGAGCGGATGGACCGTCGAGCCCGGGCTTTCGAGGATCTCGCCCGCCGGCGGAGTTGTCAGCTTGCCTCGATAGGCGGGGTCTCCGAGCTGGGGGACGAGGCTTGTCGCCGTCTCGTCGAACGGCGGCGACGCGCTTTCGCTCGGACCACGCAGGCGGGCGACGACCCGGTAAGCGTCGGTTTCCGCCAGCTTCTCGTCGTACGCCCGGACAGTGACGTCGATCGGCTGGCCCGGGCGGTAGAAGACCTTGTCGGTCTCGACCCGCAGCCGTCGATTGGAGCCGCCGCTATTCTCGGCGAGCCAGTAGACCACGTTCCGCCAGAACTTGCGGAAGTAGCGGTTATCCTCTTCGCCCCAGGCCCTCTCGAATTCGGTCCCCCAGGCCCACGTCGAGTCGGTCGACATCGAGAACGTCCGACCGCGCCCGAAGGGCTGGCACGCGAAGATCACCGGGGAAGCGTGGCCGGCTGGACTGCCGTCCGGGCGCAGCGAACCCGGCCTCTGGGGCGGAATCGGCCTCCCCGCGAGCTCCGCTCTCACGACGTCGGCCCCTTGCAGGGTTCGATCCGAGATCCCCAGCAGGGTGGCGGCCGGCTTGAGCCGGTCGACGAGGTTCGTGCCGGTGAACATCGGCAACCGCGCCAGGACCTCGCGATTGCGCTCGGGGTCGTCCACAATCCTCCAGATCGGATGGTCGATGGTTTCCGGGGGGATGTTCACCTTGAACGGGCTGACGGAGAATTCCGAATCGCCACCGCCGTGCCCGGTCATGTCGACGGGGATCAGGCCGTCCCAGACCGTCTGGTCCCACCCGCCTGCGCTGAAACTGGCGTTGCCGCCGATCATGACGAACCCACCACCGCCTTTGCTGACCAGCTCGACAGTCCACGCGAGTTGCTCGCGGGAAAACGCCCCGAGCGCGATGTCGCTGCAGATGACCACGTCATAGTTCAGCAGCTCTTCCCGGGTAGCGGGGTAACCGCGCCGGTGATCCAAGAAACGGTACAGCCTGGGATAACGGGCATGCATGTTATCCACGCCCATCGAGATGCACGTGATGTTGGGGTCTTCTTCCAGGGCCTCATGGATGTAGCGGTACTCGGGGAGCGGGCTCCCTTCCATGTAGATGACGCGGAGCTTCGTCCGGCGGGCGTTGATCTGGAACGGAACGACATTGTTCGCGGCGATAGCCTCGTGGGGGAGCGCTTGCACCTCGACCGCCAGCGGGCCCTTGGCCTGATCCGTGTCGATCACGAGCTCGTGCGCTTGCTCACCGCCGGAGAGGGTGACGGGTAGAGTCGCCAGCACATCCCCCTGCCTGCCGGTCTCCCGCCGGATCCGCAGCTCGGTGCGCTCACCGTCGTAACCACGGCTGCGCAGGGTCACCCGGACCGGCACGCGCGTCCCCGGTCGGGCCTCTCGGGGCGCGTCGATGTCCTGGACGGCGACGTCGCCGGAGATCCGCTCGTCGCCCAGCGGGACGACGTGAATCGGCACCCCCAGCTCGCGATAGGCCCGCGCCGTCGCGCCCTGCGCCTCCGGTTCCGTCGACCGGCCGTCGGAGAAGACGAACACGCCGAACGGCAACGCGTCTCCAAACCGCGCGGGGAGCTGCTCCAGCGCCCAGCCCAGCCGTGTTCGATCGGCCTCGGGACGGCGGCCCTCCTCCCGCTCGGAGATTGCGGACAGTTGGCTGCCGAAGCCGTACTTCTGGATCGCCGGCCGTCGATCGGCCGGCACCAAACCCTCCGCGCGGCGGATGATCCGCTCCGCAGCCTGTGACCGGGTAGTCGGCGATTCCAGGCTCATGCTCCGGGATCGGTCGAGCAGGAACAGCGCAGTCGGCACCGGGCCGGTGTGTTTCACGTGCTTGACTCGCGTCGGGTTGAGCAAGATCACGACAAGCACGCCCAGGGCCGTGGCCCGAAGCGCCAGCAGGGCATGGCTTCGGGCACTTGTTGACGCGGCAAACCGGAACGCCAGGACCAGCAAGCCCGCGAGACCCACGGCGAGCACAAGATAGAACTGGCCGTCATGGGGATGTGACCAGACCATCGACTTATCCTTCAGCGCAGGTCTTGGGAAAGGACTCGATAATAATCCTCCACCAGCTCCTTGTATCGCGGAGGTACGGGACCATCGCGATCCGCGAGCGCGTTGTCGAGAATGATTTCCTGGATCTTCGCCTGGAGGGCGAGGATCACGGTGGCCACGCCGTCGTTGGATCCGACGGAAGGGAGGCGAAAGCCGCCGGGCCCTTGCTCGCTCTCGTCGACACGGGGCAAGACGCCCGTATGGCTGGACTGGATCGCGCTCCGGAGCTTGTCGACAGCTTGCCGCAGCGGTCCTTCGCCGGGCGCGAGCTTGTCGACGACTTCGGCGAGCTCCGCCATGCCCTTTTGGGCTTCGGCCCGATGCGAGGGTTGTTGCGCCGAGCGGAGCCGTTCCAGCAGAAGAGCAGCCTGTTTTTCGGCGGCCAGCAGGCGTTCGAGCTCGGGCTGAACCGCGGCCCGCCGGGCTATTTCGAGGTCCTGGGCGAGGGCGTCGAGCCGAAGGGCGGCGTCATCGGCGTCGCGGGCCGCCTGGGCGGTCCGGCCCGACCCGATCGCCTCGGCATTTCGGCGCATCGAGTCTTCGACTTCGCCGGGCGGGTTTCGCCGGGCGGCCCGGTCGATGGTCTGTGCCAGCTCGCGGTGCTCCAGGGCCGCCCCGGACCGAAGCCGCTCGAGCACGTCCGCCAGCGCGGCCACGTCGTCCGCCAGCTCGCGCTGCCGGCCGGCGAGAACGGTCCGGGCGCCTGTGCCGGCCTCCTTCGACTCGGGTCCGGGCTCGAGGGACTTGCCCAGCTCTCGCTCGGACTTGGCGATCGCCTGGGCAATGTCCCGCACCCGCGCCAGACCGTCCGCCAATTCTGGCGCCTTCAAGGCTCCGACCTGACGAGCCGCCGCCTCGAGCTTGCGGGCGGCGTCGCGGGCTTTTTCGGCCGCCTCGGCCGATTGACCGGCCTCGATCGCCCGGCTCGATTCTTGAACCAGCTTGGCCGCGGCTTCCAGCCGGCGGTTGGCGAGGTCGGTCAGGGCCTTGTCCTTTTGCGCAAGCCGGCGGAGCCGCTCGGCTTCCTCGGCCGCCTGTTGCTGCTCCTGGACAGGGTTGGGCCGAGGCCGCGGGGCCTGGCTCGCGCTTTTTCCCGAGGCAGGGCCCGGGCCCTTCTTCGGGGACTCGGAAGACGGTTTCTGGGAACTCTTGGCTTGTGCTTCATTCCGCGGGGGCGGCTCGAGCTCCGGCCCACCGCCGCCCCGGGCCTCGATCTCCTCGGAGAAGTCTTGCTCGCGCTCGGCCAGCTCGTCCAGGTCTTCCTCCAGGCGTGCAAGCTCCTCCTTGCTCTTGTCCGGGGGAGGCCGGCGGATCTTCTGGACTTGCTGCCGGTCGAACTTGCGGCACTCACTCGCCTGCCTCGAGCTGCTCTGGTTCAGAAGCTGCCGAAGGTTTTGGCGGGCGCTGATCAGCGACTTGAGGGCCGTCTCCTCGTGCGACCGGGCGGAGGGAAGCTGCTTCGCATCCAGGGAGAGTATCGCCGACCGCATTGCACTGACGGCGTCGTCCAGAGCAGTGACCTGCCTGCCGTTCGCTTTCAATCCCTCGGAAAACTCGGCCGTCGCGGTGGCAAGCTCCTCCTCGAACGTCGCCAGCCGCATGGCGGCCGCGGCATCGATTGATCGATCCCGCTCGAGGACGAACGTGCGATTCAGATTCACACGCTGGCGAGCGATCAGCTCTTCCAGGCTCAACGAACTGCTGCTCGAGCCTTCTCCCTCGACGAGCTTGTACACTTGCTTGTAGGGGAGGATGTCGATGAATCGTAGCTCGGAAACGACCCGGTGCGGCTCGGGCGGATAATTGTCCAGGACGAACGCGTAGTAGCTGATCCCGTCCCTGTAGTCGATCTGGTGCTTCTCCAGGTAGAGCGTGGCAAGCGCCTCGGCCGTGACGGGCAGATCCTTGTAGTCCGCGAGGTGGAGCGTCTCCTCGGGCCCATCACCGACCTTGTAGGTGATTCCCAGCCGGCTCACGCCGAAGTCGTCGCCCGCCTCGACCTGGATCGGGACCTCGGTGACGGGAGTCACGCCCAGCGACTCATCCGGCTGGATGAACTGGATGGTGGGCTTCTCATCAAGAGCGACCTTGATCCGGAATGAATCCGCTTCGAGCTTCATGCCGTCCTCATCGACCGCATCGATCTGGTAGGACATTTCCTTGGTGATCGGAGGCAACAGCCCGGTCAGCTTCACGCCGTCGATGTTCAGTGGAACCATTTCCGGGGAGGGTTCCCCCCCGGTCGATCCCAGCACGAGCGCGGCGCTCTTCGGAGCGTGGTCGAGCTTGATCGTGAGCTCCACGCGCGAGCCCTCGATGACTTTGAAGTTCCCCCCCTTGACGACCTCCGGAGGGCGACGGGTGTAGGCAGGGGGCGTGATGGCCGCCTCCACGCCTTTCAAGAACAAGGGGTGGACGACCTTGACGTGAAAGACTGGGCTCTCGAGCTCGCCGGCGACCACACGATAGTCGAGGTCGGTCTGGCAGTCCTTCAGGCTCGAGGTCAGCAGGCCGACGAGCGGCCGATCCCTTTCCCTCCCTTGCGATGGGGCGGCCAAGGGGGATCGGGTGGGAGCCAGCGAAGCTGAGATCCACCCCCGGCCGCTCTTCTTCTCCCGGTAGAACCAATGAGCCGAGGAGACCGGCCGGCCACTCAGGGTCACGTTGAGCTTGAGCTCGTCGCCGGCCTTGAGGGTCAAGTCGCCCGGCTTGACGTCGAGCGTCGTGTAATGCACGGGGAGGAGTAGCATCCTCAAGGCGGCCGTTCGGAGGCCAGGGCTGAGGAAGAGGGCGACGATGCCGAACGAAGCAGCGAAGAACAAGACGACCGCGCGGCGCCCGAATGTTGTCCAGGGGATGAGCTTTCGAAAGTCGAGCCCGGCGGTTCGATGGTCGGTGTCGCGTCCCAGGGCCCTGAGCAGCCCAGGCGAGGCGGGGACGGATTCCCCACCCGGCTCGGCATAATCGACCACCGTCCGGAGCCGCTGACCCAGCTCGGGAAAATGCGCCTCCGCATCGGCCGCGGCCTGGTCGCGACTGTACCGGCGATGGGCCCGCAAATGCAGGATCACCGCCACCGCCACCATTGCGAGCAGCCCCAGCCCGCGCACGACGGACGGCAGGACCCAGAGCCAGTCAGCCAGGATGAGCGCGGCCGCCAGGGTCAGCTCCCACAGCACAAGGGAGGCCAGTCCGAGCCAAATGTGGAATACCTTGAGCTCTCGCCGTGTTGCCTCCAGCTTGCCGAGCACGCCGGGAATCTCGGCGGAGAGAGCCGGCACTTCGAGGTCAGGTGTCATCCCGTTCATCGCAACTGCTCCTCCCGATTCGCCAAGGGCGCCTGCGGCACGAGTTCTCCATTATCATGCATACGTCCGGTTGGCGACAAACGTTTCCGCGACCAGCACGATCAAGAGTCCCCACGCGATCGATCGCCACAGCTCATCCGGCCGTTCCTCGCCGGCTGCCAAGGTCGCCGTCGCCTGCTGCGCGCGTGGTTTATTATCGTTCGCCTCGGGCAGCCGGTAGACTTCGCGAAGGGTCGCCACGGTGGTCCGCTCAATCTCGGATTCGGCGGGATCAACGTTGCGGACCAGGGCATGCCCGTTATCGATGGCGACTCCGGGTGCCTGATTCGGCCCTTGGCCGGCGCGGGCGAATTTCACGGGGCCTGTCTCGGGCAGCCGGCCGGTCGCGTAGCCGACCAGTTGATGGACCAGTGGAAGGTACAGGCGATGGATCGCCCACTCTCCCCATGCGTTGTCGGCCGGAAACGCGAACAGCAGGCATTTGCCTGCACCATGCGACCTTTCCACCAGGAGGGGCGAGCCCCCCTGCGCGGTCGCGAGCACGCGGGCCAGCGGGTCGGGCGCGACCCGGGTGATCCTCCGAAATCGCAGGGTCCGCAGGTCGCCGTGCAGCGGGTCCGTGAACGGAGCGAGGACCGGGTGATCCTTCTCCCAGCCGGCGAAGCGGTAGGGCCCGTCCTCCGCCGGCTCCCCCAGCCGCCCGGGCATGACGTTGGCCTCTTGGAGGGCTGCATACGCCCCCGGCTTGACCCGGTCGCCGGTGAAGATGATCAAGGTCCCGCCCCCGGTGACGAAACCCTCGAGGGCGCCGGCGTCCGCCGGCGCGAGGTCCGGGACGTTGCAAAGGGCGACGATGCGGAAGCGACCCAGGCCGGGAAGGGAGCCGGACCGGCCGTTCCAGGCAAGGTGCTCCGGCACGTACGGAGTCGCGGATGCGTTTGGATCGTGACCCGGCAGCGCGAGTCGCAGGGCTGTCTCGAGGTAGTACGTCTCGTTACCGAAGACCGAGGTGCCCGGCTCGCCATCGACCAGCAGGACGCGCTCGGTTGGGCGCGCCTCGAAGGCGAGCCAGCGTCGGTTGTCGAACGGCAGGTCGTCTTCCGCGGCGGCCTCGACGTACCCGTGATACAGGCCCGGCTCGCGGATCGGCACTTCAAACCGCACGAGTCGCCGCGCATGACCTTCGACGGTGAGCGTCTGCTCGATCGCGGGCATCCCTTCCAGCGACAGCTTCACGCGGACGTCCCGCGCCGGGAAAAGCCCGGCATTGAAGACGCGGGCCGCGACCACCACCGGCTTCCCATCCTGGAGGTCGGTCCGCTCGGCCTGGACTTCCTCGACAGCCAGGTTCCTGGTCAGGGAACGGCCCACGTCGATGATTTCGACGTCCGCGCCCGGCGGAAAGCGTTCTCCGCTGGGGGAGCCCAGGCCACAGCGCTGCAGGTCTGTCCACAGGAATACCTGCCGGTTGAGCCGCCGCGATCCGACGACGATGTCCCGCGCCCAGCCGAGCGCCTGCGTGTAATCGGTGCCTGAGAGGTTTGGGACCGCGGCGGGGTCGATCCGTGCTGCCCGAGCGGGTGCGACTCCGCCGGCATCGAAGTAAGCCAGGTGGACCGCCGCGCCGGCCGGCATGTCCTGGAGGACCTCGCCCGCCTGGCGCTCTGCCTTGTCGAACGGTGAGGCTCCCGGGCCGCCCGCGGCCATGCTTGCGGAGCGGTCGATCAAGAGGACGACCTCGCGCTCGCGACCTAGCTCTCCGCGAGCGTTCCAGTACGGTCGTGCGAACAGGAGGGCCAGCAAGAGCACGCCGGCCGACCTCAGGGCCAGCAGGATCCAGCGCCGGATCTTCCGGCGATGGGCGTGATCGCGGAGTGCCACACGCAGGAACTGCAGTGTGCCGAGCTCGACGCGCCGCGCCCGCTGACGGAACAGCAGGTGGATCACGATCGGCACGGCCACCGCCGCCCCGGCCGCCAGGAACCCCAGGTGAATGAAGCCCAGCCCCAAGATCGGCCCTCACGATCAGTAAAGTTGGGAACGCTTCGTCAGATACGTGAAAAGCGCCTGGCGAAACGCCGAGGTTCCGCGCCACAGCTCGCGGCGCCATCCGGCTGGCCGTGAGTTGACGAGCCGACCAAAGACTGACCGGATCGCGGCCCAGAGCCAGCGTGCAACCGGCACGCCTGCCGCGGTCAGTTCAGGGAAATCAGGCCGCCGCGGAAGTCCAAAGTCAAAATCTCACCGCGGAAGAAGTCCAAACCGAGGAGTCCATCAACACCGGCATCGGCAGGGATCGGGTGTGAGAGGACCGAAATCCCGATCCGATGTGTCCCCAAAGCCGTCAAACGAGTTACAACGACGCGCGGAACCAGCTCAATTCCATTTCCCATAGCCACCTGAACACGGTCGGTCGATGCATCGGGATCGTACCCGAGGCTGGTCAGAATGGCACTGCGAATCAGGCTGTTCGTTGCGCCGGTATCGAGCACAACGAGCAAGTTGGCCCGGCCCAGTGGTCCGGACACCTCGCCGCGATCGGTGATTGGCCCACGGTTCGGGTCGAATGGGAAACTCATAGGATGAGCGCCATGTTGTCGGGCATGGTTCCCAAGTATCGCAGCGCGAACCGAGATGGGCGCAATTCCAGGAGTCTCCGATCCACCTCGTCTCGGTCGAGGCTATGGAACAACACCTCTCCAGCGAGGATTTCCAGCGAGTCGTCGGTTTGTGGATCTCCGATGAGAACCCACTCCGAAGGAAATCGGGCCTTGATCTCGTCGAAGGTTAAGAGTTCGCTCATGGTTGGGTTCCTTGTCAAGTCTGTCCAGCCTACCTCGAATCATCCGTCAGGCAAGTTAATCTGTCAACTTGAACGGGGCGAATCGCGAGTGGGGCAAAAGCGCCCTCGGCTCTTTCGCGGGCAGCCGAGGCGCGGGCTTGCACCGCAGCCGCGTCGAGCACACCGGCCGCCCTTTGGGTGACGCGGCCTTCTTGGAATCCCTGGAACAGAACCTGGGCCGGATCTTGAGGCGCCAGAAACCCGGACCCAAGGGCAAGTATCCGAGTTGAGTATAGTGAAGTATGAGCTCGGTCAGGCCCGGGAGGCCTTGCGAGCCGTATCGTGCTCAACAAAGCGGTTGGCGGTAGCCAGCAGTTCCTCATCCTCGCAATCCCAGATCGCCTCGACCTGCGTCCCTCGGGCCACTGTCGCGAGGTTCTTCACCAATTGCCCGAGTCTCAGCTCCGAGTTCTCGTCGCTCAGGACAGCAAGAGCATGGAGCAACTCCTCGCGATGGGTCGTCATGGCAGCTTCTCTCCAACTGTCGGCAGATGACCAACAGGCGTCTTCACGTCGTCCACCACCTCGGTCACTCGATCGCCGCGGTGGCCTTGCCGCCGTCGAGGCGGATCTTCAACGTTCTACCGTGCGAGATGAACGTCCCGGGTTCCGTGGGGTAGGAGTCACTGGAGATGATCTCATTGCCGTCGCAGGTGATGATCGCCTCGAGCACGCGCGGGTTGACCGACACGCCGATCATGCGGGCGCTGCCGTCGGCGAACGCGAAGGGCGCGGCCTTGCCGCCCCCACGGCCGTGGAACGTGTATGGGGCGGCGATCCCTCCAGGCTGGCCGAAGCCCTTGAAAGCGGGGCCGACGTCGATGTCCTCGGGCTTGGTCCAGGGGATCTTCCGTCCGGGCTCGACCGAGCTGATCATCACAGTGTTCGAGGTGCCGTCGGTGATTCTGTTGATGTCCAGGCCCCCCTTGCCGAGCGGCGGCTTCTTCGGGTCGGTCTGCTTCGCCCCCTCGGGTCGGAAGATCGCGCCGGGGCCGACGAGGGCGGCGTAGTGCGTGTAGGTCTCCTTCGTGTCGCGGTGGATCGGGTCGCGGTAGACGGCCGGCCTCTTGTCGATGAGCGCCTTGTTCTTGGGCGAGTCCCAGGGCTGGCTGAAGTCGTAGGCGTTGTAGACGTCCACGCTGTCGAGGAAGGGGAGGATCAGGACGCGCCAGGAGTGCCAGGGCTTGCCGTCGGGCCCGTAGATGACGGCGGGGGGGAACTCGCGGTACGTCGAGACGAAGTTGTGCATCGCCAGGACGATCTGCTTGAGGTTGTTGATCGACCGGGCGCGAGCCGCGATCTCGCGGGCGTCAACCGGGTTCGCGTCGGCAGGCTCGCCTAGGAGCGGGATCTCGTCCGGCAGCGCGCGGAGCCGGGCGGTCGTCGCCGAGATCGGCCGGAGGAGTCTGGCCGAATCCTTGATCCGCACCCGCGCGGCGGCCTGGGGCCCGGTCTTCAGGGTGAAGACCGGCCCGGCGGCGACGTCGGTGACCTGCACGCGAAGCACGCGGCACTTGTCGACCGGCTTTGAATCGTTGGTCACGAGCAGGTAAAGCCCCTCGGCTACATCGAAATATGAGCCCAGGTTGTCAAGAAACCCGGGCGGGACCGTCTCGGAGGGTCCCACCATGATCGTCCCGTCGGGGTCGACCCGCGTGACGGCGAGGACGTCCGGGCCGCGCAGCGGAGTCTGCAAGACCGACAGGTCAACCTTCGGGGGCTGGGCGAATGCGCCTGAATGCGCGACGAGCAAGGCGAAAGCCACGGCGAAACCATGATGTCGGGAGGGCATCGCGCATCTCCTCTGGGTTTGGGGTGCCTTCGTCTCTTTCCTGTGACAAGACTTTTTCATCGGGTCACTCGATCGCCGCGGTGGCCTTGCCGCCATCGAGGCGGATCTTCAGCGTTCTGACCCGCAAGGCGGGCGGCGCGTATTCGTGGGGGTAGGCCGGTATGAGCTCATCGCCCGCGCAGGTGATGAGCGCCTGGAGCGTGCGCGGGTTGACCGACGCACCGATCATCCGGACGCTGCCGTCGCCGAACGCGAAGGGCGCGGCCTTGCCGCCCCCACGGCCGTGGAACGTGTATGGGGCGGCGATCCCTCCGGGCTGGCCGAAGCCCTTGAAAGCGGGGCCGACGTCGATGTCCTCGGGCTTGGTCCAGGGAATCTTCCGCCCGGGCTCGACCGAGCTGATCATCACGGTGTTCGAGATGCCGTCGGTGATGCTGCGGATCTCCACGCCCCCCTCGCCGAACCGCGGCTTCTTGGGGTCGGTCTGCTTCGCGCCGTCGGGCCGGAAGATCGCGCCGGGGCCGACGAGCGCGGCGTAGTGCGTGTAGGGCTCCTTCGCGTCGCCGTGGATCGGGTCGCGGTAGACAGCCGGCATCCTGTCGATGAGCGCCTTGTTCTTGGGCGAGTCCCAGGGCTGGCTGAAGTCGTAGGCGTTGTAGACGTCCGCGCTCTCGAGGTAGGGGAGGATCAGGACGCGCCAGGAGTGCCAGGGCTTGCGGTCGGGCCCGTAGATGACGGCGGGGGGGAACTGGTTGTAGGTCGAGGAGAAGTTGAAGATTGCCAGGCCGATCTGCTTGAGGTTGTTGATCGACCGGGCGCGAGCCGCGTTCTCGCGGGCGTCGGCCGGATTCGCGTCGGCCGGCTCGCCCGGGAGCGGGACCTCGTCCGGCAGCGCGCGGAGCCGGGCGGTCGTTGCCGAGATCGGCCGGACGAGCCTGGCCGAATCCTTGATCCGCAGCCGGGCGGCGGCCTGGGGCCCGGTCTTCATGGTGAAGACCGGCCCGGCGGCAATGTCGGTGACCTGCACGCGGAGCACCCGGCACTTGCCGGCCGGCTGCGCATCATTGGTCACGAGCAGGTAAAAACCCTCGGCGAAAAATGAGCCCAGCAGGTTCCGCAAGTGGGGCTGGACCGTCTCGGAGGGTCCCAGCAGGATTGTCCCGTCGGGGTCGACCCGTGTGACGGTAAGGACGACCGGCTCGTTCAAAGGGGCCTGCAAGATCGATGGGTCATCGTTCGGGAGCTGGGCGAATGCGCCAGCAGGTGCTACGAGCAAGGCGAAGGCCAGAGCGAAACCACGGCGTCGGAAGGGCATCGCGCACCTCCTGGGGTCTAAGGACTTTTTCATCGGCTCACTCGATCGTCGCGGTGGCCTTGCCGCCGCTCAGGCGGATCTTCAGCGTTCTGACCCGCGAGACGGGCGGCGTTGAGTCGCTGGGGAAGGCGTCACTGGAGATGACCTCTCCGCCCCCGCAGGTCATGAGCGCCGCCAGCACGCGCGGGTTGACCGACGCGCCGATCATGCGGACGCTGCCGTCGGCGAAGCCAAAGGGCGCGGCCTTGCCGCCCCCGGGGCCGTGGAATGTGTACGGAGCGGCGATCCCTCCGGGCTGGCCGAAGCCCTTGAAGGCCGGGCCGACGTCGATGTCCTCGGGCTTGGTCCAGGGGATCTTCCGACCGGGCTCGACCGAGCTGATCATCACGGTGTTCGAGGTGCCGTCGGTGACGCTCTCGAAGCCCAGGCCACCCTTGCCGACCGGCGGCTCCTTGGGGTCGGTCTGCTTCACCCCGTCGGGCCGGAAGATCGCCCCAGGGCCGACGAGCGCGGCGTAGTGCGTGTAGGGGTCCTTGTTGTCGCCATGGATCGGGTCTCGGTAGACGGCCGGCATCTTGTCGATGAGCGGCTTGTTCTTGGGCGAGTCCCAGGGCTGGCTGAAGTCGTAGGCGTTGTAGAGATCCGCGCTCTCGAGGTACGGGAGGATCAGGACGCGCCAGGAGTGCCAGGGCTTGCCGTCGGGCCCGTAGATCACGGCGGGGGGGAGCTTGTTGTACGCCGCGTGGAAGTTGTGCATCGCCAGCATCATCTGCTTGAGATTGTTGATCGACCGGGCGCTGGCTGCGTTCTCGCGGGCGTCGTCCGGCTTCGCGTTCGCGTTCGCCGGCTCGCCCGGGAGCGGGATCTCGTCCGGCAGCGCGCGGAGCCGGGCGGTCGTCGCCGGCATCGGCCGGACGAGCCTGGCCGAATCCTTGATCCGCAGCCGCGCGGCGGCCTGGGGGCCGGTCTTCAGGGTGAAGACCGACCCGGCGGCGACGTCGGTGACCTGCACGCGGAGCACGCGGCGCTCGCCGGCCGGCTTTGAATCGTTGGTCACGAGCAAGTAAAGCCCCTCGGCGAAAAATGAGCCCAGGTTGTCCCGGAACTGGGGCGGGACCGCGTCTGAGGGCCCCATCAGGATCGTCCCGTCGGGGTCGACCCGGGTGACGGTGAGGAATTCCGGGCCGCTCAACGGCGTCTGCATGATCGACGGGTCATCCTTCTCGGGCTGGGCGAATGCGCCAGCATGTGGGACGAGCAGGGCGAAGGCCAGGGCGAAACCATGGTGTCGGAAGGGCATTGCGCATCTCCTCGGGTTTGGGGTCGTCATCGCATCTCCTTTCAGCGGATCTCGGACAAGTCAAGAGATTCTACTACGTCGCGAAAACGATGATCGCTCAATTGCGCCGATGCTCGAATCGGACCGTGAGCCCCGACTTGCGGGCCAGCCATCCGCCGAGCAGGGCGAGGAGCAACTGCGGCAGCGAGAACAAGATTGTCGCGAACCCTAGCTCAACGCATGCCGCGGCCAGACTCGGCGAATGATCGACGTAAGGACTGATGAAGGGTCTGATCGGTGCGGCGATCGCGCCAGCATGGCCGATGACCGCGGATGTGGCGATGGAACAGTAGGTGATGAACGCGAAGACCGCCGCCCAACCCGATGCCTCGAAACCGATGACGAATGGGGAGAGCCAGCCCCCCCGCAGCAGGTTCGGGGCCGAGAACAGGGCGACGAGGATCAGAATGCTTGCGATCGGCAGGACGCCGCAGGCAAAGAAGAAGTGCGGAAGGGAATTGGGTGTGGTCGCGAACGACCGCATGACCGAGAGATTGACGGCGACCGCAGCCACGGCAGCCATCAACCCGGCGATCGGGACGCGGGGTCGCTTCATGAGATTCCTTCCACTTGTTACAGAGCTGTGACAATCATTCACCCTCCGCGACCGTATCATAACGTTGTCGGAGCCAAGGTTCGAGCCGGTTACTGGAGGGCAAGCGTCATGAACGGTCGGTGGCTTCCCATGTTATTGCTGGCAGTCCCCTCGCTGGGAGGGATCGCCCACGCACAGACTACCCACGGGGGACCGTGGTCGGCGAACGTGGTCGTCCCGCAGGCGCGGTCGTACGCCCTGGGGCGGTCGCCCGCCTTGCAGCTCACGGGCGTGACCGTGGGGGTGGTCATCCGCGACCAGATTGCGACCACGATGATGGAGATCCGGCTCCGCAACCCCGGCGGCGCCCGACAGGAGGCCGAGCTGCTCGTCCCTGTCCCCGACGGCGCAGTCGTCCGGGGGTTCTCATTCCAGGGTCCCGGCGCGGAGCCAAGCGCGCGACTGCTGCCTCGCGACGAGGGCCGGCAGACCTATGACCGCATCGTCGCCCAGGCCCGCGACCCCGCCCTGTTGGAGTTCGCCGGGTTCAACCTGGTCCGTTCCAGTGTCTTCCCGGTCGAGCCGGGAGGGACGCAGGCGGTCCGGCTGACTTACGAGCATCTCCTGACGGCGACCGGCGACCGGGTCGATTACGTCCTGCCACGGAGCGAGTCGGTCGAATACACCGTTCCCTGGAAGATCGCCGTCAAGATCACGTCGGCAACACCGATCGCCGCGATCTACTCGCCGAGCCACCAGCTTCGGACCGCGCGTCCGAAGCCGGGCGTGGCGGCCGTCGAGCTCGCCCAGGGCGCCGGGAACCAGCCCGGTCCGTTCCAGCTTTCGTTCCTCCGCGAGCGCGCCGATGTCTCGGCCTCGCTGTTCGCTTACCCTGACCCCAAGGTCGGCGGGGGCTACTTCCTGCTCCTGGCCGGCTTGCCGTCCCGGCCGGGCAAGGCGGATTCGGCGGGCCTCAGGCGCGAGGTGACGCTGGTCATCGACCGCTCCGGCAGCATGCGCGGTGAAAAGCTCGCGCAGGTCCGCGAGGCGGCCCTGCAGGTCTTGGCCGGTCTCGACGACGGCGAGGCGTTCAACATCATCCTCTACAACGAGGGCGTCGAGCCGCTCGCGGACCGGCCGGTCCGCAAGTCGCGCGCGACGATCAAGGACGCCACCGCGTTCCTCGAAGGGATGACCGCGCGGGGCGGGACCAACATCCACGACGCCCTCCTCGAGGCCCTCCGGCAGCCGCCCACCCTGGGGACCCTGCCGATCGTCCTGTTCATGACCGACGGGCTGCCGACCGTCGGGCAGACTTCGGAAGCGGCGATCCGCGAGCTGGCCAAGAAGGGCAACCCGCACGGGCGACGGATCTTCACCTTCGGCGTCGGCGTCGATGTCAACACACCGCTCCTGGAGAAGGTTGCCTACGAGAGCCGGGCGACCACCGCGTTCATCCTCCCCGGCGAGGACGTCGAGGTGAAAGTCGCCGCCGTCTTCCAGCGTCTTCGAGGCCCCGTGCTTGCCGATCCCGTACTCGCCATCGGCGAGACGACGGCGCGGCGGCGCGCCCGGGAGCTGATCCCGGCCCGGATTCCCGACGTTTTCGAGGGCGACCAGATCGTCCTGCTCGGCCAGTACACCGGCGGGGAGCCGCTCGAGTTCTCGCTCCGGGGCAACTACCGAGGCACCCCGCGCGTGTTCCAGTTCCGCCTGTCGCTCGACCAGGCGACCACGCGCAACGGCTTTGTCCCCCGGCTCTGGGCGAGCCGCAAGATCGGCCTGCTCGTGGATGCGATCCGCGAACAGGGGGGTGCACCGGGCGTCGTCTCTCTCGAGGCCAAGGGTAGCTCCAACCCGGCGACCCGCGAGCTTGTGGACGAGATCGTGCGGCTCTCGACCGAGTTCGGCATTCTCACCGAGTACACCGCTTTCCTCGCACGCGAGGGGACCGATTTCTCGCAAAAGGACAAGGTCCTCTCCGAGGCCGAAAACCTGTTCCGCGGCCGAGCGATCCAGACCCGGAGCGGACTCTCCTCGGCCAATCAAGACTTGAACAACCAGAACCAGAAGAGCTTGTCGTGCGTGAACCCCCGCAACAAGTACTGGGATGCGACGATGAACGAGGTGGCGACCGCGACGGTTCAGCAGGTCTGCGACCTGGCTTTCTACAAGCGTCACGACCGCTGGGTGGACAGCCGGCTCGTCACGACCGCGTCCGACGTTCGGCCCGCGAAAGTCATCACGTTCGGCTCCCAGGAGTTCCGCGATCTCGCGGCCAGGCTGGCACGCGAGGGACGTCAGGGGAGCATCGCGCTTCGCGGCGACATCCTGATGCTCGTGGACGGTCAGCCGGTCTTGATCAAGGCGCCTGTCGTCGAACCGTGATCCTGTTGTCTCACGACCGTTTTCTCGTCTCTTGGAGGGAATCCCATGAAACTTTTCGCAGTCGTCTCCGCGTGGCTCCTGGCCTTTTCGGCGATCATCCTCTTCCGCCCGGCTGAGGGCAGGGAGCCGGAACGGTCGCCTCGCCCCACGGTCCAGATCGCCATCCTGCTCGACACCAGCAACAGCATGGACGGCTTGATCGGCCAGGCCAAGACGCAGCTCTGGAACGTCGTCAACGAATTCGTGATGGCGCGGAAGGACGGCCGTCCGCCGGCCATCCAGGTCGCCCTGTTCGAGTACGGCAAGGCCTCGCTCCCGTCCTCCGAGGGGTTCGTGCGCCTGATCCTCCCGCTGACCGACGACCTTGACCGCGTCTCCGAAGAGCTGTTTGCCTTGAAGACGCACGGAGGCGATGAGTATTGCGGCTGGGTGATTCGCGAGGCCATGAATCGGCTGGAGTGGAGCCGGTCGCGCGACGTCTACAAGGCGATCTTCATCGCCGGCAACGAGCCGTTCACGCAGGGACCGGTCGATTTCCACGCATCGTGTCGCGCGGCCATCGAGCGCGGGGTCGTCGTGAACACGATCTTTTGCGGAGCGAACGCGGAGGGGAGTCAGACCGGCTGGAAAGACGGCGCCGTCCTGGCCGACGGCCGTTTCATGAGCATCGATCAGAACCAGAAAGTCGTCGAGATCCCGGCCCCCCAGGACACCGAGATCGCCAGGCTCGGCGTCGACTTGAACAAGACGTATCTCCCGTTTGGTAAGATGGGTCAGGTTGGCCTGACGCGACAATCCGCCCAGGACGCCAACGCGAGCGCGGCGTCGCCGGGTGTTTTGGTCACTCGCTCGATCTCCAAGAGTAATTCGTTCTATTGCAACGATGCCTGGGACCTTGTTGATGCGATCAAGAACGGCAAGTGCAAGCTCGAGGAGGTCAAGGATGACGACCTTCCTCCCGACCTTCGAAAGCTGGACAAGGCGGGCCGAAAGGTCAAGGTGGACGAGACGGCCAGGCAGCGGGGCGAGATCCAGGCGAAGATCCTCAAGCTGAACAACGAGCGCGAGCAGTACCTGGCCGGCGAACGGAAGAAGCGGACGAGAGCCAAGGAGGATACGCTGGACAAAGCGATCGTCAAGGCGATCCGTGACCAGGCCAAACGCCACAACTTCAAGTTCGAGTAGGTCCATGGCCCGCAAGCGAATCTTGGTCGTCGAGGACGACGCGGCGATCCGGCGGGGCTTGGTTGACGCACTGAGCTTCGCCGGATACGCCACTTTGGAAGCAGGTGACGGGGCCGCGGGGCTTGCCGCGGCCCTCGAGTCGGACTGCGACCTGTTGTTGCTGGACCTGGTCCTCCCCGGCCGCGACGGCCTGACGATCCTCCGTGAGATCCGCGCGATGCGGTCGCCGCTGCCGGTGATCGTTCTGACCGCTCGGGGGGCGGAGGACGACCGCGTGCGGGGGCTGGCCTCAGGCGCCGACGATTACGTGGTCAAGCCGTTCAGCATCAAGGAGCTGCTCGCCCGGATCGAGGCCGTGCTGAGGCGCGCGCCGGAGCGACCTCCGGCCGTCTTGCGACTCGCCTTCGCGGGAGGCCAGGCCGACCTGGAGCGCCACGAGGTCTGTTTCGACGACGGCGGGCGCTGCGAGCTCTCGGAGCGCGAACGGCAGTTGCTCCACTACCTCGCCTCCCATGCCGGGCGGGCCGTCTCGCGCGACGAGCTGCTGGCTCGGGTGTGGGGCCTGAACCCGGCCGGGATCACCACCAGGACGATCGACATGCACATCGCCCGGCTCCGCGAGAAGCTCCACGACGACCCCGGCAGCCCCCGAATCGTGCTGACGGTCCGAGGCCAGGGTTACATGCTCGCCGCCGGAGAGCCGCCATGAAACGCCTGGGCCCGGTGTGGCTGATCTTCGGCCTTTGCGTCGCGCTCGCCGCGGGTGCGATGGCCCGCCTGGGAACGACGGCGCTCGCCCTCGAACGCGCCGAGGCCAGGGCTCGCCGCCAGGCCGCGCTCGAAGAGAACGTGCAACTGGCGCTCTGGCGGATGGACTCGGCGCTCGTGCCTTTGATGGCGGAGGAAAGCGCCCGGCCGTATTTTTCCTACAGCCCGCTCTATCCCGCCGAGCGCACCTTCACCCGCATGTTCGCCGAGATTCAGCGCGGCGACGTGCTCATGCCGTCGCCGCTCTTGACGTTCTCGTCACCCCAGATCCGCCTCCACTTCCAGTACGGCCCCGACGGCCGCCTCAGCTCGCCGCAGGTCCCCGCCGGCAACATGCGCGACCTGGCCGAGGCCCGCTACCTTCCCCCCGAGTTGATCGAGCGAGCCTCCCGCCGGCTCGACGAGCTGGGCGGACTCGTCAGCCGCAAAGAGCTGGTCGCCGCACTGGCTGTGGAGGGACCGGCGCCGCCCTCCGACTCCAAGAAACCCGCGATCACGTCCTGGCCGGAGTCGCCATATTATAAGAGGGCGAATGAATACATGATGCGCTCTCGGAGCACGAAGCTCGCGCAGAACGCAGCTCCCGCGGAGGCGCTGCCGCTGTCGCTGTCGGCCTCATCGACCGTGACCCAGGGGCCGCTTCAGGCGTTCTGGATCGGCCCCACGCTGGTGCTGGCGCGTCGGGTGCGGGTTGACGAGGGGACGTTTTTCCAGGGGTGCTGGCTCGACTGGGACGTGATCCGCCGCGACCTGCTGGAGAGTGCCGCCGACCTCGCGCCCCACTCGAGTCTGGAACCGGCCGCGGCGCCGCTCGGTCTGGGGCCGTCACGGATGCTGGCCTCGCTGCCGGTGCGGCTGGTCCCCGGCTCGATCGCCGACGAGCCGGAGCCGCGATGGTCACCCGCCCGTATCTCGATGTTGATCGCCTGGGCGTGTCTCACGCTCGCCGCCACGGCAGTTGCGCTCTTGCTCCGCGGCGCGCTGGCTTTGAGCGAGCGCCGGGGAACGTTCGTCTCGGCCGTGACCCACGAGCTTCGCACCCCACTGACGACCTTTCGCCTCTACACCGAGATGCTCGACGAGGGGATGGTCGCGGGAGCCGATTCCCAGCGGGCGTACTTGAAGACGCTCCGAGCCGAGGCCGACAGGCTCGGCCATCTGGTCGAGAACGTCCTGGCCTTCGCCCGGCTGGAGCGCGGCCGAGCGGCCGATAGCCACGAAGTCGTCGCACCCGAGGAGCTGCTCGACCGCCTGGTCCCTCGGCTCGCGCTGCGCGCCCGGCAAGCCGGAATGGAGCTCATCGCCAGCCCGGTGGATTGTCAGGCGAGAGTGCGTGTGGATCTCTCGGTGGTCGATCAAATCCTGTCGAACCTGGTGGATAATGCGATCAAGTACGCCGGCAGCGCCCCGGACCGCCGCATCCACCTGGACGTCGCGCCGGCGGGGCGCTGGCTGGGTGTGACCGTTCGCGATCACGGACCCGGCTTGCAACCGAGGGTGGTCCGTAAACTCTTCCGGCCGTTCTCGAAGTCGGCCCAGGACGCCGCGCAGTCGGCGCCGGGCGTCGGTCTTGGTCTCGCCCTCTCCCGCCGCCTCGCCCGCGCGCTGGGTGGCGACCTACGGCTCCAGGAAAACGGTCCACACGGTGCGTGCTTCGCACTCACGATTCCGTTAGAGCACCTTCCGTTCTCCCTTCCCGAGTACCTTCGCAGACCGCACTGAGTCGCATCCTCACAACAACTCGAGGTGCGGTATGAGCGGCAAGTCGCCTTCCGCGATACAATGTGACTGTATGAACGACGTGACGCAGCTCATCAGTGCGATGAAAGCGGCCGACCCTCAGGCGGCTTCCCAGCTCCTGCCGATGGTCTACGACGAGCTGCGCCGGCTGGCAGCGGTCAGGATGGCTCACGAACCGCCCGGTCAGACTCTCGACGCGACGGCGCTGGTACACGAAGCCTACCTGCGGCTGGTCGGCGGTGATCCTGCCCGACAGTGGGACGGCCGCGCTCACTTCTTCGCGGCGGCCGCCGAGGCGATGCGGCGGATCCTGGTCGAGCGGGCGCGCGGCAGGAAGCGGCTCAGAAGGGGTGGAGACCTGGCCCGAGTCCCGATCGAGGCCGGCGAGATCCCCGCGCCGGAGACCCAGCCGGCAGAGGAATTGCTCGCCGTCGACGCGGCCCTCGAGCGGCTGGCCGCTGCCGACTCGACAGCCGCCGAGCTGGTCAAGCTCCGCTATTTCGCCGGGTTATCGATTGTCCAGGCCGCCGAGATCCTGGGCATCTCCCCGCGGACGGCCGACCGCCTCTGGAGCTACGCGCGTGCGTGGCTCCGCCGCGAGATCGGGCCCGAATGATCCGCCGCCAATCATTTTCTTGAAGATTTTTGGCGTGATCTCGTCCGGCACGTCGCATTGACATGGGAGCCCTCGCCGGGAATGTCCTCGACACGACGGGCTCAGGGGGGACTTGCCATGTCCGAACGAACGATCTTCCTGGAGGCCCTGGACAAGACCGACCCGTCGGAGCGCACTGCATTTCTCGAGCGGGCTTGCGGTGGCCATCCCGGATTACTCGAGCGCGTCGAACAGTTGATCAAGGCCCTGGACGAGGCCGGCAGCTTCATGGCCTCACCCGCCGGCGAGCCGGAGTCCAAGGCCGTGGTATCCGATGCGATCGCCAACGGCACGGCTCCAGCCAGGCCTGAGCAGCACCCGGTTGCCGAAGGGCCAGGCACCTGGATCGGGCACTACAAGCTGCTCGAGAAAATCGGCGAGGGAGGCATGGGCGCCGTCTACATGGCCGAGCAGGACAAACCCATCCGGCGCAAGGTCGCGCTCAAGATCATCAAGCCGGGAATGGACAGCGGCCAGGTCATCGCCCGGTTCGAGGCCGAGCGCCAGGCGCTGGCCTTGATGGACCACCAGAATATTGCGAGGGTGCTCGACGCGGGAACGACCGACACCGGCCGCCCGTATTTCGTCATGGAGCTCGTCAAGGGCGTTCCGATCGTGGAATATGCCGATCGCAATCTTCTCACACCCAGGCAGCGGCTGGAACTGTTCGTTCCGGTTTGCCAGGCCATCCAGCACGCGCATCAGAAGGGGATCATCCACCGTGACGTCAAGCCCACGAACGTGCTGGTGACGCTCTGCGACGGCAAGCCGGTGCCCAAGGTGATCGACTTCGGCGTGGCCAAGGCGATCGACCAGCGATTGACGGAAAAGACGATGTTCACGCAGTTCGGCGCGGTCGTGGGCACGCTGGAGTACATGAGCCCCGAGCAAGCTTCGACGGGCGCGGTCGATGTCGACGCCCGTAGCGACATCTACTCACTCGGCGTTCTCTTGTATGAGCTGCTCACGGGCACGACCCCGCTGGAGCGATCCAGGCTGCGGGAGGCCGCATACTTCGACGTTCTCCGCAAGATCCGCGATTTTGAGCCCCCCAAACCGAGCACGCGCCTGAGCGAATCGAAAGAGGCGCTGCCGTCGATCTCGGCGCAACGCCAGACCGAGCCGTCGCGGTTGGCCAGGATGGTCCGGGGCGATCTCGACTGGATCGTGATGAAAGCACTCGAGAAGGATCGCACTCGCCGGTACGAGACGGCCAGCGCGTTGGCCCGCGACGTCGAGCGTCACTTGGGTGGGGACCCGGTCGAGGCGGGCCCGCCGTCGGCGGCGTACCGGCTGCGAAAGCTTGCCCGTAAACACCGGGCGGTGCTGGCGTCATTCGGGGCGTTCGCGGGTTTGCTGCTGCTCGCCGCCGCAATGACCACAATCATGGCGATCCAGGCCATGCGCGCCCAGCGGATGGCCATGGCCGAGCGGGAAGCCGCGGTCCATGCCGAACGGGCGGCGCGGGAGGGAGCGGCGAAGCTCAACAAGTCCGAGTCCGAGGGCAGGGCCGTAAAGGCATTCTTGCAAGATGAGGTATTGTCGACGTCGCGCCCCGAGGGCCCGGATAAAGACCTTGCGTTCGCGTCGGTCCATGCGGCCGTGGACAGGGCCGCGGCGACTGTCGGCAGATCCGTTGCCGATCAGCCCGTGGCAGAGTCCTCGATTCGCACGGCCATCGGTACCGGGTATCTGAAGCTGGGCGAATCGGCAAAGGCAGTGCCGCAGTTCGAACGAGCTCTGGCACTGCGAAAGCAGGCCCTTGGCCCCGACCACGCCGACACTTTGACGTCGATGCACACCCTTGCCAACGCGTACTGGGAAAACAACCTTCCCGACCAGGCAATTCGCCTGTTCGAGGAGACATTAAGACTACGCCGAACCAAGCTCGGCCCCGACCACCCCGACACGCTGACGTTGACGGACCATCTCTCGTTTGCATACGTGCAGTCAGGCCGCCTGGCAGACGCGGTGCCACTGCGCGAGCAAGCGCTGAAGGTGCGTCAAGCCAAACTTGGCCCTGATCACCGCGACACGTTGGAAACGATGGATGACCTCGCCGGCTCGTACATGATTGTCGGCAATGCCGCCCGGGCCGAATCTCTCTGGCGTGAAGCTTTGGCGATCCGCAGGAAGAAGGCACCTGACGACTGGGGCACAGTCAATACGGGTAGCTTGCTCGGAGCCTGCCTGCTCCGACAGAAGAGATTCTCGGAGGCCGAGCCGCTCTTACTGTCCGGTTATGAGGGCATGAAAGCCCGCGAGGCCAAGACGCCCGCTCACGGCACGAACCGACTGGCCGAAACCGGTGCATGGATCGTCGAGCTCTACGACGCCTGGGGCAAGAAAGACAGGGCCGATGAGTGGCGGAAGAGGCTGAACGCCTCTCAAAACTGAAACATGTAATATCCCGCACCCGCGATGGCGGCCGCGGCGAGCAGGTAGATGACGGCCGCGGTGTAGGCCCCCAGGCCGGTAACCCGCTTTCCCTTGGTGACCTCCACCCCCTTCAAGAGCACGCGCAGGCCGTTCAGGGCGAGCAACACGGCCAGCGCCAGGAACAGGATGAAAAAGAGATTGAAACGCATGAGTCAGCTCCTTCCGGGTCATTCCAAAGGCCGGAGCTCCACGTTCCGAAAGTACATCTCGGCCGCCTCGATCTCGAGCGCGATCCGGCCGCGGGTGATCGGCCGGGGTGAGCCTGGTTTTGCCGGGTCGTCGAACCGGACGTTGCGCGCCTGGTTGACCACGTGGCCGTTCAGGATGTGGACCGTGGTGTCGCCGCGCGCGATCACCTCGATGGTGTTCCAGCCGTCGACCTCGAACTCGCCCGGCATGCGCTTTTGGTAGCCGATACCACGTCCTCCCAGGACCCGTGATTGGCCGCCTTGCTTCGGGTCTTGATAGGTGGCTTCCTGGGCGCCGCGCGTCTTCGGGTCGATCCAGGTGTCGACCGCGAACCCGTAAAGCGTCAGCAGGTCGCCGACGTCGCCCTGCTGGATCTGGAACTGAAGCGACCGGGGCCACACCGCGTCTGGCCCGAGGATGTGGTAGTACAATCCCGCATCGCGCTTCAGCGCAAACCGTGGCTGGAATTTCTTGGTCCCCCAGCGGTACTGCAAGCGCAGGTGATAATCGCCGTACTCTTTCTCGGTGGCGATGTAGCCCATCACCACATGGCTCGCCTCGGCGGCTTCCTTGTAGAGGTGGATCGCGCCGTCTTCAATGGCGATCACGCGGTCCGGGTCGCGATTCTTGCCGTGTTTCTGCAAGAACGTGTACCAGCCCGTCAGATCGCGGCCATTGAAGAGAGAAGTCCATTGCGGGGTGACCGGGTTGGACGTGGATCTCGGCGTGGGCGACGTCGCTCGGAGTCGCGTGCCCCCTGGAGCGGTCTCCTGCCCGAAACTCACGAGGGTAATGCCTGCCACAAGCGTAAGCGCCAGCATCGCCGGCCCCTTTCCTCGAAGATGACCCGAAAAGACGATGACGTGGAGATCACCAGAAACGCTCGATCATACCGACTCATTGCTCGGACCGCGACTCGCCTCGACCGCGCGACGCTTTGAACCTTGACAGAGGCATCGGCATCCTCTTATCATTTCGTTCAGTGGTGGCGGCGCTCCAAGTGGGTGGAGAGGCCGTCCTTGGCGGTCGTTTTCCACGCTCCGGGGTTACCCCGGGGACCAGCGTCAGCGGATCATTTCGGCGCGTGAGGCAGAGTGCGCTCGGCGCGCACGATTCCTCACGCCGGACGAGTCGGGTTGGAGCCCCCACCACTGTCCTCGACCAATCGGGTGCCTTCGTTCGTGATCCGCGGCCTGGCCGAGGCGTTTCTGGCGGGCCCCTGGGACCTCGATGACCTCGTCGAGCGGGGCGGTCGTGTTCTGGGCCGCAAGTATCGCTGGCTCCGCCCACTGGCCGGCCGAGTGCTGGCCGCTTTCGCGGAGGCGCCTCGGCCCCGAGTCGCACGCCTGGCCGGGTTCTTGCGAGACGACCATGGATTCCAGAAGGCATCCCGTCGGCATGAGCTGACGCTCCATTTCGCTCGGTGGCCCACGCCGGTGATGATGCCGGCACCAGGGGCGCCGGCATCATGGCCGGTTCCGGCGCTCGCGACGGAGGCTGAGCTGGCCAGGTTCCTGGACCTCGAGTTGAACGAACTCGATTGGTTTGCCGACTGCCAGGCCCGCGAACGCACCGCCCGCGTCGAGCCGCTCCGCCATTACCGATACCGATGGGTGGCGAAGCCGTCCGGATCGCTCCGCTTGATCGAAGCGCCCAAGCCGCGTCTGAAGCGGCTGCAGCGCCGGTTGCTCGATGCGATCCTGCTGCCCGTCCCCCCGCACGAGTCTGCCCATGGTTTTCGACCCGGCCGGTCGGTCACGACGTTCGTCGCGCCCCATGTCGGTCGAACAATCGTGCTGAAGATGGACCTTCGCGACTTCTTCGTTTCGATTTCGAGCGCTCAGGTCGTCTCGATCTTTCTCACGGCGGGCTATCCCGAACCGGTCGCTCGTTTGCTCACGGGACTTTGCACCAACACGGTTCCTCTCGATGTCTGGAATCAGTCAGCCCGGCTCGCGACGGGCCCCGCCGGTTCGGCGGTGAGCTGGCGAGCCCGGCGGCTTTATCGTCAGCCGCACCTGCCCCAGGGTGCGCCGACGTCGCCGGCCCTGGCCAACCTCGCCGCCTACCGGCTCGACGCGCGGTTGACTGGTCTGGCGAATGCTGCCCAGGCCAGCTACACCCGCTACGCCGACGACCTGGTCTTTTCCGGAGGTGAATCCTTCGCGCGATCGATCGGCCGGTTCGCGATCCATGTTGCCGCGATCGCGCTCGAGGAAGGCTTCGCTGTTCAGCACAAGAAGACGCGTATCATGCGCCAGGGAGTCAGGCAACTCGCAGCGGGGGTCGTGATCAATCAGAGGATCAACATAAAGAGGCACGATTACGACCGGCTCAAGGCGATCTTGTGGAACTGCGCCCGGCATGGACCGCACGGACAGAACCGCGCCAAGGTGGCCGACTTCCGCGCGCACCTGGCCGGCTGCGTCGCCCACGCCGCGCGGATCAACCCCGAGCGCGGTCAAAAGTTGGTGCGATTGTTCGAGCGGATCTCATGGTGAACGGCCGCAATGCGGGCCTTGAGTGTGGTGATCCTGGATTCACTCCCATCTCCGCCGGCTGGCCGAGACCGCTTCATTGTGCCATGATTGACGACGCTCGCAAGACGCAAGACGCGACAACGAACTCGGCTGATCGTTCCCTGGCTCGTGAGGACCCTCATCCCATGATCTCGGCAACGCGTGCTCATCCTCCCGGGAAAGTCACACGGAAAGCCGTGTCGGAATTGATCGCGGTCCTCGGTACGGAGAACGTGCTGCACCGCCCCGAGGAGATGCTGGTCTACGAATGCGACGGCTACATGGTCGAGAAGAGCATGCCGGACGTGGTCGTGTTTCCGACCTCGACCGAGCAAGTCGTGGAGGTCGTCAAGCTCTGCCATCGCCACGACATCCCGTTCGTTCCCCGCGGGGCCGGCACCAGCCTGGCCGGCGGCACGCTCACGATCGGGGGCGGGCTGATGGTCTGCCTGACCCGGATGAAGCGGATCCTCGAGGTGAACATCCGCGACCGATATGCCGTCGTCGAGTCGGGGGTGGTCAACATCTGGCTGACGCGCAGGCTCTCGGGAACGGGTTTTCACTACGCGCCCGACCCGTCGAGCCAGGGGGCCTGCACGATCGGGGGCAACGTCGCGACCAACTCGGGCGGGCCGCACACCCTCAAGTATGGCGTGACCGTCAACCACATCAAGGGGGCGACGCTCGTCATGCCCGACGGCTCGCTCGTCGAGACCGGCGGGCCCACCGAGGACAACCCCGGCTACGACCTGACCGGCTTGATCGTGGGCAACGAGGGGACGTTCGGCATCGTGACCAAGGTCGTCGTCAACGTGACGCGCGACCCCGAGGCGGGGCGCACCCTGCTGGCCGTCTTCGATTCGGTCGACTCCGCGACCGAGACCGTCAGCGGCATCATCGCCCAGGGGATCGTGCCGGCCGCCCTCGAGATGCTTGATAACCTCATGATCCGGGCGGTCGAGCAGGCTTTCGGCTTCGGCTTTCCCGTCGAGGCCGGCGCCGTTTTGATTATCGAGGTCGACGGTCTCAACGCCGGTCTCGATCGCGAAGCCCAGGCCATCAGCGAGATCGTCAAGACACACGGCGGCTCCGTCGGCAAGTCGATCACCTGGCGGACCCGCAAGGAGCCCGAATACGTGGCCATCTGGAAGAGCCGCAAGTCCGCCTTCGGCGCGATCGGACGGCTCAGCCCGACCTATTGTACGCAGGATGGCGTGGTGCCCCGCACCAAGCTGCCTCATATCCTCCGGCACATCAACCAGGTCGGCCAGCGGCACAACCTTCGCGTCGCCAACGTCTTTCATGCCGGCGACGGCAACATCCACCCGATCCTGCTCTTCGACGAGCGCAACCCCGACGAGGTGAAGCGCGTCCTGCTGGCGAGTCACGAGATCCTCGACGAGTGCATCCGCTTGGGCGGCAGCGTCACCGGCGAGCACGGGATCGGAGTCGAAAAAATGGAGTTCATGCCCAAGCTCTTCTCGCCGGAAGACCTCGCCGCGATGGTGGCGCTGCGGGATACGTTCAACCCGGAGGGCCGATGCAACCCCTCGAAGATGCTCCCCGGCGGCGCGGGTTGCATCGAGCGCAAGAGCCCCGGGCACAAGGCGCCGGCCTGAACTGACGGTCATGACAACTTCGAGAAGGGTGATGTGCGCACGGCGGTGCTAATGGCGGTCGGCGTGATGAACGCGGCCACTGCGACATTCACCCGGCGGCTCGGACGGGTTATCCTGGAAGCAGACGTGATCGTCGTTGCGCCCATATCGGCGAGCAGAAACGGGTGGGCCTGGTTCCTGACTGAGGGAGAACGGACTTCGTGGGCAAGCGACCCCGATTCTCGCGCTGGCGGCGGCTCCCAGGCGTATTCCGGTCGGGAGAACACCGCCCGCCCGTCACGGGCACGGAGCTCGATCGGATCATCCTCTACGTACCGCCTCGCATTCTCGACCTCGCCGAGGCCCTCGCCGAGAAGGCGGGTGTCGGGTCGGTCCAGGATTACTGTGCCCTCGTGTTGATGCAGGGCCTGGAGAACCAGCGGGTTCAGCAGAGGGTGGCCGAATTCGAGTCGAGGCGGGGCCCACTCGAAGGATTGAAGCAGATCGCCGACGATCCCCAGTATCTCGCGGAGTGGCAGCAGCGCTCCGATGCCATGGCCGAAACCCCGCCCGGCAGTGTGTCCAACGATGAGGCGGGCGGATCGAACGCCGCTGGACCGGGCGAGCCGGTCGCTGTCGACATCGTCTACTCCGAGGGCGAACCGAGCTCCGTCGATTCGCCGGCCGAGCCGGTCGCCGCCGAGCTCAGCCGTGAGACGCCCGCGCTCGAACAGCCCTCTGTTCGCGTCGAATCCTCCTCCGGTTTCGTGCCGGTCGTCACCTTGAGGTCAACGGTGCATTTGATGAGCGAACGATCACCGAGCGAAATCCTGTCGCGGCACGTCGCATCAGCGGAAGACGAGTGGGGGTTTTTGCCGTGCCTGCGACGTGGTGAGCCCGTCCCCGCCGCCAAGGCGGCCGAGATCATTCGCGCCTTGAGCGAGCTCGAGGAAGAGCTTCGCGGTGCCGAGGTCCTCAATCGTGGCACGGCCCATGCGCTTTACCGCCTGGCGCTCGAGTCGCAGGTCTTGCTCACCGATGCCTGGCCGGGCGCGTTCGACGAACGCGTCATCGCGGCCATCCGGTCGGTCCAGGAGGCCGTCGAACGCATCCTGTCGGGCCAGGACATCCGTTATTATCCCACTCCCCTCGATCCGGATCCGGAGCGCCCGAATTGACCGCTAGATCGGAATGGCCCGACTCCCCGGCGGGCGGGACTCTCGGTGACGCTCGGTTCGCGCTCGCGACCTTGCGGCCCCCGCAGGTCGAAGCACTCTGCCAGACAGTCCGCGAGCATGTGGCCCTGGGCCACGCCATCTATCCCCAAGGCGGCAAGACGTCGCTCGACTACGGCCGCGCTCCCGCGCGCCCGGGCGTGGCGATCGACACGACGCCGATCAGCCGGTTGATTGATTATCCCTTCGCCGACATGACCATCACGGTCGAGGCCGGCATGACATTATCGGCCCTGCGGCAGGTCCTCGCCGAACACGATCAACGCGTACTCGTCGATGCACCTTTTCCCGATCGGGCGACCCTGGGCGGGATCTACGCGACCAGCACGACCGGACCGCGCCGGTACGCCGCGGGCCGGCCCCGTGACCAGTTGATCGGAGTCAGCTTCGTCACTTCCGGCGGCGTCGTGGTCAAGGGAGGCGGGCGAGTCGTCAAGAACGTCGCCGGCTACGATTTTCCCAAGCTCCTGACCGGCTCGCTCGGCACCCTCGGCATCATCACCCAGATGACGCTGAAAGTTCGCCCGATCCCCGAGGCTTCGGCAATCGTCTGGGTCCCTTTTTGGAACATGAAAACCCTGGTTGGCACGCTCGACGATCTCAACACCTCCGGAACGAGGCCGATTGCGCTGGAACTCTTGAACTCCGCCGGCGCCCGCGCGGTCGGCCATGGGCTGGGCTTGCCGACCGGTCAAGGCATCCTCGCGATCGGCTACGAGGACAGCGCGGGCTCTGTTCGCTGGCAGCTCGATCGTTTGAGAAGCGAGCTGAAACGAAACGATTTCGCGGTCGTCGAGGGCATCGAGGCCGAGCCCTTGTGGAAGGCACTGACCGAATTTCAGGCGATGCATCCGGGGCCGGTCAGCTTTGTCGCGAACCTGCGTCCCTCCTCGGTCATGTCATTCATGGAGCGGCTCGATCCCGAGGGCTGGTCGGTTCAGGCTCATGCCGGCAATGGGATCGTCCGCGCCCATGCGCTCGGTGACTGGAGCCTGGAAAAAGCGGCCCAGCAGATCGATAAACATCGCGGCCTGGCGACTCAGGATGGGGGTAATCTGATTCTCTCGCGGTGTCCGACCGACTGGAAAGATCGCCTGCGCGTCTGGGGCGAGCCACGGGGTGATTGGCCGATCGGGGAACGAGTCAGGGCGGCGCTCGATCCGCACGCCGCCATGAACCCGGGCCGGTTCGTCGGAAGTTGAAGACACGGCACGTCGCGTTCGCGCCTGGCCGCACCACACGCTTCTGTGCTCTAATAGCTGCCAGCCACTAGTGGGCCGTCAATCTGCGATTGACGGGTAAACATGACCGACGAGACCATGGCCACGACAAATCTCGAACGAAGAGGAAGATTAAGAGGAAGATTACGATTAGGAAGAGGATGAAGAGCACGATCAAGATTAAGAGGAGGATCTCATGCACGTGCCTAATGAATGCTGGTTCGATCATGAAAAGCTGGAAGTCTATCGAGAAGCGATCGCTTTCATTGCATGGCTCTCGGCGCTTTTGGAAGAAACGATGCGAATCGGTGAAGTCAAGTCCTGCTCTTGCTCTTGCTCTTGCTCTTAGTCCTCTTCGTAATCTTACTCTTCGTCTTACTTTTTCTCCCATGTGCGAGCCGCTCGTCAACCCGGCAATCGAAGATTGACAAGCCACTCGCCCTGTGCGCACGACCAAACAGGATGTCGACTTCATGCAGACCGACACGGCGGAGACTCTCACGACACCCGCGGCTCGCAATGACCCTGCGCAGGAAGCCGGGATCGACCTCGACTGGCTTTCCCGCAAGATCCCCTATCTCCGCTATCAAGAATGCGTCCATTGCGGCCTCTGCACGGCGAGCTGTCCGACCTACATCGAGACCTGCGACGAGAACGACAGCCCGCGGGGCCGGATCTACTTGATGCGCGCGATCGCCGACGGCCGGTTGGCCATGGGTCCGGGTGTTCGCGAGCATCTCGAGCTCTGCCTGGACTGCCGGGCCTGCGAGTCGGCCTGTCCCTCCGGCGTACAGTACGGCAAGATGATCGAGCCGTTCAAGATCGCGATGAAAAGCACCGCGAGAGGGCGCGAGAAATCCAGCCTGCTCCAGAGGCTGATCCTCCATCACGTGTTTCCCTATTCCGGCCGGGTGCGATGGGCGCTGGCGCCGGCCAGGATCCTGCAGCGGATCGGCGTGCTGGATTGGGCCGAGCGGATCGGCCTCAACCGCCTGCTGCCTCCGACCCTGCGGCGCATGCAGGCGATGCTCCCCAAGCTCACGCGATCCCATGGTCGTTTGCCCGAGGTTCTTGCCCCCAAAGGTCCGAAGCGGGCGCGGGTCGCCTTGTTCCTGGGCTGCGTTGCCGACGCCATGTTCCCCGAGACCAATGCGGCGACGGCGCGCGTCCTCCAGGAGAACGGTTGCGAGGTCTTGATCCCGCGCGACCAGGCCTGTTGTGGCGCCATTCACTACCACTCGGGCGTCGAGCCGCCGGCCCTCGAGCTGGCGCGGCGGAACCTGGACGCCTTTGGCGCGACCGGAGTCGACGCGATCATCGTGAACGCGGCCGGCTGCGGAGCGATGCTCAAGGACTACGCCCACATCCTCCCGCCGGAATCGCACGATCAAGCGGCTCGTTTCGTCGCCAAGGTCAAGGATATCTCCGAGTTCCTGATGGCGCTGGGGCCGATCCCTCCCCGCGCGGCCGTTCCACTCAAGGTGACCTATCACGACGCCTGCCACCTCTGCCACGGCCAGCAGATCCGCAGCCAGCCCCGGGCCTTGCTCGCGATGATTAAGGGCCTCGAGGTCGTTCCCCTGGAGGAGTCGGAGATCTGCTGCGGAGCCGCGGGGACCTACAACCTGACGCAGCCCGAGATGTCCGAGCGTCTGGGCCGGCGCAAGCTGGAGCACATCGAAGCCACGGGGACGCAGATGGTCGTCACCGGCAACGTCGGCTGCATCCTCCAGATCGCTCGCCAGATCAAGGAGCGCGGCTGTCGAATCGAGGTCGCCCACCCGGTCGACCTGCTCGACCGGGCGTATCGAGGCGATGAACGCGTTTGACTCGAAGTCTGCCCGCAACTCGGCCTCGAGAACAACGAGGAGGGCCGGGCCCCGACGTCCGTCTCGGAGTAGCCACGAACCCTTGCGATCCTCGGATTGGCGATGCGGCGAGCTGGGCCGCCGGCCAAAAGGTAAAGTCGGAAGCGTCGAGCGCTCCGGGCACTGCGTGCAGCACGAGTGGGAAAATCGGTTTGAGCCGCTGTTATGGGAAAATCGACCGGCCGGTTGGTCGCGTCGCGACCGAATGTCTCTCAAGACAAACAGAAGCAATCTGTGCTACAATGACTACCATGGAACCGACAACGAGCCAGAACCAGGATTCTCCCGCGACGGTCGGGATACTCTCCGTCATCCGCGAGCACATCGTCAGCACACCCGACACGTGCGGTGGTAAGCCACGCATCGCTGGAAGCCGCATTCAGGTAAAGCATGTCGTCGTCATGCACGAGCGGCAGGGGATGACGCCTGAGCAGATTGTCTCCGAGTATCCCCATCTGACTTTGGCTGGCATCTACGCGGCGCTCGCCTACTACCACGACCACAGGGAAGAGGTAAACGTGGACATCCGAGCGGAACGGGAGTGGTACGAGGAGATGAAGGCCACGCATCCTTCTCGCCTCGAGGAAAAGCTCAAGGCGCGGCAGGCCAATGCCCCGGACGATACGCTTTCACCTCGATGAAAAGGGTCCCTTCCCGGGGGATGCCGGATAAACCTGACCGCGAGCCGGCCGACAGTTTGGTAGCTGGCCGCACACGCCACATTTCCACCTCGAGCCGCGTGCATACTTCACCCTAGCGCCCCGACAGCCCCAGCTCCCATTCGTTCGGAGTGATGGCAAACTCCGATTCCACCACCCGGAGTGCGGAGGAAACATCGCGGTACAAGCTCGGTTGGTTTACTGCTTTGTCCGCGTACCAGTATCGAAGATAGCACCAGTCGCCTGGGCGCAAGTGGACTAGTTGCAGACGCGTCGGTACCGGGAAGTTGTCTCGGTAGAACTGGATGGAATCCAACGAACGTTGATGTCCCACCGGCAGATCGATAGACTCGCCCGCGGCTGACCGCAGCTCTCCGAACTCGCCCGCGAGCTGGAAGAACTTTTCCAGGGCAGCATCGTTGTCGTCGTTCGCCTCATCTAATAGTGCCGTCGCCCATCCTCGGGTCCAATCGCCCTTGCGCGTTAACATGAGCCAATCCAGGAAGTAGTTGAAGGATGGTCGATCTTGTTCCTCGATTCGGTGTACAAACAAGGCTGAACAGTAACCGTCCAAATACGCTTCAAGTTGCTTTATGGAATTTGCGCCGATGAACATGCCAAGCCGAGGGCGCATGCACTCGACATGTTCGTAGATGTTGCTGGGTTCAATGAAGATCATGGCCACACTCCTTATTTCTCACCGTCCACGATAGCCTGAAAGAACCGGACAGACCACTCGCCGTACCGCGCCCCAGGTGCCTTCCGAACCTGGGCCACGATCAGCCCGCGGTCCAGATCGGCGAGCAAGATACAAGCGGAGAATGATCCGTGCCCAACCGTGTGCGGGCTGAAGAACAGATCTTGCGGCCGTGTCGAACCGGCTTTCGCGCCGGCCTTGACGTGTCGCATCCAGTGCATGCCGATTCCTTCCTCCTCGGTCACACCCGGGTAGCGGCGGCCCAGGGGCTCGGGCCGCAGCAGTTCGAACGTCGCCGGTGACACAAACTCCATCTCTCCGTAACTCCCCCGGTTCGCCAGCCACTGCGCGAGGGTGCCGAGCTCGCGGGCCGTGAACCGCGCGCCGGCACTGGCGCTCTCCATCGGGACGTCCCCCATGCCGAGCGGCTGGAAGAGATGGTCGCGGTACAGCCGAATGGCATTCTTGCCGCTGATCAACTCCATCGCCTCGGCGGTCAGGTCGAAGCCCATGCCGGCGTAGGCGTACGCCTTGCCCGGTTCGTTGGCATCGATCCCGTTCAGAATGATGTTCTCGAGGTGGGAATGCCGGACGCCGCCCCAGTCGCCGTGCCCTGAGAGGCCGCTCATGTGCGTGAGGCACTGGCGAAACGTCGGGACGTGGACGTTGTTCCTCGGGTAGTCAGGGAAAACCGTCGCCACCGAGTCGTCGAGTCCGATCAGCCCCTGGTCGACGAACTGGCTGAACAGAATGGCGGTGGTGCACTTGGTGATCGACGCGACGTCGCAGCGGTAGTCGAGCCCGACCGGCCGGTTGGCCGCGTCGCGACCGAACGCCTCGTGGATGACGATCACTCCGTTCCGGGCAACCAGCGTCACGAACGGTTCCCCCGAATCCTTCGCCCATGCCTCGCAGACCGCGCGGATCTTCGCCGCAGCGTCGGGCCGCATGCCGGCCTCGGCCGGCGTCCCGTCTCGCAGGGCAGGGGCCGGAGTCGCCCGCTTCCGCGGCGGCTTCAAAGGGCGGACCTTCTCCTCTAGACCCAGCACTTTCAGTTTCAACCTGAGGTGATACGCCTCGTTGAGCGCCGTCGCCGACTCGACCGAAAGCGGCGCCCGTCCGAGCGGCTTGGTCCCGGAGAGACCCGCGAGCAGGATCGTTCCCGCCTCGGTATCATTCAGGGCTTTGAACAGCAAGTCCTTTGAAACACGGTCGAATTCCGTCTGGTGCTCGCGCCAGACCGCACGCGAGATTGGTCCTGGGATATAGGCCAGCGGAGAGGTGTAATCGGCCGGAAAGAGGAGGAGCAGGAAGTACGGCGGACGACAGAAGAAGGTCATCGAGCGTCGAACCGGCGTCCCGTTCGGGGCAGTTGCTTCGATCAAAGCGCCCCAGCGACCAGGACGGGCCGGCTTCGTGGTCTCGTTCAGGTCGGCGTCGAACCAGCGGACGCGCAGGCGCCCGTCCGACCCCAACCTTTTGACCTCGTCGGCGTCCCGCCAGACGATCCGCGGCGGGTCTCCCGGGTTGAAGATGAATGTGAACGGCCGCGCGGTGATCAGCTCCTGTTCCTGGAACCGCCGCCGCTCTTCCTGTTTGCGTTTGAGCTCCTGCTCTGGCCCGGACGCGTTCATGGACTGTGCCAGCCGCGCCTCGCCACCGCGGACACCGAGCGGAGTGGCGATGACGGCCAGGAGCGCGGCGAGAGAACAGGTTCGTGACATGATTTGTACCCTCTGATGAGAGACGAGCCGGGCATCCGCCTCTCGTATTGGGAAAAAGGGGATACGTTCACTATTCGGGCTCCCTACAGCGTATCGAACAGTAATTGGACTTCTCCCCGGAAAGCGTGAGATAATCAAGTTAGACGGTCTAGCCATTACTGGGGAGCACCTCATGGAATGGAATCTTGCCGACGCCAAGAACCGATTCGGCGAAGTCGTGAACCTTGCACTCACGGAAGGGCCGCAACGGGTCCGTCACCGCAAGGATACTGTCGTCGTGGTGGCCGCGATAGAATACGAGCGGCTGACCGGCCAGCGTCCCGGGTTCAAAGCGTATCTCACCCAGGGGGAATCTTTCGAGGGACTCGACCTGGCCCGTGACCGGAGCCCGAGCCGGGATGTTGCCCTGTGAAATCCCTGCTCGAAACCAAGTTCGGCGATCGGATTCTCGCGATTGACGTCGAGACGGCCAGGCTCTGGGGCGAGCTGACGGCGCGAGCCCAGAAGTCCGGGATCATCATTCCGGGCATCGACGGGCTTCTGGCGGCAACTGCTCTTCAGCACGGGCTTCACGTCATGACCCGCACCACGCGGCATTTCGAGGCGAGCGGGGCGCTCATCATCGACCCCTGGCAAGAAAGATGACCGACTCGTTTCCCGACTGCGAATCCCGCCTCCTGGACGAACGCCACGACTTCAATTGCTCGCAGCGGCCTTGGTCCGGAGCTTCTCGACGTCCTTCCAAAGCTGCTGGAACGCGACACGCTCCTCTTTGGGTCGCTTGGCCAGTTCCTTCTCGTCGCGAATGCCGGCGAGGTCGGCGTCGGTCGTCCAGTGCTGGAGGGTTGGCGCGATCTTGGCCTTCATCTCGGCCGGGCCGGCGTCCTGGACCTTGGCCCACTCGGCGAGCTCGGCCTTGAGCCACCCGAGAGCTTGCTGTCGGAGCTTGGCCCTGGCGGCCCCGTCGGGCGGCGGGTCATCCTTGGCCTGGCCGGAGCCGGCCAGCGCGGCTGCGCAGGCGGCGTTGTAGCGGTGCTGGGCCTGTCGATCGTCGGTGAGCTTGGGGGTATTCGCCAGGGCCTCGGCGTAGAGCCGGGCCGACGATGCGTGCAGCGCCTTCTCATAGGCTCGATAGGCAAGCCCGATCCGCTCGGCGTCGTTCTTCGGCGTTTCCTTCCCCTTGAGCACGGCGGCCAGCCGCGCATCGAGGGCGGACTTTGCCGGGTCGATAGCGGCCAGATCGGCCAACTCGCGGCGGGCTTGGTCGGCTAGGTCGGCGCGGCCCAGGCCGGTGGCGGCTACCATCAAACCATTCAGATGATTGACCAGGAACTGCCGGTAGGTCGGATGACTGGGATTGACTGCCAGGGCCTTCCGCTGCCACTCGATGGCCTGCGTGAGCTTGGCACGGGCCTTGTCGAATCGCCGCTGGTCCAGGTCGATCATGGCCATGTTGTGCAAAGCCCCTCCCAGAGAGCTGGCGAGGTAGGGCGACTCGGGATGCTGGCGTGCCTGCCGCTCCCAGATCGCGCGGGCCTGCTCCCACGACGCCAGCGCCTCCGCCGGGCGACCCGTCGTATGCTGCAAGTCGCCGATGTTGTTGTGACTCTCGGCCAGGTCGCTCTGGAACTGGGTGACGGACGGGTTTTCGCGCGCCAGTCGCTCCCAGATCGCGCGGGCCTGCTCGTACGACGCCAGCGCCTCCGCCGGCTGAGCCGTCTGGCGTTGCAGGGCGCCGTTATGGTTGTGACTCGAGGCCAGGTCGCTCTGGAACCGGGTGACCGACGGGTTCTCTCTCGCCAGGCGCTCAGAGATCACGCGGGCCTTCTCGCGCGACTCCAGCGCCTCCGTCATCCGACCGCTCTGACTTTGCAGGCTGCCGATGTCGTCGTAGGACCTGCCCAGGTCTCTCTGGAAATGGGTGATCGACGGGTTCTCACGCGCCAGCCGTTCCCGGATCGCGTGGGCCTGCTCGTACGACGCCAGTGCCTCCGCCGGCCGGCCCGTCCCAACCTGCAGCTTGCCGATGTTGTTGTGACTCCCGGCCAGGTCATTCTGGAACTCGGTGACCGACGGGTTCTCGCGCGCCAGCCGCTCAAAGATCGCACGCGCCTGCTTGAACGACGCCAGCGCCTCCGCGGGCCGGCCCGTGTGAACCTGCACGATGCCGATGTTGTTGTAGCACCTGCCCAGGTCGTTGTGGAACTCGGTGACCGACGGGTTCTCGCTCGTCAGGCGCTCAGAGATCACGCGGGCCTTCTCGAGCGACTCCAGCGCCTCAGCCAGCCGACCCGTCTCTTTCTGCAGCAGACCGATGTTGTTGTGACTCCAGGCCAGTAAGCGTTGGAACTCGGTGACCGATGGATTCTCTCTCGCCAGCCGCTCCCGGATCGCCAGCGATTCCTGGTGGGCTCGCAGGGCGTCCTGCTTGTCGCCGATCTCATCGGTGAGATTGCCCAGGTCAAAGCTCGCCGCCGCCAGGCGGGCGAGCGACTCGGGCGTCGTCTCCCGATCGGCCTGGAGCCGGTCTCGCAGCAGCTTGAAGAACGCCTGCGGCTCCTTCAGCAGCGTGGCGCGGAGATTTGACAGCGAGGGATTGTCCTTCAGCGCGGGCGTCTCGCGGACCACGTCGCCGTACCGCCTCACCGCGTCGATCGCCAGCTTTTCGCGGTCCTGGGCGCGACCTTGCTGCTCCTTGGCCGACTTCTCGGCCGAAACCGCACGCATCCGCTCGCGATTTGCCCACACTGCCAGAACCGCGCTGACCGCCGTCGCCGCGACGAGCAGAAGTGCGAATGCTCCGACCGTCACCAGGGCCACCCGGTGCCTGCGGGCGAACTTCCGCACCCGGTATGCCGCCGTCGGCGGCCCGGCGCTCACCGGTTCATGGTTCGTGAACCGCTCGAGATCCTGCGCCAGCGCGATCGCCGACTCGTACCTCCTGTTCCGCTCCTTGGCCAGCGCCTTCATCACGACCCAATCCAGGTCTCCGCGCACGAACCGGCTCAGCCTCGCCGGCTCGGTCTGCCGCGTGGCGGCGATGCTGGGCAGGGTGTCGGACGTGCTGATCCGGCTGCTCGGCGCCGGCGGCTCGACCTCGCGGATCAAACGCAGCATCTCGTCGATCGTCGCTTTCCGGAACGTCTCGCGGCGGATCGGGGTGCTGCCGGTCAAGAGCTCGTAGAGGATCACGCCCAGCGCGTAGATGTCGGCCCGGGTGTCGATATCCAGGGCGTTGAAGCTGGCCTGCTCGGGGGCCATGTAGAGCGGCGTGCCGGCCACGGAGCCGAAGGCGGTGAACAGGCTGTGCTCCGAAAGCTGCATGCCGCTCGTGGCCTTGGCCAGGCCGAAGTCGATGACCTTGGGGACGGGCTCGCCATCGTGGCTCTCCACCAGGATGTTCGTCGGCTTCAAATCGCGGTGGATGATTCCCTTCTGGTGCGCGTGCTGCACCGCCGAGCAGATCTGGCGGAACAGGGCGAGTCGCTCCGGCAGTCCGAGGCGGTGCTGGTCGCAGTAGTCGGTCAGCGGGATGCCCTTGACCAGCTCCATCACGAAGAACGGCCGGCCATGCTCGGTAGTCCCGGCGTCGAAGACCTTGGCGATGTGCGGGTGATCCATCAGGGCCAGGGCCTGGCGCTCCGACTCGAACCGGGCCAGGACGGCCCTGGAGTCCATGCCGGGCTTGATGAGCTTCAGGGCCACCTGGCGCTTGACGGGCTGCGTTTGCTCGGCGAGGTACACCGAGCCCATGCCGCCTTCGCCGATTTCCTGGCGGAGCTTGTAGCGTCCGGCGACGATGCTGCCGATGAGCGAGGCCGGCGCTGGGGTTTCCCCCTGATAGCTCACCGTCTGTTCCCCGTCCCTCGCCGGCGGCTCGAAGCCGGATGTCGTCGGATCAGGAGTTCCCATGGGAACTCCCTCCAGGCTTGCCGCGATGGGGCGCTCGAGCGAGCTTGCGGGCCGGTCGTGCGCTGCGAGGAGAACGTCGAGGCGTTTTCGCAGTTCGTTGTCGGCGCCGCAGGCGTGATCGAGGAAGTCGGCTCGTTCGGCCGGGCCGTCGATTTGCAGGGCGGCGATGAACAGGTCGCGTTCGTTCATGGCGGGCGCTCCCAAGGGCGCTTCGTGGGCCTTCTATCAGCAATGCGCCGTCCGGGACGATTTCGCGCAAGGAGTCTACCAGGTTTTTCGAGACTGTAGCATCATCACCGGAGCGCGTCGCGTGCTGATGAGCCTACTAACGCGACGCGCAAGTTTTGATGTTGCGCTTTTTGGATTTCGCCCCGAAGGGGCAGCGACAATACAGCCCAGGGCAACGCCCTGGGAAGATGGAAAACGTAATGAACCATGCCCTGAAAGGGCGGAACATGGCTCAATCCCTGCGGTACCGCGCCTCGTTTGGCGCTGAAGCAGGCAGCCTGTCCTTGTTTCGCCCTTTCAGGGCTTCGCTGATTCGCGTCGTTTGTTTGTTCCCAGGGCATTGCCCTGGGCTGATATGTTGCGGCCCCTTCGGGGCGAAGACGCAACTGCGCAACATCAAAACGCGCAAGCGAGGGAGCTAATCCATGCACCCTGGGGAATTCCCCACCGATCCCCTCGCTGGCGCGTCGAGTCAATATGAGCATGCGCGCCCACTCCTACATCCGACCAGCACTCAGCCGATCCCGGTAACCATGCTACGGACTCGCTTTTTTCGGTGTCTCACCGCCCCAGCTCGTCGCGGAGCCACGCCTTGGCGTATTTCCAGTGAAAATCGGCCGTTCGAGGCGAGATGCCGAGGATCTCGGCCGCTTGCGGGATCGTCAGATCGGTGAAATAACGGAGCTTCACCAGCTCGGCGATCGGCGGGTCGAGCCGGGAGAGCTTATCGAGGGCCTCGTCCAGGGCGATCAGGTCATCGGCAGGCGCCGGCGCGGCAATTGCGTCGCAATCAAGCTCGCGACGATCGAGCTCGCCGCCGTGCTTTTGCCGAGATTTCCGCCTGGCATTCTCGACCAGGATTCGCCGCATGGCCTCGGCCGCGGCGGCGAAGAAGTGGCCGCGACCGGCCCAGGGCTTGTCCCTATCCGGTCCGACAAGGCGCATGTATGCTTCGTGAACGAGCGCCGTGGCCTGGAGCGTTTGCCCCGGGCACTCTCTCGCCAATCGCTGCGCGGCCAGCCGTCGCAGCTCGTCGTAGACCAAAGGCAGCAGGTCGCCGGCTGCCTGCTCTTCGCCACGGCCGAGAGCGTCCAGGATCCGGGTCACTTCGATGCGGTCGGGCTCGATGGACGTCGTCCTTTCCTCATGATCGCCGGGCGCGACGGGGGCGGCCAGGTGGTGCGATCCCCGGCATGACCCTACCGGCACGAAAATCGTCGACCGCCCGAGGATTCATGCCGATGATCTCACCCCAGTTGCCAGGAATCCAGAGGCGAGGCGTCGCCCATTCTCCGAACGACACCGGCACGTCCCGGCACCGTTTGACCATTAAAAGGGATGAAGACGTACCCCGCCTGGGTTTCGCGTGGCGGGTTTTCGCAGAGAGCTGGTCGGAAGAACCCAAAGGCTCACAACGATGATTGACAACCCCAGGGCGACTGATCGCTATGACCTACTCTCCCCCGAGTTTCTGGCGGACCCCTATCCGCTCTATGCGCGGCTGCGGGCCGACGACCCTGTTCACTGGTCCAAAACCCAGGGGTACTGGTTCGTCAGCCGGTACGAGGATGTGCACGCCACGGCCCGCGATCCCCGGTTTTCGTCGAACAGCCTGGATACATTCATGAATCGGCTGCCTGCGGAGACGCACACCGAGTTCGCTCCCTTGCGCGCGCTCCTCGCCGACCGGATGCTGCTGACCGACCCGCCGCGGCACAATCGGCTGCGCGGGCTGGTCCACAAGGCCTTCACCCCGCGCCGGGTCGAGCTGCTGCGAACGACGGTTCAGACGGTGCTCGACGAGCTGCTGGAACGAGTCCAGCAGGGCGGGTCCTTCGACGTCATCCACGACGTGGCCGACCCGCTCCCCTCGCGGATGATCACGATGATGCTCGGCATCCCGGCGGAGGACCGCGACCGATTCAAATCCTGGACCGACGCCATCTATCTCTTCATGGGACTCAGCGGCGTATCCATCCTCGACCGCGCCCGCGTGGCCACGAGTGCCGTCGGGGAGCTGACGGACTACCTCCCGCGCGAGATCGCGGTGGTCCGCCGATCGCCCCGCGACGACCTGTTCTCCGACCTGGTCGCCGCGGAAGAGCAGGGGGACACCCTCACCGAGGCGGAGATGATCTCCAACGTTGTCGGCATCTTGAACGCCGGTCACGAGACGACCACGAACCTGATCGGCAACGGCGTGCTCACGCTCTTGCAAAACTCAGGAAGCTGGGAGCTGCTCCGGGACGACCCGGCTCTCATACCGCTCGCCGTCGAGGAGATCCTCCGGTACGAGAGCCCGATCCAGATGATCTCTCGACTGACAGCCGAAAACGTCGAGGTCCGCGGCGTGACGATCGGGCAAGGCCAACCGGTCGCCTTGATCCTGGGATCGGCCAATCGCGATCCAGAGCAGTTCCCGGACGCCGACCGGTTCGACATCCGCCGCCCAGATAACCGGCACGTCGCCTTCGGCCATGGCCCTCACTTCTGCATCGGCGGCGCGCTCGCGCGTGTGGTGGGGCAGGTTGTCTTCGGCACGCTCCCGCTCCGCTTCCCGGGCCTGAGGCTCGCGACCGACCGGCACGAATGGCGGCCCTACCCTCTCTTCCGGGGACTGAGACGGCTGCCCGTGGTGTTCTGAAAAGGAGCCAATCAAGGTGAGCGAGCGACCCAGCCACAACCTCGACAGTCTGGATCCGGAGAGACCAGGCGCGACGCCATCTTCGGTCCACGAAGCTGCCACCGTACCGCCTGGGAGCAATCCGCCCGGCGACCAGCCTCAATCTCCCCACGGACAATCCGCGGTCGCGGCGCTCGGGCAGGATCGATCCGCGCTGGGCGCGGGTCTCCGGGCACCCGAAGGGTCGCCGCCCGCCGCGTCCGAGTCCACCCGAGTCCGCTACTTCGGCGACTACGTGCTGGAGTGCGAGCTCGCCCGCGGCGGAATGGGGGTCGTGTACAAGGGGCGCCAGGTCAACCTCAACCGGCCGGTGGCGCTGAAGATGATCCTCGCCGGCCAGCTCGCCACCGAGGACGACGTCCGCCGGTTCTACGTCGAAGCCGAGGCCGCCGCGAACCTCGACCACCCTGGAATCGTGCCGATCTACGAGGTGGGCCAGCACGAGGGCCAGCACTACTTCAGCATGGGGTACGTCGAGGGGCAAAGCCTCGCCCAACGGGTCGCCGCCGGGCCGCTGCCGCCGCGCGAGGCGGCGGCCTTGATGCGCGAGGTGAGCGACGCCGTGCAGTACGCCCATGAGCACGGGGTGATCCACCGCGACCTCAAGCCGGCGAACGTCCTGCTCGACGCTGGCGGGCGGCCCAAGGTCACCGACTTCGGGCTCGCCAAGAAGCTGGAGGGCGACGCCGGGCTGACGGCCAGCGGCCAGGTGATGGGCACGCCCGCCTACATGTCCCCGGAGCAGGCGGCCGGGCTCCTCGACGAGGTCGGCACGGCGGCCGACGTCTACAGCCTCGGCGCCACCCTCTACTGCCTGCTGACGGGCCGGCCACCGTTCCAGGCGTCAAGCGCGATCGATACGCTGTTGCAGGTCCTGGAGCGCGAGCCGGTCTCCCCGCGCGCCCTGAACCCGGCGGTCGACCGCGACCTGGAGACGGTCTGCCTGAAGTGCCTGCAGAAGGACCGGCA
>JBIOJM010000015.1:0-62081 GCA_044450785.1 Isosphaerales bacterium
CTTCCCATGCCCAGCCGCGACGGCTCGATCGACCTGCTCACGTGGAGGCGTTCCACCAGGACTATCCGCGGATCCTGGGCGGCCTGCTCGACGCCGTCGCCGGCGGCTTGCGCGAGCTGCCGTCGGTCCGGCTGACGGAATTGCCCCGCATGGCCGACTTCGCCAAGTTCGCCGAGGCGGTCGGCCGAAAGCTCGGGTAGCCGGCCGAAACCGCCCTCTCAGACTACAACGACAATCGCCGCGAGGCGACCATGACCCTGCTCGAAGACTCGCCCGTCGCGGCCGTCCTGCTCGACCTCGGCCCCGACTACCTGAACGATTGGTCCGGAACCGCATCCGAGCTGCTCTACGAGCTCACCGCGCTCGCGGGTAAGTACGCTGACTCGCCCCGCTGGCCCAAATCGTCCCAGTGGCTCACCATCGACCTGCGCCGCATCACTCCTCAACTCGGCATACATGGCATATTCGTCCATTTCAAGCGGAGCACGCACCGTCGCGTCCTGTCAATTACACGAGATCGCAAAGCCGCCGAAAAAAATGGCGACATGCCCGAACTGATCGCAGACGAGCAGATGGGTCTTGAGCCGGATAACCCCGAAAAATGGCACTATCCGCAGGTCTGAGGCCAACCGGATGACGCCATGACGCCATTTTCGGCCCCTAACGCGTGTGTGTGCGGTCTTCGCCCTCGCCGGGACATTAACGACTGCGTGAACTGACCACGCTCCACGCTCCACGCGCCACGCACTCATTACCAGCGTTCTGGGGGAGCTCGCGGATGCAAGTCAGTCGCTCAAACGGGTACGAGGCCACTGGTCAATCAGAGTACGTAGCCCAGACCAAGAACCGATCGCATCGCAATGTCGCCGGTCCGCGGCTTGGGCTCCGCCCTCCTTGGTTTCACCCGATCCGGCCGACTGGTGGGGCCGGCCACAGCGGCTCACGGCACTCCTTGACTTTGAAGGTAGCGGAACAGGTCGCGGATCTGGGGCTCGGTCAGCTTCTCCCGCAGACCCTCGGGCATGAGCGCGACCTCCGACGGCTTGACGGCCTCTCGTCTCACCCTCGTTCAATAGCCTGTGGCAGACGGCACAGTTCTCCTCGAAGATGGGCTTGCCGCGGGCGGCGCTGCCCTTGTCGCCCTCGGGAAGCAGGCCGCGGATCTCGGCGATCCGCTGCTTCTTCTGCGGCGAGCCGGCCCTGGGCACTTTACCCCAGAGGGCCTCGAGTCAGATCTCGGCCAAGGGTTCGGCGGGTTTATGCCGGACGTCGAGCGGGCCCGAAGGGAAAAACTCGTGGTAGAGGATGGCGATCGACAGGGCGTAGAGCGGGCCCGTGAAGAACACCCCGACGCAGCAGAGCAGAATGCCCGATGACGCCACGAGGATCAGGAAGAAGTGGAAGACCGTGGCGGTCATCCATTGCGCTTTGAGGGCTTCCCAGCTCTGAATCAAGGACCCGGTGGCGGGCAGCCGGCCTTCGACGACGAGTGGGATCGCCAGCATGAACAGGCCGAATACGATGAAGCCCGGGATCACGCAGAGCAAAGTCGCCAGCGCCGAGGCTGCACCCAGGAGAAGAGCCGCCAGGAGCAGGTCGAACCAGCAGTCGGTGACGCTGAACAAGTCCTCGATCCGAGGAGCACGGCCGCGAACCTGGTTGGACGCCATACGGATCATTCCGCCCACGAAGAAGCCGCTGACCACCGTGGAGACGATGAAGTGGAGGGCTCCCCTGCCCGGGAGGAACAACCGGAATCCGCCCGGCCCAGGTCCTGGTCCCTCATGCAGCCAGGCTGCCAGTACGCCGTTGATGAGGGAGTAGCAGGTCATCACGATCAGCATCGCCAGCGACCAGACGACCCAGTGCCGCTTGTAGAGCTGCCACGCTTCGCCGATCACGCCGAATCGTACCAACGGCCACATGATGTGCCCACCGCCCATGGACAACCACCCGCAGGGAGGCGCCTGTCCACGATGGACAGACACCGACCATCAACTCCCGCGGGCTCGCAAGGGTTCCGCCAACTAATTCGCGATGCCGGGAGGATTATTGACGAGCGCCGCCCCGATTCGAACGGCGAAAGGCCGCTCACCTGGCGGGTTTCGCCTGATCCTTCGTCGACGCTGCCGGCGGCGACTGGCTCTGCTTGGGCTCGACGACCTTGTAGTCCTTGTCGACCTCGAGGTTCTTGAGCGTGCTGACCGCGCCCGACGGCCAGCGGATCACGACCTGCTCGACTCGCGCGACCGGCCCGATCCCGACCAGGACCCGCGGATCGTTGGTCGCCTGCATGCTATACCCCCCCTTGCGCTGGCGGAAGATGGTCCGGGGGCCGGCAACCACCTCGAGCTTGGTGCCGATGGCATCCCGGTTGCTCCGCGTCCCCTCCAGGATGAACCGGATCCAGTGATTGTTCGACTTGGTATCGTTGCGGAGGAGGGCGGGAGCGCCGTCCTTGTGGTTGACGACGATATCGATGTCGCCGTCGTTGTCGATGTCGCCGAAGGCCGCGCCCCGGCCGACGTGCTTGGTGTCGAAGTAAGGGCCGACATCCCTGGTCGAGAGGCGGAAGCGCTTGCCTGCCATGTTGCGGAACAGGAGGGGGATCTCCTCGTAGTCGACGGGCTGGCCGAGCTGGCGGCGGTTGTTGTCGACGTGGCCGTTGACGAAGAAACAGTCCGGCCAGCCGTCATTGTCGAAATCCGAGAGCGAGCAGCCCCACTTGACCCAGGGCATCGAGTCCGACGCCAGGCCGAAAAAGGCGGTGTTGTCGTAGAACACGCCCTTTCCGTAGTTCTTGTAGAGGGTGCTGTACTCGTTCGAGAAATTGGTGACGAACAGCTCGGGGAGCCCATCGCCGTCGACGTCCTCGGCATCGACACCCATGCCCGATTGGGCCATGCCGTTGATGTTGTAGGCGGCGCCCGAGATCTCGGAGACGTCGTCGAAAGTTCCATCGCCGCGGTTCAAGAACAGGAAGTTCGGGTTCATGTCGTTGGCGACGAAAATGTCGATCAACCCGTCGTCATTGACGTCGGCCGTGACGACGCCGAAGCCGTGCCCATCACTGCGGGGCTCGGGCCGGCGCACCTTCTTCTTGGTCTTGCCGGCCGGGTCTTCGATCTCCTGCTCGGTGGTGATCACCCGATCGTAGACATTCGTGAACGTGCGGTTGCCGTTGTTGTGGTAGAACAGATGCTTGACGGTCTTGATCGTGCGAGGCGACGAGTAGAGCCACACCTTCTTCTCGACGTCGCCGACCCGGTGATGATCCTCGGGAAAAATCCAGCGGCCGTAGTTGGTCACGTAAATGTCCAGATATCCGTCATTGTCGTAATCGAGCATGGCGCCGCTGGAGGACCAGTTGGGGGCGTCGATCCCGGCCTGCTTGCTGATGTCGGTGAAGGTGCCGTTGCCGTTGTTGAGATACAGGACGTTCGAGCCATAATTGCACAGGAACACGTCGACATCGCCGTCGTTGTCGATGTCGCCGGCGATGATGCCGTGGCAGAACCCGCGATAGCCGAGCCCGGATCGGTCGGTGACGTCACGGAAATGGTTGCCCCCCAGATTCTTGTAGAGCCGGTTTGGCCCCTTGATGGCGGTTCCCAGGGGGAGGAGCGTGCAAGTGGCGAAATAGATGTCGAGCAAGCCGTCGTTGTCATAGTCGAATAAAGCCACGCCCGAGCCGTTGGCCGTGGGGAAATGCTTCTCCACGGTCATGCCGGAGAAATGCACGAAGTCGATGCCCGCCTCCTTGGCGATCTCGGCGAAGCGGAACGGGCTGGACTCGGTCTGCTTGGTCAGGACGACCGTGGCGGGGATGACCTGGAGTCGATCGCCCTTGATCGACGAGACCATCTTCGATTGATCCCCTTGCTTCGATGCCGGAGATCCGCCGGCGGACTGGCTTCCATCCCCCGACGGGGCCAAGGTGCCGCCGACGGTACCGGCGGGCGCGTTCACTCCGCCAGTCGTCGTGGGTGGAGAGCACCCCGAGAACATCAGGACCGTTCCCAGGACGACCAGGACAGACGGGAAACGGATCGACGGCGACGGACGACGACGCCCCGGCCGGCTTGGACACATAGGGGGTTTCTCCTGGATTTGGCGACACCCGGTTATGATTCGCGGATCAATTTTCTCGGCCCCTTACATCTTGTACTCTCGGCACCGATCGCGCATACCCTATTCTCATCCCATCGCCCCAAATCGCCGCGAGCCGGCGGGCACATCCAGCCCCGGCCAGGGGCGATTCAGGGTAGATGGGGCAAAATGCCCGAATTCACTGGGTGCTTGGTCATCTGAGACCGTCGTTCAGACGATTCAACAAGGAACTACGCTTGAAGATCGAGCGACAGCCAAAAGACGGAGATGACGATGCGACGAATGGTGATGCTAACGGTCGCGACGCTTGGTGTGGGGATGGAGCTGGCAAACGCGGTTTCGGCGGCCGCCCCCGCGACACCGAGCTATCAGGGTGTGGAGCGGAGGATTCAGGAGATTCGCCAGTCCTGGTCGAGCGCGGGTGCGCAACCGCAGCCCAATCGGCCGGGGTGGGACGCGTTTTTCGACTCCGTGCTTTCTGACTTGCGGTCCTATGCCAAGGCGGAAAGCGAGACGGAGCGGCTCGAGTCGCTAGACCACCTCTACCAGCTTTCGAGCGCACTTGGCAACGTGGCCTGGCAGCCGGCAGCGAGCGTCCGAGATGAAATCAGGCAGTGGCTGCGACCCCGCGTTCGCCTGGCATGGGCAAGGCGCCGGCTGAGCGACACGGTTCAAGCACTGCCGGCCACAAGCGACCGTCAGGTCCAGGCCAACCGGGCACGGTGGGTGGACTTCGTGCAGGACGATCTGGGCGCCGCGCTGCGCGCATACGACGGGGCGGCCACGGTCGTGGAGCGCCAGGCCTCTCTGGCCCGCATTCATGAGTCGCTCTCCTTGCTCGCGGAACGAAACAAGACGCGCCCGTGGTGGCCGTCCTCGGAGCTGGAGACCGCGGTCAGCGACCTCTTCAACCGACCCAACCTCGACATCTCGGCCGATGTGAACACGGTCGAGCCGCTATTCAACGCCAACCTCGTCGAGACGGGACCGGTCCTGCGCAAGGGATACCTTTCCCAGGTCACCGCCGGGCCCAAGACGGGTTTCGGGCTGCTGCCGAGCAACGACGGCATCGCGTTCTATAACAGTCAGCTCTATACCAGCGTGACGCCGATCTGGGACTTTCAAAACCAGGTCGCCTCGAACCCGCAAGGGCAACGGGCGATCAAGCTCTACCAGTTCAACGCAACCACGTACGACTGGTCCGAGTTGACGATCACAACCGTTCTGAAGAGCACGGGTCTCGAGATCTCTCCGTCATACCGTCATGCGATCGACGCGGCGATCTCGTCGGCGCCGACCCCGGGCGGTGGGCTGGGTCGCGCGATCGCGGCCTTGATCGGGATGAACCAGCAGAGGATCAACGCCAAGGTCTACGAGGGGTCGATCGGCGAGTTCCGCCAGCGTATTCCGGTGGAGGCCCAGGAGGAGGGCGCGGAGCGGATCGCGGCCGAGACCGTGAAGCGCAATGCCGATCTTCGCGTGCTGGGTCTGGTGGGCGACGGCGTGCTGGCGATCCGGGATTTGGCAATCACGCAGCTCTCGATGCGCTCACAGCCCGCGGGCGTCGCGGTGGGAGGCGTCTTGCAGTGGCGTAACGCCCCGGGTCAAGCCGGCGCGGATGCTCCCCTGCCCCAAAAGCTGGCGACGATCGAACCCGGAATCACGGCCGGCGTCCATCTCGGCTCGCTGCTCTCCAGCCTGGCGGCGGGCGGCTATCGGCGCGATGAAGTCCAGTCCGTCCAGAACCTGATGATCGTAATCCGGGAGGTGCCGCCCGGCACTCCGCCGCGCGACGCGGTCAAGCTCACCAAGAACGTCGACTTCGCGACCTTTGCCAAGGCGGTGGAGGCCGCTCGCAAGCCGAAGCCGGGCAGCCCCAAGGAGACGGTCCTGCGGATCACGCGTCCGCGGCAAGTGCCCGAATTCAGCGCCGACGCCCGCGGGTACCTGGTCGCCATGATCCACAACCTGCAGCTCGAGGTCCCCGCGCCGGAGCAGGAAGCCAGGGGCGGCCTGGTGGGCTCGGCCGCCAAGATCTACCGGATCAAGGTGCCGCTGGCCGAATTCGCCCTCTCGTACAAGGTCGACTCACCGACACCCGACGCATTGAAGCTCCACGCCAAGGTCGAGGACTTCAACCCGGGCCCGAATGTGGAGGTGCTGGCGATCACCGACGACGAGACCAAGGGGGTCTCCCTCTCCCGCTTCTCGGCAGGGATCGTGATCGCCGCCATGGGCGGCAAGATCCGGAGCCAGCCGATCGACGTCGCCCTCGACCAGATCGAGCTGCCGGGCTTCTCGATCCGCTCGATCTCTCCGCTCGACCCCAGCGGCTGGCTCCGCGTGGGTCTCGTCCGGAACGCCAATAGCCCCCTGCCGGTGGTCAGCAGCCAGCCGGCAGCCGGCGCTCACGCGGCGGCGATCCCCGAATCCGCGGTGATCACGCCGGAAGCCGTCGGGCGGCGTTGAGCTTGGTTGGGCGATCGGCGCGGGGTGTGACCGATGACTGACGTTCCCGTGAGCGTGACAGTTGGTCTTGTATCCCACGTTACGGATTGCGTTCCACCACCTCGAACGCCGAACCCTTGATCTTGCTGAACTCTTCGTGCAGCAATGGGATGCGCGAATCGGGCGCGACCGAGATGGTCCAATCGAGGCCGTTGTCCGCGACGAACATGCCGTACTTCTTCAGGCCCTTCAGGATCGCCCGCGCCTCCGGCGAGAAGCCGCTCAAGTCGAAATTCTTCTTCAGCCGGAGGCGCTCGCCCATGCGCGGCAGGTTTAGGTCGGTGTCCTTGCTGGCGTAATGCGTCGCCGGGTAGACGTAGGACCGGCGCGTCTTCCCCACCCCGACGCGCATGGCATGCTCGACCATGCCGCGCTTGATCTCATCGTAGCGCACCGTCGCGGGGAAGATCGGCAGGCCGGCGGCGTCGGCCGAGGTCCACCCGTCCGGCCGCGGCTTGTTCGACTTCATGTCGAAGATCGCCGCACCCGACGCGATCCACCCCTTGTCGGTCTTGCGCATCTGGTAGAACTCGTACAGCATCCCCTTGGTCGGATCGACGACCAGGGCGTGCCGGTCGATGTCCCCCTCATCCTTGCGCTGCACTTCGTCCAGGGTCAGGCCCTTGTAATTGGCCGGGTAGCCTTCGATCGGCGTGTTGTCCGGCACCGGGTAGGGGCCCTTGTCCGACTCGGCGGACGCCGAGCCGAGCTTGACATCGATCTTCTTCTGGTCGGGCGGCACCAGGACGTAGCCCATGTCGGCGTTGTAGCGCAACTTCTTGCTCGCGCCGATCGACTCGATGATGTTCTTCGAGTTGGGATGCAACGGCCAGTCCTCGACGACCAGGTTCCACGGATTGTCGGGCGGGAACACTTCCAGGGCGGACACGATGGCGTCGGCCTCCGGCGTGTCGAACAGGATCGGCTTGTCGATCCTGGGCATCGCCGCGGCGCGGATGCGCTCCAGCCGGGCCGGTTCGCCGTGGACCTGCGCCGGCGCCACGGTGCCTTCCAGCACCATGTCGCCGAAGTACACCGTCGGCCCCTTGCCCTCGGCGTCGGCGAAGTACCACGTGCGGATGTCGGTGAAGGTCTGCATCTTGCTGACGTTGAGCAGGTAGGCCTTTGACGCCGGCGCCTGGCCCGGCGCGAGTGCGGAAAGCAACACCGCCGCCAGGACCACCATGAGGGGGATTGTCCGGTTTTTCATCGTGAAGCGTAGACTTCGAGCCACCCGCCGGTAAGATGAGGAATGAGTATACCGTAGCGATCATCGCACACGTCCGCAACGGGAGACTTGCCGCCATGGCCGGTTCGGATCCGCAACCGACGACTCTCAGGAGCGAGGAAGCAGCAATCCAGGATCGGAGAGCAATAATATCTACTATCTTAAGAATGACGTAGCCCTGCTCGTCCAGGACCCACAGTACAAGCACATTCCGTTCATGGACCGCAACCTCGATCGCTTGATCGAGTCCTTCTCCCCGCCACGCCCCAAGGAATGATGGGACGTCGCGCCTCCCCACTCGACGCCTCGACCACTCGAAAAGTCCGGTCGCCCTGAACGAAGCCGAAACGAGCGGGCCGGCCGATGAGATCGTCGGAACGCAGAACCTCGATCGGGATTCCCGGACAGGGGGAATCCAGGCGAGGAAGTGCCTGTCCCTTCAATTTGACCCCCCGAAATCCGTAGAATAGGATGTGGACTTTCCGCATCCTGAGTGTCGCGAGGTCCTCCGACTGATGATAGACGACTTGATCCTGGGCACCGGCGAGGTGTTGCGCTCACCCATGGCGGCCATCTCGACGCTGATCGGCAACCCGGCTCCTCCCTTTGATCTTCCCTGCACGCGCTTTCCCGACCCGGCGCGAAGCCGGGTGAGCCTGGCGGATTATCGAGGCCGCTGGCTGGTGTTGGTCTTCTACCCAAGTGACTTTTCACTGGTCTGCCCGACCGAGCTGATCGGGCTATCCCAGCGATTCGACGAGTTCGCCGAGCAGAGCTGCGAGCTGCTGGGAATCAGTTGCGACTCGGTGGAGTCGCACGAGCGGTGGATTGCGACCCCGATGGCTCGGGGCGGGCTGGGGGGACTGAGCTTTCCCCTGGCCAGCGACCCGGATGGGTCGGCAGCGCGGGCCTATGGCGCTTTCCAGGAGCACCAGCACGTGGCCGTGAGAGGGTTGTTCATCATCGACCCGGACGGGCTGGTGCAATATCAGGTGGTGCACAGCCTGAGCGTCGGCCGGCGAAGCCAGGAGATCTTGCGGGTGCTGACGGCGCTCCAGTCAGGTGGACTGTGCCGCGAGGATTGGATGGCCGATCAGCAAACGATCGATCCGTTTCAGGCGATCCGGCCGGGAAGCTACTTCTCGCACTACCTGATCGAGGCCGAGGTGGGCTCGGGGACATTTGCCCGGGTCTACCGCGCCCGGGACCTCCAGCTCGATCGTTCGGTGGCGCTCAAGGTGTTCAAGCCTGACTGCCCGGTGACGCCGAGCGCCGCCCTGGCCGAAGCCCGCGCGGCGGCCGCGCTCAACCATCCCAATCTCTGCACCATCTACGCCGTCGAAGACTCCGCGGGCGTGCCCGTCATCAGCATGGAGTACATTTCCGGCGAATCGCTCTCCAAGATCGCTCGGACCGGCCGGCCGCCACACGACTCGCTGCTGTCGATCGCACGCCAGATCGCCGCGGGAATGGCGGCTGCCCACGCCGAGGGCATCGTGCACGGCGACCTCAAGCCGGAAAACGTGATGGTGACCGTCGACGGGCTGGTCAAGATCCTCGACTTCGGCCTGGCGCGCCGGCTGCGGCGGGGCCATCCCGTCCCCACCGACGACACGGCCGAATTGGGGCTCGCCGAAGCCGGCGACGGGCTCTTCGGAACGCCACGCTACCTGGCTCCCGAGCAGGTCCGCGGCGAGCCCGCGACCCAGGACAGCGACGTCTTCTCCCTCGGTGTGATCTTCTACGAGCTCGCCACCGGGAAAACGGCATTCCCGGCCGCCAACCTGCTCAAAGTGTTCGACCAGATCCGTTCGGTCGATCCCGATATGATGGCCGCGGAAACCCCCGAGCCGTTTACTTCACTCCTCCGCCAATCACTCATCGGCGATCCCGACCAGCGCTCCATTACAATGAAGGAGATCGCGGACACGCTGCTCGGGTCATCGGAATCACCCGCGGCGCTCTCTCCGATCGAGCTCTCCCAGACCATCGTCTGAAAAGGACGACATCGTGCCCTCCACACGTGATGCCTGCCTGGCCATCTTCGATCATGACGGAGTCCTGGTGGACTCGCTCGAATTTCACACCCAGGCCTGGTTCGAGCTGGGGCGCCGAACGGGGTTGAGCTTCACGGCGGAGTTCATCCACCAGACTTTCGGCATGACGAATCCGAGCATCTTCCGCAAGCTGCTGGGCGAAAAGATCAGCGAGGATGAGATGTCGCGGTATTCCGATCTGAAGGAGGTGTGTTATCGCGACGTCGCCCGGGGCAGGATCTGTCTGATGGAGGGCGTTCGCGAGGTCCTGGACGCCCTGACGGCCCGGGGAGTGAAGCTGGCAATCGGCTCGAGCGGGGTGCGGGCCAACCTGGAGCTGACGGTCAAGGAGTGCGGGCTCGATGGCCGGTTCGCGGCCATCGCATCGCTCGAGGACATCACGAGGGGCAAGCCGGACCCCCAGGTCTTCCTGGTCGCGGCGGCCAAGGCGGGGGCCGAGCCGGCCCGCTCGGTCGTCTTCGAGGACGCGCCGGTCGGAATCCAGGCTGCCAAGGCCGCTGGAATGTACGCCGTCGGATTGACGACGACCCACCCCGCGAACGCATTGGCGGCGGCTGGTGCCGACGAAGTCGGCAAGAACCTGGACGGCTATGACGTCGACCGACTGATCAAGTGTCTCAATGAGCGCTCGAGGGGTTCGACATGAAGCAATCGCTTGACGCCGGCGCGGTTCCCTCCGCCCGCCCGACGGACTGGCGTGGGACCGGAACGAAGACCCCGGCCAGGGCCCGATCGCCTCACTGGGCCCGGGGCGGCATCGCCATCATCTCGATCGTTGGCCTCTCGCTCTTGATGGGCTGCCTCGGGGCCTCGATCGCCCGAGCCCGGGAGGATGCCTTGGGCGAAGACCGCGAGGGTGTCGAATTCTTCGAGAAGGCCATCAGGCCCCTGCTGACGGATCGTTGCTTCCAGTGCCACGGCGCCGCGGTCAAGAAGCCCAAGGGGGGCCTCGTGCTGGAGACCCGCGAAGCCATGATCAAAGGGGGCGGCTCGGGCCCGGCGATCGTGCCGGGTGATCCGGAAGCGAGCCTGCTCATCCAGGCGATCCGCTACGCCGACAAGGAGCTCCGGATGCCTCCGCGGCAAAGGCTCGCTCCCGAGGACGTGGCGGCGTTCGAAGCCTGGGTGAAACGGGGTGCGCCGGCCCCGAACGCGCGGCGTGCGGCCGATCGGCCGGCGGCCGCCTCTTCCAGCGGCGACGTCTGGGCATTCCGGCCCCCGCGCGAGCCGGTCATCCTCCCCATCGTCCCGGCCGATTACCCCATCGACGCGCTCATCCAGGCCGAGCTCGTGAAAAGAGGAGTGCCCCACGCCGCCCTCGCCGATCGGCGCACCCTCCTCCGGCGTGCGACGTACGACCTGACAGGCTTGCCGCCGCGGCCGGAAGAGATCGAGGCTTTTCTGGCGGATCGTGCTCCGGATGCCTTCGCGAAGGTCGTGGACCGGCTGCTGGCCTCGCCCCGATATGGGGAACGATGGGCAAGGCACTGGCTCGACCTGGTCCGCTACACCGATGAGTTTGACGAGGCGTGGCGCTATCGCGACTGGGTGGTCAAGGCCTTCAACGAGGACCTACCCTACGATCGGTTCATTCTCCACCAGGTTGCCGGAGATCTCCTGGCCGCGCCCGGACCGGGCGCCGTCAATGCCGATGGATTGATCGCGACGACCATGCTGGCGATCGGGCCGTGGGGCGGCCTGGACCGGCCCAAGCGGCTGGCCGACATCGTGGACGATCAGATCGATACGATCGGCCGGAGCTTCCTGGGTCTGACCGTCGCGTGCGCCCGTTGCCACGATCACAAGTTCGATCCGATCTCGACCGCGGATTATTACGGTCTGGCGGGGTTCTTCTACAGCAGCCACATCATCTCGGATCTGGGGTACCTGTCCCATAACCCACCCCGGCTGAAAATCCCGCTGGCGCCTCGAGCCGACGTCGAGGAACACCGGCGGCGGATGGCCCGGGTCGAGGAGCAGGATGACAAGCTCCAGACGGCCGTCGAGGAGCAATACGCGGCGTTCGCCCGCAGCCTGTTGCCCAAGGTTGCGGACTACCTGCTGGCGTCCTGGGACTACCGCCATCGGGCCGCCGCCCAGGCTGCACTCTCTCCGGAAGAGTTTGCCACACGCCGCGGCCTGCACGGGTTCGCCGTGCGCCGATGGCTCGATTACCTGGACGGGCCCCGCTCCGGCGACTTCCGGCTGATGGATCAGCCCGTCCGTGACTTCGACGGCGAGTCCGGCGTCGAGGTCTGGAGGGTTGGCGCGGAACGCCCCTGGTGGGCGTTCAACAGCACCGACCGAGACGTTCCCATCGAGACCTTCCTCCTGCCGCCGCGGTCAGTGTCGGTGAACCCAGGAACGGAGGGGGGTTCGGTCGGCTGGAAGAGCCCCATCACCGGGACGGTCGGGATCGCGGGGCGGCTCACCGATGCCGATCCGTATGATGGTACCGGGGTCTCGTGGGTGATCGACCACGTCACGCGCGAGGGAAGACGCGAGCTCTCATCGGGACGCGTCCCGAACGGGGGCTCGAAGCGGCTCGATCAGGGTCGGTCCGCGGGTCGCCTCGCCAAGGTCCAGGTCGAGGCCGGCGACATGATTCAGCTCCAGGTCGCCCTGGGCCAAGGGGACGCCCACTACGATATCACAAATGTCGAACTGACGATCTCCTGCCGGGATGGGCCGGCCAGGTGGGACCTCGGCGGCGACGTCGGCGTGAATTTCCTCGCGTGCAACCCGCACGGCGATTCCCTCGGGAACGGCGCGATCTGGCACTTCCATGACCGGGCCGGGAGTCACCGCGCCGGGCGGATGCCCACCGTTGACCGCCTGCTGGCGAAGTGGGACGCGGCGGTTGCCTCCGGCGATGCGCAAAGGTCCACGATCGAGCAGGCTGCCCAGGATCTCGCGAGGAGAGTCGCGGCTGCCGGTCCAGAGGACGCACTCATCCAGGACCTCACGAGCACCCACAGTCCCTTCTGGGTGAGAGACCGGGACGATGCCCGCTACCTCTCACCGGAGGCCAGGGCCGCGCTCCAGAAACTCGCGAGCGAGCTGGAGGCTCTGCGCGCTCAGGTCCCGCCGCTGTCTTACGCCCAGGGGATCCAGGAGGGGGGACTTCGGTATGGTCCCTACGCCGGGATCCAGGACGCGCGGATCTACATCCGGGGGAACTACTCGCAGCCTGGCCGCCGCGTCCCCCGGCACTTTCCGGAAGTGCTCGCGGGTACGGAACAAGCCGCGAACTGCGCGGGGAGTGGCCGCCTGGAGCTGGCGCGCTGGATTGCCCGGCCCGACAACCCCCTGACCGCCCGCGTGATGGTCAACCGGATCTGGCAGCACCATTTCGGCGAGGGGATCGTCCGCACACCCAGCAACTTCGGCCGGCGCGGCGAGCCGCCGACCCATCCCGAGCTGCTCGACTGGCTCGCGCGGCGGTTCGTCGAGTCGGGCTGGTCGGTCAAGACCATGCACCGGCGGATCATGCTCTCCGCCGCCTATCGCCGATCGAGCAAAGCCCCCGCCGCGCTCCTCGAAGCCGACCCGGAAAACCGTCTTTGGGGCCGGATGAACCGGCGGCGGCTGGACGCCGAAGAGCTCCACGACGGCCTGCTCGCCCTGGCCGGCCGGCTCAAGGATCACATGGGGGGGCCGGCCGATCCGGCCCCCGCGAGCCCGCGCCGGTTGATCTATCTGCGCACGTCGCGCACCGACCGCTCCGATTTCGGGTCACTCTTCGATCGGGCCAATCCGGCGCTGCACGTCGAGCGGCGGACGAATTCCACAGCGGCGCCCCAGGCGCTCTTCCTGATGAACGATCCCCTGGTTTCCGATCTGGCGCGGGGCCTGGCCCGTCGCCCCGAGGTCAGCGCCTCTGGGGATCCCGCGGCGCGGGTTGCGATCCTCCACCGTCTGGTCTATGGCCGGCCGGCGACGGACGAAGAGGTTGCCCTGGGATGCGGCTTTATCACGCGGGACGCGACCTCCCTACCCGCCAGGCCCGAGCCCGGCAGTCCCACGTCGTGGGATAGGTACGCGCAGGCGCTCTTCCTGACCAACGAGTTCCTCTTTGTGGATTGATTGACCTGATAAGGGAGTACGAGCCATGTTGCCGCAGAGCTTCGGACTGCATCCTCCGGGTTTCAACCGCCGCCGGATGCTGAGCACAGTGGCCAGCGGCTTCGGCCTGCTCGGCCTGGCGGGGCTCGTCACGGAGGCGAAAGCTCGAGAGATCTCACCGGAGGGCGGTCCTGCCGCGAACCCGCTCGCCAGGAAGCCCCCGCACCATGTGCCCAGGGCCAGACGAGTCATCTTCCTCTTCATGAATGGCGGACCGTCGCACGTCGACCTGCTCGACCCCAAGCCCCGACTGACCACAGACCACGGCAAGCCGCTCCCGTTCGAGAAGCCGAAGCTGGCGCGGACGACCACCGAGAACCTGATGGCGTCCCCCTACCGGTTCGCCCCGCACGGCCGGTCCGGCATCGAGGTCAGCGAGCTGTTGCCCAACCTCGCCTCGTGCGTCGACGACCTCTGCGTGATCCGTTCGATGGTGGCCGATAATATCAACCACCCGAACGCCTGCCTCCAGATGTTCACCGGCGAGCAGATCTTCTCCCGCCCCAGCCTGGGGTCTTGGCTCCTGTACGGACTGGGCAGCGAGACCGAGGACCTCCCCGGGTTCGTGGCGATCTGCCCGAGCGGAGGAGACGCGGCCCTCTGGGGCTCGAGCTTCCTGCCGGCGTCCTACCAGGGAACTCGCGTCGCCGATCTGACACACCCGATCGCGAACCTCGGCAACGACCGATTGACAGGCGCCCAGCAGCGGCGCCAGCTCGATCTCGTCAACCAGCTCAACCAGCGGCATCAACGCGCGCGGGAAGAAGACAGCCGGCTCAGCGCGCGGATCGAGTCCTTCGAGCTGGCCTTCCGGATGCAGATGGAGGCCCCCGAGGCCTTCGACATTGGGCGCGAGCCCGAGGCGATCCGGCGGCTGTACGGGCTCCATCAGGCGCACACCGAGACCTTCGGCAAGCAATGCTTGATCGCCCGGCGCCTTGTCGAGCGGGGAGTGCGCTTCGTCCAGCTTCATACCGAAGCCAACTGGGACCACCACACGGGCATCAAGACCGCCCTGCCGGCCTGCTGCGCCGGCATGGACCTGCCCGTCTCGGGTCTGCTCAAGGACCTGAAGTCACGCGGACTCCTCGAGGAGACCCTGGTGATCTGGGGCGGCGAGTTCGGCCGCAGCCCGGTGGCGCAGAAAGGGGACGGCCGCGACCACCACCCCTATGGTTTCACCATGTGGCTGGCCGGCGGCGGGGTGGGCGGCGGCATGGTCCACGGCGCCACCGACGAGTTCGGCTGGTACGCCGTCGAGAATCGGGTCCACCTCCATGACCTCCACGCCACCATCCTCCACTTGATGGGCATCGACCACGAGCGGCTGACCTACCGCTACGGCAGCCGCGATTATCGCCTGACCGACGTGTCCGGGAATATTATCAAGAGTATTATCGCCTGACAGATGACAGATCAGTGAGAACCCAGCGATGAACGTGGAAACCGCCACCCTGTCCGCCCTGTAGGTCAGAAGGAACACCCATTGTTGATGAACCGTGAGGCGCCAAGCGTATGTCTTAACATTCACGTTGCAGCGCTACCACAGGCACGACATCATTCAGTCTCACACACGCAGCGAGGCACCGATGATCCGGGCTCAGCTAGAGCATCTGGAGAACGTGATGACCCATGCCCCAAAAGGCTCGAACATCGTGTACAATCCCAGTGGTACCGCTTTTCATTTGCCATTGAGGCAGGGAGCTTGTCCTTGTTACGCCCTTTCAGGGCTCTGCTGATTCGTATCGTTTGTCTGTTCCCAGGGCGTTGCCCTGGGCTGATATGTTACTGCCCCTTCGGGGCGAAGTCGCAACGGCGCAACTTCAGATTTGTGCCCAGGCTCTCCCGGAACGACATGACTCATCCCCCTCGGTCTTCTCTGCGTCTTCTCTGTGGTCTCTGTGGCGAGACTCCCGGGCTTGTCGTCCTGCTGCTCCTGATTGCCTGTCTGTTGCCCGGGACCGTCCGAGCGGCCGCGGACGACGTCGGCCCTGTTGAGTTCTTCGAGAAGCAGGTCAGGCCGCTCCTGGCCGAGAAGTGCCAGAAGTGCCACGGCGGCGACAAGGTGCGCGGCGGCCTGAGGCTCACGGGGCGCGATCTCGTCCTGAAGGGCGGCGGCCGCGGGCCGGCCGCCGTGCCAGGCAGGCCGGCGGAAAGCCTTCTGGTCGAGGCAGTCGAGCACCGAGGCGACCTGAAGATGCCACCGAAGGGCAAGCTGTCCGAGGGTGAGATCGACCGCCTGAAGCGCTGGATCGACCTCGGCCTGCCTTGGCCGGGCACCCACGCGGAGACGTCGTCCGCGCCGCCGGGCTCGCCTTCCCAGGGTGACGAGTCCCGGCATTGGTGGGTGCTCCAGCCGGTGCGTGCTGTGCCTCCGCCGGCGGTCAAGGATGGGGCCTGGCCGCGCTCCGAGATCGACCGGTTCATCCTGGCCGGGCTCGAGGCGCGGGGCATGACGCCGGCCCGTCCGGCCGACAAGCGCGCGCTCCTGCGGCGGGCGACCTTCGACCTGACGGGCCTTCCTCCCGCACCCGAAGAGGTCGAGTCCTTCCTTGCCGATCGATCGCCGGATGCGTTCGCCAAGGTGGTGGATCGGCTGCTCGCCGCGCCGGCCTACGGCGAGCGGTGGGCCAGACACTGGCTCGACGTCGTCCGCTATGCGGACGCCCGCGACCTGATCCAGTTGCCCGCGCCAAGCGACTTTCGCGAGGCATGGCGTTATCGGGATTGGGTCGTCGAGGCCTGCAACCGTGACTTGTCCTATGCGGAATTCCTCCGCAACCAGATCGCCGGCGATTTGCTGCCGCCACGAGAGCCCGGCGGCATCAACAAGGACGGGATCATCGCGACGGGCCTCTTGGCCATCGCCGACTTCGTGCCCGGCGACGTGGATAAGGACCAGATGATCGCCGATTACGTGAATGACCAGGTCGATGTCGTCAGCCGGGCCTTCCTCGGGCTGACCGTCGCCTGCGCCCGCTGCCACGACCACAAGTTCGACCCGATCTCCACCGAGGACTATTACGCCCTGGCGGGCATCTTCTTCAGCACCAGGCTGATCCCCGGCCCCGTGCCGGGCAATACGCCACTCGTTCGCGTACCGCTCCTGTCGCCGGACGAGCTCGCGAGGGTGCAGTCCCAGGACGCCGCCGACAGGCGGCGCCGCGCGGAGCTGGAACAGCAACTGCCCGACGCGGTCGACCGCGAATACATCGCCTCTCTCAAACACCTCGTCACCGGCCAGGCCGCCCGCTACCTCCTGGCGGCTACGGAATGCCGGAAACTTCGGAGCGCGTCGACGACCCGCGCGCTGACCGAACTGGCAAGCCAGCGCAAGCTCCAGGAGAGCTTGCTCGCGGCGTGGGTCGATTACCTCGACAGGGTCGAGAAGCAGCCACCGGCCGGCCGTCATCCAACCGTGTGCGATGCAGCCTCCGGGAAGCTGGCCGGATCCGCTCTCGCCCGGGCTGCCGACGAGCTCCAGCGGGCCCTCGCCGCGTGTGCCGCGCGCCGGGTGGCCGAGTCCGCCCGCTCGCCCGAACAAGAACGCCGGGATCGCGCCTGCGTCCTTCGTTTTCGCGCGGACGATCCGCACCTGCTCACCGACTCCGAGTCCAGGGTCACACTCTGGCCAAACCGTTCCGGACTGCCCGCGGACGCCAGACCGTCAGGCCGCGGCATCGGCCCCAAGAAGACGTGCGCCGTGATCAACGGCCACACCAAGACCGTGCTGAGGTTCGACGGCCAGTCCCTGCTCGAAGCACCACGCCCGGTGCCACCGGCCGGCAGCCTGTTCGTCGTCTTCCAGGCCGCGAACACAGGCCGAGCCAGCCAGCGCCTGCTCGGCTGGGAAGATTCCGATGTCGGCAAGCACGGGCTCTCCCTCATGCCCGACCCGGGCGGCCCGTTGCGCGCGATCCTTCGAAACAACGGTAAGCCCGGGGACCTGGTCGATGCGCGGCCGGCATCGGCGTTCGAGATCGTCGGCGTCACCTGGGGCCCGGACGGAACGACATTGCATCGCAACGGCGTGGCAGCCGGCTCCCAGAAGGGCATCGATGCCGTCTCGTCCGACCCGGGCATCGTGGCCGTGCATCTTGGTGGGCCAGGCTCCGGGAGCAGTCCCCGGTTTCGCGGGGATGTCGCGGAGATCCGCGTCTACCAACGTCAACTGGCCAGCGCCGAGCGCAGCCTGATCGAGACGGAATTGCACCGGGCATGGTTCGAACCGGCCGACCCGAGGGCGCCCCCGAGGGACCTCCTCACCGAGCTATTCGACGAGCTGACATCAGCCCGCGGTCCTTTCTGGCTGCCGGTGGAGGAACGGAAGAAGATGCTCCCCCCCGAGACACGATCTCGACTGGCCGTGCTCGGGCATGAGCTGGACCTGCTCAAGAGCAAGCCCCCGCTCGAAGTCCCCCAGGCGGTGGCCGTGCAGGACGGCGGTCCCAAGGGGACTCGCCACGAGGGCTTCAAGGACGCCCAGGTCTTCCTGCGCGGCAATCACAAAAAACCCGGCAAGACCGTGCCGCGGGGCTGGCCGCGCATCCTGACGGGGGGACACCCTGCGCGGATCACCGAGGGGAGCGGCCGGCTCCAACTGGCCGGCTGGCTGGCACGCCCTGACAACCCGCTGACGGCCCGCGTCATGATCAATCGGATCTGGCAGCACCACTTCGGCGCGGGCCTGGTCCGTACCGCCAACGATTTCGGCAGACGCGGCGATCGGCCGTCGAACCCCGAGCTGCTCGATCAACTTGCCGCGCGCTTCGTGGAGTCGGGCTGGTCCGTGAAGGCGATGCACCGGCTCATCATGCTGTCGTCGGCGTATCAGCAGAGCAGCAGCGGCAGCGGCGAAGGGCCGGACCTGGATCCGGAGAATCGCCTGTTCGGGCGGATGAATCGCCGGCGACTCGAGGCGGAAGCCATCCGCGACAGCCTCCTGGCGGTGGCCGGCCGACTGGACGCCCGGCGCGGAGGGCCCGCGTTCGCGGACCTGGCCGTGCCCCGGCGGACCGTGTACTTCATGTCGGTTCGCACCGGCCCGAACGCGTCCGACTTCGGCCGCCTGTTCGATCGTGCCGACCCGGGCTCGATCGTCGCCGAGCGCGGCCAATCGATCGTGGCCCCGCAGGCCCTCTTTTTCCTCAACGACCCGTTCGTGAGCGATCTGGCCCGTGCCCTGGCCTCGCGGTTGGCGCGTGAGGAGCCGGGTGACGACAACGCTCGCATCAGCCGGCTCTACACCCTCGCCCTGGGCCGGCCACCGACTTCTGCTGAGATCGACCTCGGCCGGCAACTGCTGGCGCCGGATCGGGACACCAATCCCTGGGAACGATATTGCCAGTTGATCTTCTCCAGCAACGAGTTTATTTACATCGATTGAGCAGCTCGGGCTCCGAGCAGACATGCCTTTTCGGACAGGAGGGCAGCATGACCGACCGCGATTTCCCCGGGACGTTGCCGACTCGGCGTCAGGTGCTGCGCCAGGCGGGCGCCGGCTTCGGCTCGCTGGCGCTGGCGGCGCTCTTGGCCGACGAATCATCGGCCGCGTCGGTGCCGCCGGCCAATCCGCTGGCGCCCCGCCCACCCCATTTCCCGGCGCGTGCGCGACGGGTGATCTTCCTCTTCATGCCGGGCGGCCCGTCGCAGGTCGACACGTTCGACCCCAAGCCCCGCCTGACCCGGGACCACGGCAAACCGTCGCCCAAGCTCTACCTGGGCCAGCAGCGGAAACTGCTGGCCTCGCCCTGGCGGTTCCGCAAACAGGGCCAGTCCGGCCTCGAGGTGAGCGAGCTTTTTCCCCACCTGGGATCCTCGATCGATCAGCTTTGCGTGATCCGTTCGATGGTCGCCGACGACGTCAATCATCCCGGCGGCTGCCTGCAGATGAATACAGGCGAGCGGGTGGCCACGCGCCCCAGCCTGGGCGCCTGGGTGACGTACGGCCTGGGCGCTGAGAACCAGAACCTGCCCGGCTTCGTCGCGATCGGTCCCGGCCCCTTGATCGAGGGTGCCAGGCAATATGGCGCCGGGTTCCTGCCGGCCGCGTTTCAGGGGACCTTCGTGTCCGACCTGCGCAATCCGATCCGCAACCTGAAGAATGACCGGGTCAGCCCGGGCCGCCAGCGCCAGGATCTCGACGCCCTGCGGCGACTCAACGACCTGCACCGCGCGGATCGGGCGGAGGACAGCCGGTTAAGCGCGCGCATCGAATCGTTCGAGCTGGCTTTTCGCATGCAGTCGCAGGCTCCCGACGCGTTCGACCTCACGCGTGAGACGGAGGCGACGAAGCGTTGCTACGGCATTGATCAGGAGGTGACCGCGGTCTTCGGCCGCCAGTGCCTGCTGGCGCGCCGCCTGGTCGAGCGCGGGGTGCGGTTCGTGCAGCTTTACCACACCACCGGCGGCTTCCAGCCGTGGGACCAGCACAGCGACTTGAAGGGCGGGCACGCCCGCAACGCCCTGGCGACCGACCGCCCCATCGCCGGCTTGATCCAGGACTTGCAGGCGCGCGGCCTCCTGGAGGATACGCTCCTGATCTGGGGCGGCGAGTTCGGCCGGACCCCGGCCGCCGAGGGACAGGATGGACGCGACCATCATCCCTACGGCTTCACCATGTGGCTGGCCGGCGGCGGCGTGAAGGGGGGCCTCGCCCACGGTGCGACCGACGAGTTCGGCTGGGACGCGGTCGAGGACCGCGTCCACGTGCACGACCTGCACGCCACCATCCTCCACCTGCTGGGGCTCGACCACGAGAAGCTCACGTACCGCCACTCCGGCCGTGATTTTCGACTCACTGATGTTTATGGGAATGTGATCAAAGCCGTTATCGGAACATGACCGGCCGCCGCATCGGACATGTGGCAAAGTAGCCGCTCGGGCCCTAGGATATAATCATTGGCATAGCCGACGGGAGATCGAGCAACATGATCGACGAAATGACCACGGACAGCCTCCGCGTTTCGACGGATGGCGTCGCCGGACCCTACCTGATGGTGCCCCTGCCGCTGCTCGACGCAGTCCGCGCGGTGCTCGACCGCCACAAGATTCGCTACTGGGTTGACGCCGACGCGATCTCGCTGGACAACGAACCGGCAATTACCGTGATCAATTTCGGCCGGGCCGGCGAAGCGGTCCAGATTCAGGCCATCCTCGACGAGGCCGGCTGACGGCCGGGCACTGAGCCATGCCTCTGTCCGACGACATCCGCGGCCTGGCTGATCAAGTCCTCGGTCGAGTGGACGCGGTCCGCGAATTCTACTTGCACTCCCGGCAAGCCGGGCGGCTCGTGCAGCAGCTTGCCCGCAAGGGCCGCCGGGTTGCGATCGTTGATCTGGCCACCAAGCGGTCTGTGCCCGCTGGAGATCTGGAGTCGCGGGCTCAGAGTTTCGATTATCCCTGTAATTGCGCAGAGATCGATTGCATGATCGTCAGGTGGTGATCTGACCGATCTCGGAGTGCCCGATTGAAAAAGAGTCTAATCCGCTGCGCGGGACCGCAGTGATTTATAGAGCCGTAGTAGAGAACAGGGGACTTCAATTGCGTGCCTATGAACAAATGACCCAAAGCTTTGTCTCTTGAAGGATTTCCAGCGTCTGTAATGACGAATGCGGGTTGCTTCGCCAACACCGCTTTCGGGTTTCTCTCGACCTCGACATCAATGGACATGGAGCAATTGGGACAAGTGATGCGCCCGCTGAATACCGTAGTCGATTTCTGTACGTCATCCGCGATTCGAAGAATGCCGAGCGAACGTGACCTCTGCTGATCGTCTGAGGTGTCGTGCGGCGTAACTTGTGCTCCTTTACAGCAATGCGACCATACGTGAATTAAAAATTCAAGTATCTACTGGATTATGCGATTTCTTGACCGTGTTCGAGCAGAAAACGGGACGCAACTCCTATTGACGTCGGCCTCGTTGTTCCGGTGAAAAACGAGCTGCGGGCCTGTTTCTGTCCTCGACTTCTTGGCGCGAATGTGGTGGAATGAGACGAGGCGGGCTGGACCCACTTCGACAACTGAGTCAAGCGTGTCGTGACCGCGGGCGGGGCAGCGTGGTAGCCGAATCCGCCAGACGATTGGCACGCGATGCGACGATCCTGTAAAACGGTGACGGCACGCGGTCGCGACGTAAGCATCGACTCGCAGGCCAAGAGCAGGACCCGATTTCCGACTGCACCCGGGTTATTCCACCACGATTTCTTCCACGAGGAGAGCAAGCATGAGACTGCCGATCCAAGTCGCCCCGGTCATCCGCAGCACGTGCTCTGGGGGAGATCGACATCACGCCGCTCCCGCTCTGTTGCTGGGAGGGGTGCACCCAGCGTCAGGAGGATGCCCCGCCCCAGAGAGTTGTAATTGCGGTGGGACGTGCGGCGAGACCTGCTGTAATCCGAACAACGGCTGCCATTGCAACGCGAGTAACACCGGGTGTATCTGTAACTGATCCATCAAACGGATGGTGCTGCGCGATATCGCGAGTCATCGACGACAACGGGCCCCTTGTGTCTCACCGGGCGAACGTCCCCCTTCACGAATAGCGCCGGCGCTGGTTCGCGGTGGTGATGCGCAGGCTACGGTACGGCGATGAGCGAACTCACTCCCCACTCCAATCCCCCGGAACCGCTGTCGCGGATGCCGCCGCAGCCGCGGACCGACGGTGATGGGTCTCCGCCGGCGACCCAACCGTCGCCCTCAACTCTTTCCGCCCCCATTGAGAGCGACGCTTGCCCGGCCGGCAAACCGCCAGACCCGGACGTGACCGTCGGAGCCACAGGCGATGAGACCGTAGCCGGTAGTTCGTCCCGAGAGCAGATCGACAGCGTCCGCGGCGCCGACAAGGACGCGGGCCGCTCCTTTGGTCAGTATGTCTTGGTCCGGAAACTTGCGAGCGGCGGCATGGGCGTGGTCTACCTGGCGCGGCAGGAGAGCTTGCGCCGCACCGTGGCCCTGAAGACGATCCTGGCCGGCGATCTGGCATCCAACGAGGACATCGAGCGATTCCGCCTGGAGGCCGAGGCGGCCGCCCAGCTCGACCACCCAGGCATCGTGCCCATCTTCGAGGTTGGCGAGCACGCCGGCCAGCACTACTTCTCGATGGCCTACGTCGAAGGGGGCAACCTGGCGGATCGGATCAAGAACGGTCCCTTGCCGCCCCGTCAGGCCGCCGAGCTGGTCAGGCAGGTGGCCGAGGCCGTCGCCTACGCCCACCAGCAGGGAGTCATCCACCGCGATCTCAAGCCCAGCAACATCCTGCTCGACCGGGACGGACATCCCAAGGTCAGCGACTTCGGCCTGGCCAAGCAAGTGAGCGGGCTCAGTCACCTCACGATGACCGGCCAGGTCCTGGGCACGCCCAGTTACATGGCGCCGGAGCAGGCCGCGGGCAGGACGCACGAGGTTGGCCCTGGCGCCGACGTTTACTCGCTGGGGGCCCTCCTGTACTGCCTCGTGACGGGCCGGCCTCCTTTCCAGGCGGCTACCCCGGTCGAGACCTTGAGACAGGTCCTGGAACAGGAGCCGGCGCCGCCCAGCCAGCTTAACCGCGCAGTCAGTCGGGACCTGGAGACGATCTGCCTCAAGTGCTTGCAGAAAGAGCCGAACAAGCGTTACGAAAGTGCCTCGGCCCTCGCCGAAGACCTGCGGCGGTTGCTGGCCGGCGAGCCGATCCGGGCGCGGGCGGTCGGGAGCCTCGAGCGGCTGGCGCGGTGGTGCCGGCGCAACAAGCTGGTGGCCGCGCTCGGGTGCGGCATTCTGGTGACGATGCTTGCGGGCATCGTCACGGCGTCGTATCTGGCCGCCCAGTGGCGACGCGAGGCGCAGGTTTCCAAGGCCAACGAGATTCGGGCCAGGGAGCAGGAGACCGAAGCCAGGGAGGCGCGCGAGCTCAGCGATCGGCGGTGGTACGCCGCGGAGATCGGCCTGGGCCAGCAGGAGTGGGAGAAAGGCCTGATGGCGCCGCTCTTGACACGGCTCGAGGCGCTTCGCCCCCAGCATCCCGACGCCCCTGACTTGCGCGGTTTCGAGTGGTACTACTTGGAGCGGCTCTGTCACCTGGACCTGCGAACCCTCCGGGGGCAAGCCGAGCCGGTTCGCGGCGTGGCCTTCAGCCCCGATGGCCGGCTGCTCGCTTCCGCCGGCGGAGATTACACCAAGCCCGGCGCGATCACCATTTGGGACGCGGCCACCGGGGTGGCGCTCCGCTCTTGGGCCGGTCACGCCGAATGCACCAATTCGGTGGCGTTTTCCCCGGATGGGACACGGCTCGCCTCCGCGGGCGGGCGCTCCAAACAACCCGGCGAAGTCAAGATCTGGGACCCGGCCACGGCCCGGGAGCTACTCTCCTTGAGCGGCCAAACCGCCGAGGTCGGGAGCGTGGCCTTCGGCCCCGATGGGCGACAGCTTGCCGCGGCCAGCACCGGAACCGACGATGTGGGACGGTACTTGCCCGGGGAAGTCCTGCTCTGGGACCTGGCTTCCCGAGCGCCAGCCCTCCACCTGCGCGGCCACGAGACCATTGTTCGGAGCGTGGCGTTCAGTCCCGACGGCCGCCAGCTTGCATCGGCCTGTGGGGGCGGTACGGTGAAGATCTGGAATGCTTCGGACGGAAAGGAGGTCCTGACGCTCCGCGAGCCGATGGTCGACGTCACAGGTGTGGCATTCAATCCGGATGGCCGGCAACTTGCCGTGGGCAGCCTGGATGGCGGCATCCGGGTCTGGGACGCGAGTCTCTGGCGGACGCAGTCCATCACACCCCAGAAGCCGGTCTTCACGCTCCGGAACCCGAGCTCGGTCCTGAGCCTGGCGTTCAGTCCCGATGGCCGGCGGCTCGCCGCCGGATTCGAGGATCACGACGTGCGCCTCTGGGACACGACCACCCAGAGGGAGGTCCTGCCGTTGCGCGGTCATGCGGGCGCGGTCCTGGGCCTGGCTTTCAGCCCCGACGGCTGGCGGATCGCTTCCGCGAGCGCGGACCAGACCGTCAAGATCTGGGACGCGACGGAGGATCGAAGGACCCTCCCCCTGCGCGATCGCCGGACGGGGTTCTCTGGGACCTGGAGCATCGCGTTTTCCCCCGACGGCCGTCGGCTGGCCTCAGCCGGTCAGGACAAGGCGGTCAGGATTTGGGACACGACGAACGCCGGCGTGCTCCAGACCCTGCGCGGCCATACCGACGACGTCTTCAGCGTCGCATTCAGTGCCGACGGCCGCTGGCTGGCCTCCGCCGGCGCGGACCGGACCGTCCAGATCTGGGATGTCGCCACGGGGGCACCGCTGCGCACTCTGCGAGGACTCGAGTCCCCCATCGCCAGCGTCGCATTCGCCCCGAACGGCCGATGGCTTGCCTGCGGCAGTGGAGGCTCGACGACGGCCGGCGGGGTCGAGCTCTGGGACCTGACCACGGCCGAGAAGGTGATCACACTGACCGGGCGCTCGGGCCCCTCCGAGCGCCGCGGATACATGGGGATCGCATTTTCCCCCGACAGCCGCTGGCTGGCAGCCGGCTGCGACGACGGTGCCATCACCGTCTGGGACATGGTCGCGGGACGGCAGGCCCGTACCTTGCACGGCCACACTGCCGGCGTCCGTGACGTGGCGTTTCACCCCGACGGCCGGCGGCTCGCTTCCGCCAGCGGCGACCACACAGTGAAGCTCTGGGATGTGGCCGCGGGCAAGGAGATCGCCGCCTTGCCCGGCCACACCAGCCCTGTCGAGAGCGTGGCGTTTTCCCCCGACGGCGGGCGCCTCGCCTCCGCCGCTAGCGACCTCACGGTGAAGCTCTGGGACGTCCGCACGGCGCAGGAGGTATTCAGCCTTCAAGTACCCTGGACCGGGGTGAGAGTCGCGTTTCACCCCGACGGCCGGCAGCTCGCCGTCAGTGGTGCCACCTTCGCCCCCAGCGGTCCTTCCAGGGACCGCCCCGATCACATGCTCGCGGTCTGGGATGCAAGGACGCTTGCGCCCGAGGACGGCGGCCCGACGGAGGCTCGGAGCCGGGTGGCATTCTTGTTCGCTCGGCTGCTGACCGCTGAAGCGGTGCGCGAGCGCCTGGCCCACGACTCTTCGCTCGCCGCGCCCGTGCGGGAGCGAGCGCTGGCCCTCGTCGAGCCGTACCGGCAGAGTCTGGCGCGGCGCGAGGCCGAGGACATGATCTCCAACCTCTATTCCCAGGGGCTGTTCAGGGCCGAGGTCCTGGAACGACTCAGGACCGATCCCGGTCTCAGCGAGCCGGTAAGGCATGAGGCGCTGGCCCTGGGCGAGACCTCAGTGGAAAATCCCAGGTTCCTCAACCTGGCCAGCCGAGCCGTGGTGCGCCGGGCGGGCGCGCCCGCATCGGCCTATCAGTGGGCCTCGCGGCAGGCCGAGTCCGCCTGCCTGCTCGCCCCCTACGACGGCGCGATTCGAACCACCCTGGGCATGGCTCAGTACCGCGTCGGCAAATACCGCGAGGCCGTGGACACGCTCATCCGGGCCGGCCCGCTCAACGCGAATTCCGAGCGAGGCTCCCTCGCGCCGGACCTGGCCTTCCTGGCCATGGCCCAGTACCGACTGGGCCAGCGGGAGGCCGCGCAAGCCACTCTCGACCGCCTGCGAAAGGCCGTCGAGCAACCGGACCGGGCCAACGATGACGAGGCCAGGGCGTTCTTGGGCGAGGCGGAACGCTTGATTCCAGGCGAGGCGCCGAAAAAAAGGGGATAAGTCCAATAATTTCGCCTTCGTCGGGCGGACCGCTGTGAAGCCGCCCGACGAAGGCGAACGATTTGCGCGGCTGTTTTCACCCGGCGCCCTTGTTGGTTTTCTCGGAACCGGGCGGCTCGGGCGCCTGGCCTTGGTCCTTCAGGGCGCCCTCGACGAGCTTGCCGACCGCCGAGTCGAACGGCTCCTCGCCGGGAAACCCAACCCACTTGTGGCGGATGATGCCGCGGTGGTCGACCACGTAGAGCGTCGGCCAGCCGTGCACGTTGAACCGGTTGGCGATCGGGCCGTTGGTGTCGCCGCCGTCCCACCACGACCGCCAGGTGATCTGCTCTTCCTTCATCCGCTTGCGGAGCTTGTCCTTGTCGCCATCGCTGTTGACGCCGAGCAGGACGAACGGTTTGCCTTCCAGCTTCTTCACGAGCGACCGCTCGTGCGGGTACATGGCCCGGCACGGGCCTCACCAGTCGCCCCAGAAGTCGACGACCACCACCTTGCCCTTGTAGTCGCTCAGCTTGAAGGGCTTGCCGTCGATATCTTCGCCGGTAATGTCGGGGCTGGGCTTGCCGATGCCGAGGTTGCGGATCTCGTTGAGCTCGCTGGCAGCGAGCTTGCCGAGCGTGCCTCGGCCGCTGTTGATGTCGGCAAACTCCTTCTCAACCTTCTCGAAGAGCGCCTCGACTTCCTTCACGAGGCCGGCGGGGTCGGTCGACTTGAGGCGGGCGACAGCATCCTTGTCGTAGCCCTGCGTGGTCAGAAATCGCTCGGACTCGCCAACACGCTTGTCGTTTTCCTTGAGCATGCGGATCAGTTCAACTCTGCGGTTGAGAAACTGCGCCAGTGCCAGCGTGGCGTTGCCGCGAGCGGTCCGGTCGCGGTTCTTCAGGACGACGGCCCGCAGCAGCGTCTCGGCCGCCGGCGAGTAGGAATACGCGATGCCGGAGATCGCGCTCGCAAGCTTGGGGTCGGCGGCGTGCTTCTCGGCCAGCCGCCGCATTGCCTTCGACGTGTCGGCCCCGCCGCCGAGCTGAACGCACCAGATCAGGGCGCTGACGGCTGCCGGGTCGTCGGGCGCCGCCTCGGCGATCGCCAGGAACCGGTCGGAGTACTCGTTCTGCTTGGGGTATTTCTCGTTGAAGATCTGGGATCGCTCTTCGGCGGTCTTGGCCTTCGAGTAGGCTTGCGAGAACGCTTGCTGGGCCTTCTGATACTGGTCAAGCACCGCCTCGAACTGCTCTTTTGGGGACTTCTTGGCCTGGGCCTGCGAGGGGTCGTCGGGCGCCCCCCGCGCCGGCATGCAGGCCAGCGTCAATACGGCCAATGCGGCCGTCACGGCTCTTCTCATCAAGGGTCCTCCGTTCTCAGGTGGGACAACCAAACGGCGAAACCAACTTCACTATCGGATGAACACCGCCCCAAATCAAGGCTGCACCTGCACCGTCAGCTTCGGTGAATACTGCTCCCGGTTGTGTTCCGAGCTATAGACCTGGAAGCGCGTCAAGATCCCCTCGTCCACGCCCGGGTCGATCACCGGCGCGATCGCCAGCCCGTGGTTGGGCGACGTGCCGTCCAGCCACGAGTGCACCAGGTCTGTCACGTCGAGCTGGTACTCGATCGGCGGATCGACGGTGTCGCTGCCCTGTTGCGGCTCCACGACCACGGCGGGGCCGGCCAACCCCGCGTCGGCGCCGAACGTGAAGTGCTGTCCACCCTGCCACGACTTGCCCACGGCGGGCTCTCGCCAGGTCACTGCCACCTCGTCCCACGCCGTCTTGAGCGGGAACGCGCAGACCTTCGTCTTGCCCACGCTGCTCGGGTCCCACACGTAGAAGCTCACCGTCGCCTTGACGACGCGGGCCTTCGGCGGCAGCACCAGCTTCGCCAGATCGAAGCGGACCAGGAACGCGTTACACTGCTCAGCGCGGCGCACCGAGTTGTCCCGGGCGCTGGCGCCGAAGGAGCGCTCCGGCTCCGAGAAGTCGATCAGCGCGTCGCGCACCGCTGTCCGCCCCTGGAGCACGTGGGTGCGCAGCGGTTCGGGCGCGGGGTGCTCCTCCGGCGCGACCGCCGGCGTTTGCGCTTTCCCTCCGCCGAGACCAGGGCCGGCCGGCCGGGGGGTGACCGACGTGGGAGCGGCAGGACGCCAGAAAGGGTAGGTGATCACCGCGCCCACGCCGCAGAGCACGACAGCCGCCGCAGCCAGGACCGCGATCGAGCGCGGCTTGCGCGGGCGCGGAAGTTTGACGCTCACCGGCTGCGCAAACATCGACGGATGCTGGAGGTGGGCCAGGTGTTGTTCGAGCAAGGCAGCCACTTCCGCCGCCGTCTGGAAGCGCAGGGCGGGGTCCTTGGCATGGAGCCTGGCGATCAAATCGCACAGCCATTGCGGCACCTCGGGGATGATCTGGCGGATCGGTCGCGGCGTGTCTTCGGCCACCCGCTTCAGCACCGCCAGCGGGTTGGCAGCGCGGAACGGCGGCCGGCCGGCAGCCATCGTGTACAGCACGCTGCCCAGGCTGAACAGGTCGGCCCGGGGGTCGAGCGGTTCTCCCTTGGCCTGCTCCGGCGCCATGAAAAGCGGCGTGCCGGCGATCACTCCCGACTGCGACAGGCTGGCGTCGTCGGCCGCCCGGGCCAGGCCGAAGTCCGTGATCTTGACGTTCTGCTCGATACCGCTTTCCAGCAGGATGTTGCCCGGCTTGATGTCGCGGTGAATCAGTCCTTGCTCGTGGGCGGCGGCCAGTCCGCGAGCGATCTGACCTCCGATGCGGAGTACGTCCGGCACGTCCAGGGGGCCGGTCTGGTCGAGCCTCTGTTGCAAGGTCTGGCCCGGGATGAACTCCATGACCAGGTAAGGCAGCGGCCGCTCCTCGACGGCATAGATCTGCACGACGTTTCCGTGCCGGACACGGGCGGCGGCGCGGGCCTCACGCAGAAAGCGCTTACGTGCCGGTGAGGTGGACGCCAGTTGCGGCGAAAGCACCTTGATGGCCACCATGCGGTGCAGCGTCTCGTCGAAAGCGCGCACCACGATCCCGAAGCCACCCCTGCCGAGGACCTCCAACACCTCGTGATGGCCCAGTCGGCCGAGTGATCCCGGCTTCGAGGAAGGCTCCAGGAATTCGAGTGCCAGTTGCTCCTCGTCCTCCTTCGGCCCCTCGTGCTCCGTGACTGGACCGTGCCCGGGAGCCGCCACGGAAAGTTGTGTCTGATCGGCCGAGGGATCAAACGCCATCGTCAGCTCCGACGCGAGGGGACCGGCATCGAACGGCTTCGCGGTTGCCTGATCGAGGATCGTGGCCGGGTCACGATGCGCCCTGAGCAACGCCTCGACGCGTTGCCTCATCTCCCTGTCCGACGCACATTCCCGGTCGAGAATGGCTGCCTGCTGCACGGGATCCGCGGCTTCGACCGCCGCCATGAAAACGGCATGAACACGTTTCTCATCAACGGCCATGGTATCGTTCTCGGGAAAGGGCGCACTTTCGCGTGCGCCGTTATGGGTCGCGGTTGTCGGAAAAAGTGACTGTTTGCAATCCAAGCCTGTGACCACCGGCGACTCTCCTCATTGTGGATCTCACCATGGCCGCCCGCAAGCGCAAAGGAACAGGCCCGAAATAACTTCCCGACTTCGTATTTGTGTGCCACTGGCTATGCCAGTGTCCCCATGCTTGGGCGGGCACTGGCAGAGCCAGTGGCACCCGGAAAACCAGAGAAGCTAAATCGGGAAGCTATTTCCGACCTGTTCCAAAGCCCCGCGACAACCCCGTTCGTCCGGCGCGTCGACGTTTTTCACCGTCGACCTCGATTTCCTCGCTGGTCTCCGTTCAGTTGGCGACCCCCTTGACGAGGTCGCTGGCGCTGCGATTCTTGAAGAGGGTTGCTGGGCCGGGGAATGTCCATCGCGAGCGAGACGAGGTCATGAGATGGCGCACACGAGACGATCTCTCCGGTCCATCGCATGTCTCCTCGCCTTCACTGCCACGGCCGTGGCCCAGGACGTCGGGCCCGCGCAGCCGGAAGGTCGCGACTGGCCGGTTGAGATGGTGCGGGTGCACGCCCGGTTCCACGGGCGGCCGGGGACGTTCGCGCAGTTCGGCGACTCGATCACGGAGACACTCGCCTTCTGGGCCCCCCTGAAGCAGGCCCGCATGAACGCCCCTGCCAGGATGGAGCACGCCTTCCGGCGGGTCGAGGCTTACCTGCGCCCGGAATGCTGGCGGGATTGGAAGGGCCCGGAATTCGGCAACCAAGGCGGCCGGACGATCCGGTGGGCCGAGGAGAACGTCGGGGCCTGGCTGGATCGGCTCAACCCGGAGGTAGCCCTGGTCATGTTCGGTACGAACGACCTGCACGACCTGGAGGTCGACGAGTACCGGGGTAGGCTGCGGTCGGTCGTCCGGAAATGCCTGGACCGCGGGACGGTCGTGATCCTGAGCACGATCCCGCCCCGGCACGGGTTCGCGGCGAAGGCGGCGGCCTTCGCCGAGGTCGCCCGCAAGGTCGCCCGCGAGCTGTCCGTGCCGCTCGTCGACTTCCATGCGGAGATCCTGAAGCGCCGTCCCAACGACTGGGACGGGGCGACCGATGCCTTCAGGGAGTTCGACGGTCACGACGTGCCGACCCTGCTGGCGCGGGACGGTGTGCACCCGAGCGCGCCCCGGCGGTACCAGGACGACTATTCGGAGCAGGCACTGCGGAGCCACGGCTACGGCCTGCGCAACTACCTCGTGCTGATGAAGTATGCCGGTGTCATCGAGGCTTTGGCCGCGTCTCGCACGGCTGCCGGCCGGGCGGGAGAAAAAGGGCGGCCTCCCTGTCGGCGTCAGGCAATGGCGGCGTCTGTCTCATGACGCTATGATGGACGCCTGGCTGGGCAGTATTCACAGCCTGATCGCCGACCCCGCAACGCCTTCCCGTTCAGAGCTCTCCATGCCGCGTCGAGGCGCCTTGGCCCTCATCATCATGAAACAAATTGCCACGAGCCCCCGGCTGATCATCCCGGGACACGACCCGGAAGTGTTCGTCCGGTTCCCGAAGCCGGGGAATGGCGTGGCGCGATTGGATTAACATGCGTTCCTATGTGATATCAATCACCTGTCTGCTGGCATTTGCCGCCCACGCTGCTGCACAGTCCCGGCAAAACGTCGACTGGCCGCGCATCGGGAACGACTCCGGTTGCATGCGGTATTCCAAGCTGGATCAGATCAACCGTGAAAACGTGACGCGGCTCAAACCAGTCTGGACGTACCACACGCGGGAACTCGAAGGCCGCACAGGCAAGACGATCGAATGCACGCCGATCGTGATCGATGGCGTGATGTACCTCACCACCGGCTATCTCCGCGTCGTGGCCTTGGACGGAGCGACCGGCAAGGAGCTCTGGCAGTTCGATCCCCTCAAGGACCATCCGTTTCGGCACCACCCGGCGTCCGGCGGCGTCAACCGAGGCTGTGCTTACTGGTCCGACGGCAAGCCCGACGGCGAGCGGCGCATCATTCACGGCACGTCGGACGGACGGTTGTTTTCGCTGGACGCGAAGAACGGCAAGCTCGACCCGAAGTTCGGCGACGCAGGCGTCCGCAACCTCCGCAAGGAACTCGATCCGAATGTCGCTGCGCTCGACTATGGACCGACGTCCGCACCGGCCGTCTGGAAAAACACGATCATCGTCGGAGTCTCCTGTGGAGAAGGGCCCGGCATTGCCGCGCCGGGGGATATCCGAGCGTTCGACGTCCGCACGGGCGAGCAGGTCTGGCGGTTCAAGACCGTACCCCATCCGGGAGAGTTCGGACACGAAACCTGGGAAGGCGATTCCTGGAAGGACCGTGGCGGGGCGAACGCCTGGGGCGGGCTCAGCATCGACGTGGATCGCGGCTTGGTATTCGCCGGACTCGGATCGGCTGCTTTCGACTTCTACGGCGGCGACAGGCACGGCGAGAACCTGTTCGCGAACTGCACGATTGCGCTCGACGCCAAGACGGGCAGGCGCGTCTGGCACTTTCAGACGTTGCATCATGACCTGTGGGACCACGATCTGCCGGTCTATCCAAACCTCGTCACGGTCACGCACGACGGCAAACCGATCGACGCCGTCGCGCAGGTGACCAAGACGGGCTATGTCTTCCTGTTCGACCGCGAGACCGGCAAGCCCCTCTTCGACGTCACGGAGCAACGCGTGCCCGCCTCCGACGTCCCCGGCGAACAGGCATCGAGGGCGCAGCCGATCCCGGTCAAGCCGCCGCCGTTTTCCAGCCAATCTCTCGATGAGACGAACGTCACCGACATCGGCGAGGCCAACCGCGCGTCGGTTCTTGCCCGACTGCGAAACGTCCGGGGCGGGCCGGCCTTCAACCCGCCCAGCCGGCAGGGGACCGTCGTCATCCCCGGCTTCCACGGCGGAGCAACTTGGTCTGGCGCATCGTTCGATCCGACGACCGGTCTGCTTTACATCAACTCGAACAATGCCCCGAATATCATCACACTCGTCGAATCCAAGGTCGGCGACAAATCGAGATACGGGCCTTTTCGAACCACGGGCTACGAGCGATTCCTCGACCATGAGGGCTACCCGGCGATCAAGCCGCCGTGGGGGGTATTGAACGCGATCAACCTGAACACGGGCGAATTCGCCTGGCGCGTTCCTCTCGGCGAGCACGTTGAACTGACCGCCCGCGGAATCCCGCGAACCGGCACCGAAACCTTTGGCGGCTCGATCGTGACCGCCGGCGGCCTCGTGTTCATTGCCGGCACGAAGGACGAACGCATTCACGCCTTTGACAAGCAGACCGGGCGACTTCTCTGGGAACACCCCCTTCCGGCCGGCGGCTACGCGACCCCTTCGACTTTTCAGGTCAACGGCCGCCAGTATGTCGTCATCGCCGCCGGCGGCGCCGGCAAGCTGGGAACGAAGGCGGGCGATGCGTTCGTGGCGTTCAGTCTGCAAGATGAGCGGTAAATTCCAGAATGATCACCGTACGCGGATGTCAGGCACGGATGCCGATCGGGCGATGGGTCCCGCTCTGGGCACGAAATCGTAAACCACCCAAACGGGGGCGTAGGAATTCCGGCCGATCGGCCTTGGGGCGAACGACTCGGTTCGTACCAGTTCGACTCGCTCCTTCATCGACGCCAGCCACGACGGGACGGCCGGGCCGTCCGCAAGCGAAGCGTCGTGCAGCACAACCCGCAGCGGGTGACGATCGCGAACAGACGCCCAGTCGAGCTGGCCGGGTGCTCGCCATTTTGTTGCATACATTCGCTGATTACAAAGATACATGGCGACTTTCATCGATCCACCCCCCCGCCCGGCGATTCCAAAATCGCGGCGAAGGCAGGCGAGCTCGGCCTGGCTCGACATAGACGGCCAGAACCGGCGGGCCATCTCTCGGGCTTCCTGGTCCTGGTTGTAGCGGTACGGGCGAGCAGTATCCCTGGCCAGTGCAAGGATCGGGTCGATCATCAGGATCATGACCGCGAGCGCGACGACGTGGCCGCGTAGCTTCGCCCTTCGGATCCGTTCGACGACGAGCCCGGCCCCCAATCCGGCGAGCAGGCAGATGGCCGGCGCGACGAACTGCATCTGCCGGGCCTCCACTCCGTAGGGGTAGCGTCGCAGGGCCGCCGCGATCAGTGCGAGGCCAAATGGAGCCAGGACCAGAGTCACGACGATTTTCCGACCACCCCGCCAGAGCCAGATCGTCGCCAGCACGACCAGCAAGAACGTGGCAGTGCTTCGCCCGTTCTGGCCGCCGCCCGGATAGGCGAATAGTGTGCCCGTGTGGATGCTCACGAGCCATCGCAGCAGCCCGGGCAGATCGTCAAGCGGTGGGAACGATCCTTTCCAGTATTCGCGCAGACCACGAATCATCCATTCGGTCTGGGCTCCGGTGCTGAGAACAAACATCGCCGCGAACATCACCAGCGCGCCGACTGCGAACAGTCCGAACGGAATTCGCAACGACCATCGGCCCGTCCGCCAGACAGGCCCCAGCAGCGCGATCCCCACCCCGCCCGCGACAAAGATCGCCGGATGCGAAATCGCTACCGCGAGGGGAGCCGCGATCACGAGACACCAGAGAGGCCAAGGGCGCTCACGCGAGTCCAGCCAGGCCAGGGCCAGCGCCAGCAAGACGAGCGCGGCCATCAGGTCCGACGCATAAGGTTTGACTTCCGCCGCGTGTCGGAGGGGGTGCAGGCTGACGGAAAAGATCGCGACGGCCAACAGCAAGGGCACTCCCTTGAGTACCTTGGCGGCTGTCCAGCGGAACAGCGGAACGCTCGTCACCGCGCAGAGAAGCGGGAAAAGACGGAGCACCCACTCGTGGAATCCGAGCCATCTCGAAATCGCCAGCTCAATCACCAGAAACGCCGGCGGACAGATTTGACCGAAGTTCAGTGGCTTGAACAGGTTGACGAAGTCGCGGTCGATGAGATTCGCGGCCAGGCACGCCTCGTCGCCCCAGAGCGGGTAATTCAAGGCAAACCGACCGATTCGCAGCAATACCCCGACCGCGACCATCATCCAGATGACTCGATTCACCCCGCTCCGAGTCATCGATTGCTCAATCGATCCGGACTCGCTCATGGCCCGTCATCCCTGAACTTCGGTTCGTTCCGACAGGTGGGTACACGCTCAACATCGCCCGCCCGTCCATGGACAAGTCCCGACTGCATAACGACATCGAGAATTTCGGGGCCGGTTATGGTGTACAAGCCCTAACAATCTGATCAATTGTCCCTTGCTCCCTATCCCTTCAGGTCGTCTCTCTTCTTATCGGCTCGTACCTCATACCAGGTGAACTGCCGACAGTCAGTGGGCTTCGTGTATAATCAGCAGTAACCTTCGCCGGGCTCGTCCACCGGGCTTGGTTGTTTGTGTGAAAACCGTTAACCGGTTCCGAGCCCACGAACGACGCGGAGAATCCGCCTGATGAAGTGTCGTGTGTTCCTGGCAGTGGCCGTCGCACTGGGCGCGGGAGCAGGCTGCGCCGTTCGCACGGCCCGCGGGGCGTCAAGCGCGGACATGTTGGAACTGTTGCCATATCCGCAGGAGGTCAAACTCAAGGGCGGTGGTCTTCTCCTGGGTCCGGCAGATTGTCAGGAGGATCGGAAGCCTGCATCACTTCCCCCGCTCCCGGACGGCGTTCGCCTCATCCCCGATCTCGAATACGCCCACCCCCACGGCCATCCGCTCCTGCTCGATCTCTACGTCCCGCCGCCAGGAGACAAGCCCGCGCCGATCATCCTCTGGGTCCACGGCGGCGGCCGGGACATGGGCGACCGTCACGACCGCACGGCCGTGCCGCTCACCGCCTACGGGTACGCGGTGGCCAGCATCGAAGAGAAGGCGGTCCAGGCCAGTCCCATCACCTTCGTCAGCAAGGACGACCCGCCGTTCTTGATCATGCACGGAGACCGCGACCCCATGATGCCGCTGGCCCAGAGCGAAATCCTCCGCGACGCGCTCGAGAAGGCGGGCGTTGAAGTCAGGCTTCAAGTCGTCCGCGGCGCCGGCCACGGCTTCGATGGGCCACAGATCATGGACACGGTCAGGCAGTTCTTTGACGAGCATTTGAAACGAAGAGGAGCCTCTCAGCGCAAGAGCGCGCGTGCGCACGCCAGCAGCACGGCGATGACCGCGATCGTGACGAGGATGGCGCCGATCGTGAACCGCCTTTGGGCGACCCGATAGGCCAGGACGATGGATGCGCTGATGACCATCGTGCCGCTTCCGGCCAGCAACCCGATCGCGGCCGAGCTCATGGGATCGAACCTGCCAAGGCCGAAGGGCAGCGGTCTTTGTTCAATCCCGACATACAGGCCGCCGAGCAAGCCGAGGAGCGGGAGAAACAGGAGAGGCCAGAGTCGACGGTGCTTGGGTTTCACCGGCAGCTCAGTGGGGCCTCTTGGCCCCTAGCTTGCGGATGAGCCGGTCGCGTTGCTTCACGAAGATCTCGTGCAGGTCGTCGCGGGCGCCGGGCGCGGTCAGGTCCTGGCCCTTCTTCACCACGGCGATGTAGCCGATGCACATCTCGTCGTCGAAGTTGGGCCCGAACTTGACCATCTTGGGAGGCCGGTTGGGGTTGCGTGGGTGGGCGGAGTTGTCGAAGTGCGCGACGACATGGACGACTGACCCGGCGAGCAACGGGATCGGCTGCTGGAAGTAGTAGGCGGTCTGCCATGAGGGGTCGAAGTCGGCGATCTCGATCAGGTTCTGGGTGCCGCCGTTGGGCAAGCGAACCGACATATGCATGTCGTGGCCGAGCTGGTGCATGTGGGGGGCGACGGCCAGGGCCTCCAGGTCCACCGGGACGAACCAGCTCGCCTTGACCTCGACGTTGTCGTTGCCGGCCGGCAGTCGGAAGTCGTAGCTCGACGCATTGTTCCAGTGCAGCGCCTGCTTGACCGGCTTGCGCGAGAAGTAGAGGCCCACCAGCGTCCTGTCAATGCCGGGCTTGCCGCTGGGGTGGTAGTGGATCTGGAGGATGATGTCGGCCTGGGCGGGAAGGTGGATGCCGACCCCGGCGGGCAGGCGTTGGGGCTCGCTGCCGGCGGTCCAGAAGCTTAATTCGTCGGCGTCGACCCCCGGCCCGGATGACATCGTGTAGCCCGGCCCAGGGGCGTCCGCGTCGAGCTGGCGCGCCCGGCCGGTCGTGTCGATATAGGCGACGAGGTGGTGCACGGCGCCGCGTTCGCCCGGCGTGTAGTCGACCGCTTCCAGGTAAGAGTCCCGCGCCAGGTTGGTGGGCAGGACGAAGCAGCGGTACACGTCGGGGCCGGAGGCGGCCACGGGGAAGCCCTCGTCCGGTACGAGAATGAGGTCGGGCGGACCGAGCTTCCAACCCTCGGCGAACTTGGGTGGCGGCGGCAGGTCCTTGGGGTCGCCGCGCGGGGCGCCCGCCTTGGCCCAGGCGGTGAGGATGGCGATCTCGCCGCGGGTCAACGACTGGTCGTGTTTGAGCTTGGGGCCCACCCCCGCGGTCGGCTTCCAGGGCGGCATCGACCGCTCTCCGGTCACCGCGGCGATGTCCTGAGACCGCTTGCGAGCCTGCTCGTAGGACTCGAGCGCGAACGGCCCGACCTGATGGCGGCGGTGGCAGTTCTGGCACTTCGTCTGGAGGATCGAGGCCACGTCCTTGGTGTAAGTCGGAGCCGCCTTCTTCCCCTGCGCGGGCCCCACGCCCGGAGCCGTCTTCTTCCCCTGCACAGGCCCCTGCCCCAGAGACGTGGCGACAAAACCCCACGAGCAGACCGCGAGCAAGAGCACCACGAGCCCGGCCCGTGCCGCCCCCGCACCGCCGTTCCGGACCCGCATCATGCCGCTCCTCGTAGGATAGGCGATTGCTTATCCCCTGATTATATCAATCCGACCCGTCGCAAACAAGGGTCGAGTGAACTGCGCCATACGTCGGCCGTCCAATCATCGAATGACGGCAGACGCCGTACTGTCCCCGACGGCACTTCATGGATAGATTGGGCGTAGGTTGAGCATCGACCCATTCCGTCAATGAGGATTTCTACCGTGCACCGAATGATTCTCGCCGTCTCGTTGTTCATCGGCTGGTTCGTGGCCATTCCGGCATTCGCGGCGGAGCCGCTGGAGGTCGATCTCTGGCCGGGGAAGACGCCGGGCGACGTCGGAATCAAGGGCCAGGAGACCAGCCGGATTCATCAGTCGCCCCTCGTGGGACCGACCAAGCTGATTACCAACGTCACCAGGCCGACGATCACGGTCTACCCGCCTCCCAGGGAAAAGAACACGGGAACGGCGATGCTGATCTGTCCGGGAGGAGGCTACTGGGACCTCTACTGGGAGCTCGAAGGAGAGGAAGTGGCGGCGTGGCTCAACTCGGTCGGCATGACCGGCATCATCCTCAAGTACCGTTGTCCGCGGCGTCCCGGGGATGTCAGCGGCGAGCCGCCGCTGGGCCCGCAGCTCGACGCCCAGCGGGCCGTCAGCCTGGTCCGCAGCCGGGCCGCCGAATGGCGCATCAATCCGAAGCGGATCGGCATGATCGGCTTCTCGGCGGGCGGCCATCTCGCACTGGCGACCGCCACCGGTTTCGCCAAGCGGTTGTATGACCCGATCGACGCCGTCGACAAGGTCAGTTGCCGGCCCGATTTCGCCGTCCTGTGCTATCCGGGCTATCTCAAGGCCAAAGGCAAGGATGAAATCTCGCCGGGTCTCCGCATCCCGGCCGATACGCCCCCGATCCTGCTCGCCCATGCCTCCGACGACAACGAAAGCTACGGGGGGTCCAACGCGGAGCACAGCGCGATCATGTACCTGGCCTTGAAGCGCGCCGGCATTCCCGCCGAGCTGCACATCTATGCGACGGGTGACCACGACTTCGGCGTGCGGCAGAACGAAAGACCCCCTGCGAGCTGGACCCAACTCTGCGTCAACTGGCTGCGCAGCCAGGGTCTGTTGGTGAAGCCGAGTTCGAGCAAGTGATCACTGACGCCCAGGCTCCCCGGTGCGGTGAGATCGCGTCTCACTGACGGACGTGCACGGGAGGGTTGTGGAGCAGATCATTACGTAGTAGGCTGCCGACGTCTTCACTGACAACTGACAACTGACGACTTCGGGCGAGCGCAACGCCACATTCTCTTTTCTCCTCGGAACCGGTCGGCTCTGCCTAAGGCGCAGAAAGGACGGAAACCTTGGCCATGACGCTTCGGGCGGCGGGACCTGTGATCAGGTGCCTCGCCCCACACCTCCTGTTGGGCCTGGCCGCGGTCTGTTACGTCCCGGGCTGGGCCTCCGCGCAAGACGGCCACGGGCCGCGCTTTGTTGACCTCTCGCTCCTGGTCGCGCGCGAATACCCGTGCATCTGGCCCACCTTCCCACCGTTTCAAATCAACCATTACGAACGCATTGGCCCCTTGAGCCCCTATCACAGCGACATCCTGGTCATTGACGGCAATACCGGCACGCAGCTCGATGTGCCGCCGCACTCCGTCACGCCGCCCGAGTCCACGCTGCCGAACGCGGGGCCGTTCGGACGGACGTACACGGAAACGATTCCGGCCTGGCAATTTGGCGGCGAGGCGTGTGTTATCGATTGCCGCGACCTGCGCGAATCCGGTCCGCTCGGTCACAGCCCACTGATCAAGAAAGAGCGGTTGATCGCCTGGGAGAAGGAGCACCGGCCGCTCGGCCCCGGCGACGTGGTCCTGTTCCGGAGCGACTACAGTGACACGTTTTACAAGGCGTTGCCGGAGGGGCGCCGGTTCGCCGCCCTTCCGGTCGACGGCAAGTCGCCCGCCTGGCCCGATCCCGATCCCGACTGCATGGAGTATCTGGCCGGGCGCAAGGTCATGACCCTGGGCACCGACAGCGCGAGCATGGGCCCCCTGCCCGACCTGGCCGAGCCGACCCATTATGCCGGGCTCAAGCACGGCATGATCTGGACCGAGAGCGCCACCGGCCTGGGGGCATTGCCGCCCACCGGTGCCTTTTACTGCATGCTCAGCCCCAAGTACGCGGGGGGCGCCTACAGTGAAGGGCGGGCATTCGCCGTCGTCGGCGACCCGCTCGCCCGGCGGCTGATCGACTCGGCTCGCAAGAAGAACGTCGTGGATCTGTCCGTTGTGCTTGCCGAGGACCTGCCCGTCTCGTGGCCAGGACGGGGTGTGGGCAACCACCGCCAGCCTTTTTTCAAGATCCGCTTCGGCCTCAATCCCAACACGCGGACTCCCTTTGATATGCACATGCTCGACAGCCACACCGGTACGCACCTGGTCCCGCCCGCGTACGCCCTGCCGCGCGCGGGCTTCGATAACTCGACCTACGGCACGGAAGTGCAAGGGTGGCTCGCCGAGTACGAGAAGCGGTACGGCCAGCGGGGTACGAGCGACGTGACGACCGAGAAAGTGCCCGTCTCCCAGTCGTGCGGCCCGGCCCGCGTCATCGACGTCAGGCATTTGATCGGCACGATCGACAGCAAGAGCTGGCCCGCCTCACCGGAGATCAAGCCCGCCCAGATCGAGAGATACGAAAAAGAGCACGGCGAGCTGAGGCCGGGTGATATTGTGATTTTCCAGAGCGGGTGGACTGATCGATATTGCCAGCCGTTCCCAGCGGGCAAGGCCTGCATGGACGACCCCTTGAACGGCAAGAGCGAAGGCTGGCCGGCGCCGGGGCCGGATGCAATCCTCGATCTGGCAAAGAGAGGGATCCGCTGCGTGGCCACGGACGGGCCGACGCTGGGCGGCGTCGAGCCGAAGCGCGCGCTCATGACTTACTGGGCACTTGGCGGCAAGGAAATGATCGGCGTGGAGTCATTGACCAATGTCGGCCGGCTGCCGGAGAACGCGTACTTCCTGTTCGCGGCGGTGAAGATCCGAAGCTGCCACGGGGGACCGGGGCGAGCCATCGCGCTGTACTGAACCCCGCGGATCGTCTTGCGGAGCCTCCATGATGTTCCTCGATCTCGCCGATTCGTTCCGGCAGAAGCTGAAACAAGGGCGAACGTGTCTCGGCACCGTCATCACGTTCACCGATCCGACGGTGACCGAGGCCCTCTGCCAGGTGCTCGACTTCCTGTGGATCGACATGGAGCACAACGCCCTGACCCTGGAAACGGTGCAGGCGCACATCATGGCGACCAAGGGGAGTGACACGACGCCCTTGGTTCGAGTGGCCTGGAATGACCCGGTCCTGATCAAGCCCGTGCTGGACATCGGTGCCGCAGGCGTCATCGTCCCTTTGATACGCACCGCGGAAGAAGCACGCCGCGCCGTCGCTGCCTGCCTTTATCCGCCGGAGGGCACACGCGGGTTCGGGCCACGGCGCCCATCGAATTACGGCCGGCTCGGCGGACCGGAATTCTGCCGCGCGGCCAACGCCAGCATCCTGCCCATGGTCCAGATCGAGCACATCCAGGCCGTCGAGAACATCGATGAGGTCCTGGCCGTGCCGGGTCTGGCAAGCATCGTCATCGGTCCCAATGACCTGGCCGGCTCGATGGGCTTGATGGGCCAGCCCCGCCACCCGGACGTGCTCCGCACCATCGACACGGTCATCGCCCAGGCCCGTCGAGCCGGTGTTCCGATCGGGATCGGCGCCGGCGATGATCCCGACACGTTGCTGGATTGGGCCGCACGGGGGGTGCAATGGCTCGCGATGGGCGGAGATTGCACGCTCTTGCTGCGGGCGGCAACCCAGGTAGCCAACCAGGTCCGGGCGCAGGCGGCCCTCCATCAGGAGTCGCCATGAAGATCACGCGGATCGAAACCCTGCGGCTTCCCGAACATCCCACGACAATCTGGGTCCAGATTCACACCGCCGACGGCCTGGTCGGCCTCGGTGAGACCTACCATGTCCCCGGTGCGGTGGAAGCGGTGATCCACGACTACGCCGCGCAGTTTCTCCTGGGGCAATCCGCCTTCGACCGCGAACGGCACTGGCAGAGCTTCTTCTCCTACGCCAATTTCTTCGGCCACGCGGGGGCCGAGATGCGGGCGCTGTCGGCGCTCGATATCGCCTTGTGGGACGTGCTGGGCCAGCACCTGGGCCAGCCGATCTACAACCTGATCGGCGGCCGGTGCCGTGAGTCGATCCCGATCTACAACACATGCGTCAACACCCCGAAGTACGCCGACCAGGATGCGTTCTTGAAGCGGCCCGGCGAGCTGGCCCTCTCGTTGCTGGAACAGGGCATCCGGCAGATGAAGGTCTGGCCGTGGGACCGGTTCGCCCCACAGTTGCAGTTTGCCCAGGCCACCGGCCCGGCCGGGTGGGCGGCCGTCGGACCACCCGGGAACTACCTCTCTGCGGAAGATCTCAAGGCGGGCTTGTGGACTGTCCAGGAGATCCGCAAGACAGTGGGAGACCGGATGCAGATCGCGATCGAGGGGCATTCGCGGTGGGACCTGAATTGCGCCATCCGGATCGGGCGGGCCCTCGAACCCTACGACATCGTCTGGATGGAGGACATGATCCTGCCGGACAGCGCGGGCGACCTGGCTCGCCTGGTGCGCGAGACCCGTGTCCCCCAGGCGGTGAGCGAGCGCCGGATGACCCGCTTCGCTTACCGCGAGCTTCTCGAGCGTGAAGCGGCCCACATCATCATGCTGGACGTGGTCTGGACCGGAGGCATCACCGAGGCCGTCAAGATCGCTGCCCTGGCCGATACCTATCACCTGTCCGTCACGCCCCACGACTGCACCGGGCCGGTCAATGTGCTCGCCGCGCTGCATCTTTGTGCCGCGGCCCAGAATGTGATGATCCAGGAGACGGTACGGGGGTTTTATGAGGGTTATTACCTGGACATCCTGACGCAACCATTGCCGATTCGCGAGGGCCGTGCCACATTCGACCTGGGGCCCGGTCTCGGGGCTCGGCTACGTCCAGAGGTACTGTCGCGCCCCGACCTGCGCCGGCGAGTCTCCGACGAATCGACGCGTGGGAATTGAGGCTTGAATTGACATCGGCTCGACAGAACCGATGGCATGGAAGGAACAGCGTTGAGGCTCATCTGGATACCCTTGGCTCTGTTCGCCGCATTCCTGGCGCTCAACCTGGGCTGGCGCTGGGCGAGCCGAAGATGGTCTCTCCCTTGTCCATCGTCCCTGGCGTGGGCGTTCGAGAGCCCATTTCTTGAGCGGTTCAACGGCACGCAAATCATCCTTGATCGGCTAGGGCTGCAACCAGGACAAAGGGTCTTGGAAATCGGACCGGGACCGGGGCGGCTGCTCATACCAGCCGCGGATCGGGTGCTACCAGACGGCGAAGCGGTCGGGATCGACATCCAGCCGGCGATGATTGAACGACTCAAGGCCCGAGCAAGCAAGGCAGGCGTCATGAACCTGAAGGCGATCCTTGGCGACGCCGCTTTACCCCACGTCCCGGCGGCGAGTTTCAATCTCGTGTTCCTGTGTGCGGCCCTCGGCGAGATCCCGGATCGTGCTGCCGCCCTGGCACAGAGCTTTCACGCTCTCAAACCAGCGGGAATCCTCTCGATCACGGAGATGTTCGGCGACCCTCATTACCAGTCTCCATCAGTCGTGCAGCGGCTCGCTGAGGCCGCCGGCTTTCGCTTCCATGCAGTGCGCGGCGGCTGGTGGCTCTACACCGCCGACTTTATCAAACCCTAGCTGAAAGGAGACAACTCACCAATGAACGCTCCCCCGCAGGAGACCATCCGCCTGACCATGGCGCAGGCAGTGGTGAAGTATCTGCAAGCCCAGTACAGCGAGCGCGACGGCAAGACGCGCCGCCTGATCCCGGCCATGTTCGGCATCTTCGGCCACGGCAACGTGTGCGGCATGGGGCAGGCCCTGGAGGAATGCGGCCAGGATTTGCCCTATTACCAGCCCTGCAACGAGCAATCGATGGTCCACACGGCCATCGGTTTTGCCAAGGCAAACCTGCGCCTGGCCACCCTGGCGTGCACGTCGTCGATCGGTCCGGGGTCGACCAACATGATCACGGGCGCGGCCGTGGCGACGATCAACCGCCTGCCGGTGCTCCTGTTCCCTTCCGATTACTACGCGACCCGCCGTCAGGGGCCGGTGCTGCAGCAGCTCGAGCATCCGGTCTCCGCGGACGTCAGCGTCAACGATTGCTTCCGGCCGGTCAGCCGCTTCTTCGATCGCATCACCCGCCCCGAGCAGATCCTGACGGCCCTTCCCGAGGCGATGCGGGTGCTGACCGATCCGATCGAAACGGGCGCGGTCACGATCGCGCTGCCGCAGGACATCCAGGCACACGCTTTCGACTATCCGGCGAATTTCTTCCAAAAGCACGTCTGGCGCGTGGAGCGGCAATTGCCCGGTTCCATGCGGTCACTGGAGGCGATCTCGCTCCTGAAAGAGGCCAAGCGTCCGGTAATCATCGCGGGGGGCGGCGTGCACTACTCGGAGGCATGGCAGGAGCTGCAGGACTTCGCCGAGGCACTGGGGATCCCCGTCGCGGAAACGTTTGCCGGCAAAGGCGCGCTCCGGAACAAGTCGCCGATGGCCCTGGGCGGTCACGGCCTGGAAGGGACTGGCGCGGCCGCCACGATCATCAGTTCCGCCGACCTGGTGATCTGCGTCGGCACGCGGCTGACCGATTTCGCCACCGGGTCCCAGTCCTGCTTCAACCATCCCCAGGTGCGTTTCATCAACATCAACGTTTGCAGTCGCGATGCGACCAAGCAGGGCGCGTTGCCGATCGCCGCCGATGCGCGCCTGGCCTTGCGCGCACTTTACCAGGCCGCCAAGGACGAGGGCGTCCAGCCGCGGCCAGCAGCTTACCTGCAAGAAATCGCCGCGGCCCGCCGCGCTTGGGACGAAAAAATGCAGCGCGAGGTTTACACGCACCACCCGGGCGAGGCGATGAGCCAGGGTGAGCTGATCCAGGTGCTCAACCGGGCGGCCGGGCCCGGCGACACGGTCATCGCCGCCGCGGGCGGCCCGCCGGGAGACCTGCTCAAGCTCTGGGACCCGACCGGCGGCCGCGCCTGCCACCTGGAGTTCGGCTACTCGTGCATGGGCTACGAGATCCCGGCCGGCCTCGGCGTCCGGCTGGCGCAGCCGCGGGGCGAGGTCTACGTCTTGATCGGCGACGGCACCTACCTGATGAACCCGACCGAGCTGATGACCGCGCTCCAGGAGGACCTCAAGATCACGGTCGTGATCGCCGAGAACCACGGCTACCAGTGCATCCGGCGGCTGCAACTGTGGCGGACCGGAGTCAGCTTCGGCAATGAGTTCCGCCGCCGTGACCCCAAGGCAAACCGCCTGGAAGGAGAGTACGTGCCGATTGACCTGGCCAGGAACGCCGAGAGCTTCGGGGCCCGGACCTGGCACGTCGAGACCCCGGAACAGTTCCAAAAAGCGCTGGTCGATGCGCGGGCGGAGCGCCGGACGTGCGTCATCGTCGCGGAAACCGAGAAACACCGCTTCCTCCCCGGCGGCGGCATCTGGTGGGACGTCGCCCCGGCGGAAGTCAGTCGCGATCCCGCCACTCAGAAACTGCGCGCGGAATACGAACAGGACCGGAGCCGGTTGCAGCGGTATCACTACTAGAACTTCAACAGTCACGGGCACCATCATGAACATTCACATTGGCAGTGCGCCGGACTCCTGGGGCGTCTGGTTCCCCAGCGATCCCAAGCAGATTCCCTGGCAGCGATTCCTCGACGAGATCGCCCTGGCCGGCTACGGGTGGACGGAGCTCGGTCCGTACGGCTACTTGCCCACGGACCCGACGATCCTGCGCGCCGAGCTCGATCAGCGAGGGTTGAAGGCGACCGCGTCCTTCGCCATGGGCCACCTCGAGGACCCGGCTGCTTGGCCCGATCTGGAGCGGCAAATCTCCGGCGGCGGCGAGCTGGTGGCCGCCCTGGGCGGCCGCTTCCTGGTGCTCATCGATGACACCTATTCGGATTTGTTCACAGGCCAGCCCATCAGGCCGGCCCGGCTCGATGATGGCGGTTGGAAGCGATTGATCGACGCCACGCACCGCGCGGCCGATCTGGCAAGCGCGCGCCTCGGGCTGCGCCTGGTTTACCACCCGCACGCGGAGACACATGTCGAATACGAGGACCAGATCGAGGCGTTCCTGGAGCAGACCGACCCGATCCGCGTGTCGCTCTGCCTCGATACGGGACATCATGCGTACCGCGGCGGCGATCCCGTCGCCTTCTTCCGCCGCCACCACGACCGCATCCGCTACCTGCACTTGAAGAGCGTCGATCGCCAGAAGCAAGAATGGGTCGAGCGGGAGCACGTTCCCTTTGCAATCGCCGTGGCCAACGACATGTTCTGCGAGCCATCCGAGGGCGCCGTCGACTTCATCGCGTTTCGCGACGCGCTGCGCGAGGTCGACTATGACGGTCTCGCGACCGTCGAGCAGGATATGTACCCCGCACCATTCGACAAGCCGCTGCCCATCGCTCGGAGGACGCGAGCTTACTTGCGCTCGATCGGCCTGGGCTAGTCCTTCGTCCTTGGTCATTAGTCCTTGGTCCTTCGCCCGTGGTGAATTGGCATGGCGACAACGCAGTTCGAGAAGTTGCGGGTGTATCAACTCGCGGAAACGCTAGCGGACGAGGTGTGGTCCATCGTCATGGGGTGGAACACGTTCGCGAAGGATACGGTGGGAAAGCAACTGGTTCGCGCCGCCGATAGCATCGGGGCGAATATCGCCGAGGGAAGCGGAAGGCGCAGTTTTCAAGACAACCGACGTTTCGTGAAGATTGCACGGGCATCGCTCTATGAAACCAAGCACTGGCTGCGTCGCGCCTTCAAGCGGAAACTCCTTTCCGAAGAACAGGTCACGACGTTGAAGCACTTGCTCGACAACCTCGCCCCATGCTTGAACGCTTACCTGAATTCGATCGGCCGCACCGAGTCCAAGCACGATGGACCAAGGACGAAGAACGACGGACCAAGGACGAAGGACGACGGACCAAGGACTAAGGACGACGGACCAAGGACTAAGGACGACGGACCAAGGACTAAGGACGACGGACCAAGGACTAAGGACGACGGACCAAGGACTAAGGACGATGGACCAAGGACTAAGGACTAAGGACGATGGACCAAGGACTAGGGACTTCGGCCCCGCCCACGGCGGTGCGGTACCGGGTTTTGGGCCTCGCGTGCGCGCTCGCCGTGGTGACGTACATCCACCGGCTCGGCTTTTCGACCGGAGCCCCCGAAATCAAGCGGAGCCTGGGCCTGCACGACGAGCAGATCGGGTACGTGATGGCGGCGTTCCTGGTGGCCTATGGCCTCTTCCAGATGCCTCTCGGCCTGCTGGGCGACCGCCTGGGGGGACGGCACGTCCTGACGATCCTGGTGCTCGGTTGGTCGCTGCTGACGGCCGCGGTGGCCCTGGCCGTCCTCCTGCCGCCGGAACCGGCAATCCAGTTCGCCTTCCTGCTGGCCGTGCGCTTTCTGTTCGGTGCGTTCCAGGCCGGCGGGTTTCCGGTCCTGGGCCGGATCATGGCCGACTGGATGCCGATAACCCAGCGCGGTTTCGCGCAGGGCAGCATCTGGATGTTCAGCCGGTGGGGCGGCGCCTTGATCCCATTCCTCCTCACCTGGCTGTTCGCGGTTTGGGGAGACTGGCCCATGCCGTTCGTGATGATTGCCGGCCTGGGCGTTCTCTGGTGCGGCGTGTTCTGGCCCTGGTATCGCAACCTGCCGGAGGAGATGGTCCAGGTCAATCGCGCGGAACGAAAGATCATCGGGGCCGGCCGCCCGCCCGAGTCGGAGCAGCCGTCTTCGGTCCCCTGGTCGAGGATGGCGGGATCATCGAGCGTGTGGGCCCTCTGCCTGATGTATGGCTTCAATGGCTTCTCGGGCAACTTCTTCACAAGCATGCTGCCCCTCTATCTCCGTGAGCATCGCCATCTCGCCCCTGACCAATCAGCGTGGCTCTCGTCGATGCCTTTGGCAGCCGGCTCGGTGGCCTGCTTGCTGGGCGGCTCCGCGTCGGACTGGGTGATCCGGCGGTGGGGCAGTCGCACATGGGGACGGCGATCGGTCGGGTGTCTGGGCATGGCTCTCGCAGGCACGTCGCTCTTCTCGACACTTTGGGTCGAGGACATCAGGCTGCTCGGCCTGCTCTTGACCGCGACGTTTTTCTGCAGCGATTTGTGCATGGGGCCGGCGTGGGCCTCCTGCGCCGACATCGGCGAACGCTACGCCGGCACGTTGAGTGGAGCGATGAACATGGTCGGAGCGCTTGCCGGTGCCTCCGGTGCCGCCATGGCGGGCTTCCTCTTCCGGCGCGGCCGGCCGGAACTGGTGTTCCTCATCTTCTCGGGCGTCTACATCCTGGCCGCGCTTTGCTGGCTCAAGGTGGACGCCAAGAAACGATTGGCCGATCCAGACTAAAGATCATGAACTACTTGCCGAGGCAAACGCTGCCCTGCGGTCGGTGGCAGATCACGAAGGTCGTGCATTTGGACAGGTCTTTCAAGCGGGTCGCCCCGACGTAGGCACAGGCGCTCCGAATACCTCCCGTGATTCCCTGGATCGTCTCCTTGACCGGGCCCTTGTACGGAACCGCGGCCTCCCTGCCTTCGCAAGCCCGATAGTCCCTTCGACCCCCGGCGTACTTGTCCAGCGCTTTCTGGCTCGACATGCCGTAGAACGCCATCTCGACGCGCTGGTCATCCTTCTCAACCCACTCCGCCTCACACTCGTCGTGCCCGGCGAGCATGCCTCCGAGCATCACGAAATCGGCACCGGCGGCGAACGCCTTGACCACATCTCCGGGCGACCGGCAACCGCCGTCTGCACAGACGTGACCCCGCAATCCGTGAGCCGCATCAGCGCACTCGATGATCGCCGAAAGCTGGGGGTAGCCCACGCCGGTCATCATCCGGGTCGTGCAGACGCTCCCAGGACCAATCCCGATCTTTACGATGTCAGCGGCTCCAGAGATCAGGAGCTCTTGGACCATATCGGGCGTGGCCACATTGCCCGACATGATGGTCAAGTCGGGGAATGTTTCCCTGATCCGCTTGACCCGCTCCACGAAGTACTTGGTGTAGCCGTTCGCGGCATCGACGCAAACAAAGTGGAAATCCGCCTTCGATTTGACCGTCCTCAGCTTCTCGAACTCGTCGTCCTTGATTCCGAGCGTGAAGAACGTACTGCCTCGATGGACATCCTTGCTGAAGAAATCGATCAGCTTGTCCTCGGAATAATACTTGTGCAGACAGGTCATCATTTCGGGACCGAGCGCCTTTGCCATCGCCATCGTGCCGACGCTATCCATGTTGGAGGCGACGATCGGGATTCCCTCCCAGGTCGCTCCGCTGTTGAGGAATCGGTAGTCCCGTTGCAGGACAATGGTCGCCCGGCTGGGCGCTTCGGATCGCTTGGGACGGATCAGCACATCGTCGAAGTCGAGTTTGGGGTCGTTGTCGATCCGCATGGCCGGCAACCTCCGCAAGCGGCAGAATCAGGGGAAGCGTGGCTCCAGGGTGCATTCTATCGCAAGAATCACTTGGCGTCCCTGATCCCCGGCGTCGTCCAGTCCTCGTCGAGCAGTGCGGCGAGGATCGCCGCGAACATGCCACCCGGCGGCTCGGTGCCACGGGTGCCACGGCGGGAGCTACGTAGGCTCCTTGTCTCCCTGATGAACCTCCGATCGATGTTCCGCCCTCCTGGCGATCCTCCAGTGGACGAAATAGACGACCACATCGATTGCGAGGATGATCAAGACAAAGACGGCACTCTGTTGAGCGCCCCTGCGCTCAAACGCCAAACCCTCCCGATACGTCTCGCGACAAAGACGTGTAACCTCATCGGAGGGCAGACCCTTCTTGTCCGGAAAATACTGAAGGAACTGCTCGTTTGAATGATAGTAGGGAAGCTCTTGGAGCGTGAAGGCGGGTACTGTGATCTGAACGACATCATACAAGCCGACCCCGAGGGCGATGACGAAGCACAGAAGTGCGGAGAAGCACACGCAAAGGGCATAGATCTGGATCGGGGAACGGCTCATCGGATTCTTGCTCCCGCTCAATCTGGTGAGCGAGTTCAACAGCTCGCCGTGAACATGCCACCGGTCTCAATCGGCTTGAGTTTCCGGGCGCAGTCGGCACGAATCTGGTTGGGTGATCAAGGAAGGATAATCTAGGCTATCAAACGGTGAAAAGATAGGCGCGGAGTGGTCGCCGCTGATTCCCCGATCCTGATACCCACAGATCAGACTGCGTGGGAGGTGAGTGTGTCTTCCAGTGACTCGTCGAGGTTGCCGACGACGTTAGCGACGATGTTTCTTGGCGTCATCTCGGGCTGCGCCGGCTGCATTTTGAATCGGAAAAGGGGTCAGGAGCCTTTTGTGCTTCACAAAGGCTCCTGACCCCTTTTCCGTGACCCTTTGTCGCGGACTCCTTTGTTCGCGAGGTGAAGACGCAACCGGCGGGTAGGACCTACGGGGTCTCGGCCAGCGCCTCGGCCGTCTCGAGCCACTTCGGGGGCAGGTACACGCAGTCGGGCTCGGCGGCGTAGGGGTCGCCGGTGACGGCGTAGGCCCGCGCGCGGCTGCCGCCGCACAGGTGGCGGTACTCGCACACGCCGCACTTGCCGCCGAAGGTGTTCGCGTCACGCAGCCGGCGGAAGATCGGCGAGCGCTGGTAGACGTCGACCGGGTCGTTGAACGGGTACATCCCGCACACCATCGGCAAGAACCCGCTCGGGTGGATCAGACCCGTGTGGCTCACGAACATGATCCCACGGCCGTCGTTCACGCCGGGGAACCCGTGACCCGGGCCCCACGCGCGCCGGGCCGAGAGCCGCGGCGCGTCGCCCTCGACCTCCTTGCGATGTTGCAGCACGAACCGGCGATAGTGCATCCCCTCGGTCGTCTTGATCACGAAACGGGCGTGCTGCGAGAGCTTCCAGAGACGCTCGAACGCCGCCTCGTATTGCGCGCCCGTGAGCCGCAGCTCGGCGGTCGCGCGGCCCACCGGGACGATCAGGAACACCGACCAGAGCACCACGTTTTCGCCCGTGAGCAGCGCCGCGATGTCTTCGAGCTGGTCGTAGTTGTGCGGGTTGAGCGTGGTGTTGACCTGGAGCTTGATGTCGAACCGCAGCGCGTCGGTCATGATCCGTCCCGTCTGCTCGAAGCTCCCGTCCACCCCGCGCATACGGTCGTGAGTGGCCGCGTCGGCGCCGTCGATGCTCACGGCCATCCGCGCGATGCCCGCCTGCTTGAGCCGGCCGATCGCCTCGGTGGTGACCAGCGGCGTCGGCGAGGGCGTGATCGCCGTCTCGAGCCCCTGCGCCACCGCGTGTTCGATGAGCTCGAAGATGTCGGCCCGCTTCAGCGGGTCGCCGCCCGTGATCACCAGCAGCGGCGGCTCGGGGAAGGCGCGGAACCGCTCGATGAGGGCCTTCGACTGCGCGGTCGTCAGCTCGTTCGGGTCGGCCTGGCTCTGCGCGCAGGCGCGGCAGTGCACGCAGACCAGGTCGCAACTCCGGGTCACCTCGTAGAAGACGATGAACGGGCTGCGGTCGAAATCGCGTCGGGAGCGGCCCATCGGCGATCCCGGATGACCCGGGCGATGCTGGTCCATCAGGACACCTGCTCGTAAGATCGTGTGCGGAGGGTTCGACCCCTCCGGGCGCGGCCTCGCTGAACTGGCCTCGCCATAACGGATGTTCTTGTCCAGAATATAGATCCGAGCCGGCCGCGGTCAAGGGCACCGGCCGCGCGACCGGGACACGACGCGGGACGATTCGAGACGCGACTGATGGATGACGTGATGGAGACAAGCCGGACACGGGACGACGCGACGACCGGTCCGCCTGCCGGCGCCCGCCGTCCGGGCGTGGTGGTGATCGGCGGGGGCGTCACGGGCCTGGCGGCCGCGCACCGGCTGGGCGAGGTGGCCCCGGGGGTGCGGGTGACCGTGCTCGAGGCCGGGCCGCGACCCGGTGGGGTCCTGAAGACCGACCGGCGCGACGGGTTCCTGATCGAGGCCAGCTCCGACAGCTTCATCACGACGTTTCCGTGGGGCGTCGACCTGTGCCGCCGGCTCGGCATCGACGACCAGCTCATCCCCACCGCCGAGCGGGGCCGCCGCGCGTTCGTGGTCTTCAACGGCCGGCTCGAGCCGATCCCCGACGGCCTGCTCGTGATGGCGCCCACCCGCATCGGCCCGATGCTCCGCACGCCCATCCTCAGCCCCTGGGGCAAGCTTCGCATGGGCTGCGAACTGTTCGTGCCGCGGGGCAGCGGGAATGACGAGAGCCTGGCGTCGTTCGCCAGCCGCCGGTTCGGCCGCGAGGCCTTCGAGCGGCTCATCCAGCCGCTCGTCTCCGGCATGTACACCGGCGACCCGACCCTCCTCAGCGTGCAAGCCACGCTCCCGCGGTTCCTCGACATGGAACAGGCCCACGGCAGCCTGATCCGCGCGATGCGCAAGGGGAACTCGCTGCACGGCTCGGGCAAGAGCGTCGGCAGCGGCGCGCGGTACGGCATGTTCGTGGCGCTGCGCGACGGCATGTCGTCGCTCGTCGACGCCCTCGTCGCGCGGCTGCCGGCCGGAGCCCTGCGGTGCGAGGCCCGCGTGCAACGGATCGCCCGGCGCGACGACGGCCGGTGGTCGGTCACGGTCGGCGGGAATGAGCCGTCGGACATCGAAGCCGACGCCGTCGTCGTCGCCACCTCGACGGCCGACGCCTCGCGCCTCCTCGGTCCGGTCGACCCGACGCTCGCCGGCCTGCTGGGCCGGATCAAGACAACGGGCAGCGTGGTCGTGTCGCTCGGCTACCGCCGCGAGCAGGTGGCACACGCGCTCGACGGGTTCGGGTTCGTGGTGCCGCTGCGCGAGAAACGGCTGATCCTGTCGGGCAGCTTCTCGAGCGTGAAGTTCCCGGGCTGGAGCCCCGAGGGCACGGTGCTCATACGCGTGTTCGTGGGCGGGGCGAGCCGGCCCGAGCTGCTCCAGCGCGACGACGCCGAGCTCTACCGCATCGCCGGCGCCGAGCTCTCACAACTCCTGGGCATCACCGGCGAGCCAATCCTCCGCCAGCTCGCGCGCTGGCCGGGCGTGATGCCGCAATACGAGGTGGGCCACCGCGACCTCGTCGAGTCGATCGAGGAGGCGACCCGGGCCAACCCGGGCCTGGAAATGGCGGGCAACGCCTACCACGGCGTCGGTGTGCCCCAGTGCATCCACAGCGGCGAGAAGGCCGCCGAGCGCGTCGCCACGCGGCTGGGGGTCGCGAGCCAGCGACCATCGTAGGGCAGGCTAAGGCTCGCCACACGTAAGTCCAATCCCTGCAAGACCGTGACGACAAGGACCAAGGACCCCGCTCCCCCTATTGCGTAGGGGCGGACTCCGGGGCCCCCAGCCGGGCGACGACCTTCTCGATCAGCCGCGCCAGCGTCGGGGCAGCGCGGCGGCCCGCCTCGAGAACTTCCTCGTGCGTGATGGGCGTACCGACGACACCGGCGGCTGCGTTGGACACGAGGGCAAAGGCGAGGACCTCGATCCCGGCGTGGTGAGCGACGATCGCCTCGGGGACGGTCGACATCCCCACCACGTCCGCACCCAGGGTCCGGAGCATCTTGATCTCGGCCGGCGTCTCGTAACTCGGACCGGGCACGCATGCGTAGACCCCCGGCACGAGCTCGATCGAGAGCCGCTTCCCTTCCTCCTCGGCGATCATCCGGAGCCGGCGCGAATAGACCTCGGTCATGTCCGGGAATCGAAGCCCGAGCCGCGAGTCGTTCAGGCCGCGGAGCGGATTATCGCCGATCAGGTTGAGATGGTCGGTCAGAACGACCAGATTGCCCGGCCGAAGCCCGGCGCGGATTCCTCCCGTGGCCGCCGTGAGGATCAGTGTCGAGACGCCAAGCTGCTGGAGCACGCGAACGGGGAAGGTCACCGTTTCAAGGTCGTGCCCCTCGTAGTGGTGGAACCGGCCCTGGAACACGAGCACGGCCACCCCGGCCAGGCTGCCCAAGGAGACCTGCCCTTGATGCCCGGCGACGCTGGTCCGCGGGAAGTGAGGGATCTGATCGTAGAGTATCGTGGTTGGCGCACCAATCCGGCCGGCCAGCTCGTTCAATCCCGATCCGAGTACGACGGCGACCTTCGGAACCTCGGTGACGACGGCCCGGAGCGCGGCGGCGGCTTCGACGGCCCGCGAGTGAAGGTCGCCCCGTGAAGAGGACGAGAGTCCGTCGCTGATCATAGGAGGATCCCCGCGATACAGGCCGACAGATAATTGGCCAGGGTCCCCGCGAGCAGGGCCCGAACGCCGAGACGGGCCAGCTCGTGCCGGCGCTCGGGCACGAGCGCACCAATCCCGCCGAGCTGAATGCCGATCGAGCTGATGTTGGCGAATCCGCAGAGCGCGAAGCTGGCGATCACGAACGATCGATCGATCAAGATCGTCTTGAGCTCCTTCAGCTCGCCGAAGGCGATCAGCTCGTTCAAGACGGCGCGGGTGCCGAGCAACGAGCCGACCGCCTTGCAGTCTTCCCACGGGACGCCCAGCATGTAGGCCACCGGAGCCATTGCCCAGCCGAGGATTCCCTGGAGGGAAATCCCCGGAGCCTTTGCCCAGCCGAAGATTCCCTGGAGAAAAGTCGCCAACGCCCCGAGACCGATGTTCACAAGTGCGACCAGGGCGATGAAAGAGATCAGCATGGCGGCGATATTGAGCGCCAGGTGGAGGCCGTCGCGAGTGCCGCGCGCCGCCGCATCGAGCAGGTTGGCATCGGTCGCCGGCTCGGCCTTGTGAATCGAGCCCAACGTTTCGGGTGTCCCCGTTTCGGGTACGAGGATCTTGGAAAGCAAGATCGCGCCGGGCGCCGTCATCAGCACGGCCGTCAGGATATGGCGGGCCTCGACCTTGTAGGCGATGTACGCCGCCATGACCCCGCCGGAGACATGCGCCATCCCCGAGGTCATGACCGTCAGCAGCTCAGACCGCGTCAGCCTGGCGAGGTATGGACGAATCGTGAGGGGGGCCTCGGTCTGGCCCAGAAAGAGCGACGCGGCGACGTTGAGCGACTCGGCGCCGCTCGTGCCCATGAACCAGGCCATCACCACCGCGAAGAGCCGCACGACCCATTGCATCACGCCGATGTAATAGAGGACCGCGAACAAGGCGGCCACGAAGATGACCGTCGGCAGCACCTGAAAGGCAAACACGAACGCGGCCGGTCCCTTGTCGCTGACCAACGCCTCGCCGAAGACGAACGCGGCACCCACACGGGCAGAGCCCAGGACCGACTCGACGGCCCTGCCCGCGTGGCCCAGAAACTCCACACCCGCGGGAACTCGCAGCGCCAGGATCGCGAACACCCACTGCAAGGTGATCCCCCAGAAGACGACGCGCCGCGAGATCGCGCGACGGTTCTCGGAGAGAAAGACGGCCACTCCCAGGATGGCGAGCATGCCGAAGAACCCGCGGACACGATCGACCAGGTCGAGCAAGTCGAGAGATTCCGGCACGGAGAACTGGAGTGACCAAGGGCCCAGTGAGATCTGATAAGGCCGGCGGGCTTCGGCGGGTTTGGCGGTCTCGGGCGGTTTCTGACCTCGATCCGCTTGGTTCTTCGAATCAGCATCGGCAGCGCGGGCCGCTCGATCCGGGAGCGCTTCGGGGCGACGGCCCGCCCTGGCCTGGGTTCCTCCCGGGGCGCCGGGGGCTTGGTCCGCCCAGGCGGCGCGCGGCGCCGCGGCAGCCAGTACGAGCAGCACGATCACGATCCGCGGCGAGGTCAACATTCGCATCCGAGCCAACCTTCATACATTGAGACGACTGTCGTCGGGCCCGGCCGGCGCCGCAATCCGCTCGACGATGAGCGGCTCGCAGACGATGGGCGGAGCGGTGATGGTATAAGCATCCAGGATGAGCGAGACCGCTTCCGGGAGCCGGGATTCGTCGTTCACGAGCAAGGTGCACAACGGTTCTTCGATCGTGACGGCCGCGCCGACCTTCTTGTGAAGGATGACGCCGACGGCGTGATCGACGCCGCTGTCCATGCGAGCCCGGCCCGCCCCGAGCAGCATCGTCGCATGGCCCACGGGCCGCGCGGCCAGGGAGCGGACAAAGCCGCTTGCGGGGGATTTGATGACGACCCTCCGAGCCGGAGCCGGCAGGAGCGAGGGATCGTCCAGGGCGCGCGGGTCGCCGCCCTGGGCCTGGACCAGCCGGCGGAATCGATCGAGGGCCGAGCCGTCGGTAACCGTCCGGCGACAGATCGCCCGCGCCTCCTCGAGCGAGCCGGCCGCGCCGGCCATCACAACCATCTCGGCCGCCAGCTCGAGCGAGAGGCCCATCAGATCGTCCGGCCCCCTGCCCCGCAGGCAAGCCAGGCACTCCGCCACCTCGATCGCGTTGCCGACAGCGCAGCCCAGGGGTTGATCCATCCGCGTGATCAAGGCGACCATCTGCGTGCCCAGCCCTCGCCCGATCGCGCACATTGCCTGGGCCAGGGCACGCGCTTGATCGAGCCGCTCCATGAACGCACCCCCACCCGTCTTGACGTCGAGCACCAGGCCGTCGATCCCTTCGGCCAGCTTCTTCGACATGATCGACGCGGCGATCAGGGGGATCGATTCGACGGTCGCGGTGGCGTCGCGCAAGGCATAGAGGAACTTGTCCGCAGGCGCGATCTCGGCGGTCTGGCCGATCATGACCAGGCCGCAAGAAGCGAGCACGTCTTCAAAGCGAGTGAGGTCGAGGTCGACCCGAAACCCGGGGATCGACTCGAGCTTGTCGAGGGTCCCGCCGGTGTGTCCCAGCCCTCGGCCCGAGACCATCGGCACGATGACCCCGGCCGCCGCGGCGATCGGCGCCAGGATCAAGGACGTCTTGTCACCCACCCCGCCGGTGCTGTGCTTGTCGACCTTTCGGCCAGGGATGTGCGACAGGTCGACGACCTTCCCGGAACGGATCATGGCATCGGTCAAGGCGGCCGTCTCGGCCGCGTTCATCCCCCGCCAGACGATCGCCATCAAGAGCGCGGCCCACTGGTAGTCGGCGACTTCGCCCGTGGTGCTTCCTGCCACCATCGCGGCGATCTCCGTCGCATCCAGAGCTTGTCCATCACGCTTCTTGCGAATGACGTCGACGGCTCGCATCACGAACGGAACCTCTCTCTCGGGGAATCGGCGAATTCGGCGGCCGGTTCGCCCGCCGCCATTCCGGGCCCGGTCCCGAACTGCCGATCGCCGGCGTCGCCCAGCCCGGGATAAATAAACCCGACTTCATTCAAACGTTCATCAACAGCACCGACGTGGATCGGCACGTCGGGCATTTCCCGGCCCATCCGATCGATCCCCTCGGGCGCGGCGAGCAGCGAAATCAGCTTGAGCCTGGGCACTCCGGCCGCCTTGATGATCTGGCAGGCGTGGACCGCCGAGCCCCCGGTGGCGAGCATCGGGTCGACCAGCAGAGCCAGGGTGACGCGGGGCCGGCTGGGGAACTTGTTGTAGTATTCCCGCGGTCGCAGCGTGGCCTCGTCGCGGAACAGGCCGATGTGCCACACCTCGGCCTCGGGAAGAAGCTCGATGATCCCTTCCACCATCCCCAGGCCGGCTCGGAGGATCGGCACGATTCCCACGATGTCCTTCAACACGCTCGCCTTCGTACGCGCCAGCGGCGTCGTCACTTCACTCGCCACGACAGGCAGGTCCATCGTTGCTTCGTGCGCGAGCAAGACGGCGACCGTGCGAACCGCCCGGCGGAACTCCGCCGGTCCCGTCCGGACGTCGCGCAGCGCCGCGAGCTTATGCTGCACGATGGGGTGCGTCGAAACGACCGTCGGCACACAGACCTCCTCGTTGCTAGTTGCCAGTTCTGAGTTGCCAGTTGCCAGTTGCCAGTGAATACGGCCCGAACGATCTTCGCTGCCGACTGACCAAGGACCAAGGACCAAGGACCAAGGACCAAGGACCACTTTACACGACCGGAAGCTGCTCGGCAGGATGGTTCCGGAATTTCGTCGGACGGCTCAGCCGGTGCGTGTTCAGGGCTCGTCTTGCCCGATGCCACGGTTCCATCCTACACTGTTCTGGGGTCAGGAGACGGAGCGATCAAGGATAGCCAGGCCGCCGTGTGAGCCGCGCTCGATCCAGGCTTCTCATCGGTCTGCCTGCGGAGACCGTCGGCCAGTGAACGCTGGCCTCGGTCCTTTATATGGAGGTGCCCCCAGTCATGACGGTTCAATTCGCCGTGCTCGCGAGCGGATCTCGAGGGAATTCCACATTGATTCGGGGTCGAGGGGCCGGGCTGCTGATCGACGTGGGGATCGGGCCGAAAGTACTGAGAGAGCGGCTCGAAAGCGTCGGCTCGTGCTGGTCGGGGATCGCCGCCGTGGTCTTGACGCACACTCATGCCGATCACATCGACACGGCGACCTTCGCGGAGCTCGCGCGACGGGGCGTGACGCTTTATTGCCACGAAGGGCACCGGGCGGAGCTGGCCGCCGACCCCGGCTTCCAAAAGCTCGAGGAAGGCGGGTTGACGCGGTGCTACGACGACCATCCGTTCTTGACCTCGACCGGCTCGAGACTCGAGCCGATCGAGCTGCGTCACGACGCCGGGCCGACGTTCGGGTTCCGGATCGAGGCGCCGGCGGAACGCCGAGGGCCGCCGGTCCAGATCGGCTACGTCGCGGATACCGGGAGCTGGTCGCCGGCCATGGCCGAGAGCCTGACCGACGTCGACGTACTCGGAGTCGAATTCAATCATGATATAGCGATGCAGAAGTCATCCCGGCGCCCCGAGTTTCTCATCGAGCGAAACCTGAGCGACGACGGCCACCTCTCGAACGTGCAGGGAGCCGCGCTGGTCGAGGCGGTGCTCGCGCGGTCTCGAGACCGGTCGCCGCGTCACGTGGTGCTGCTGCACCTGAGCGAACAATGCAACCAGCCCGACCTGGCCGTGCGAGCCGCGCAGGACGCCCTGCGCGCTGCCGGGCGACAAGCGGACATCCACGCCGCGCGGCAATGCCCGGCCTTTCCGAATCTCTGGGTCACTCCGCGCCGGAAGCCGGTCCGTACCCCTGGCGCCGCTCTGCTACCGCGGCCCGCGCGGGCGAGCAAACAAACGGTGTACAACGGCGGTTCGCAGGGTGAGACCGGTCTGCTCCGCTGGGATCCGGACCAGGACTGAAAAGCCCGCAAGGACCTCTTCACCGTGGCGCACTACTTCGTGAGCGATGTTCACCTGCGATTCGATCGTCCGGATCGCGACCGGCGCTTCCGCGCCTGGCTGAGCCGATTGACCCGTGACGACTCCCTGGTGATCGCCGGCGACCTTTGCGACTTCTGGATGGGAGCGCGGCGCGCCGAGATCGATCTGCTGCGCAGCCAGAGCCTGCAGGCGCTGGCCGAGTTTCGGCGCCAGGGGGGCTCGCTGGCGATCATGCCCGGCAACCACGACGCGTGGCTCTGCCCGTTCTACGAGAGCGAGCTGGGGGCACGGATCATCGCCGAGCCTCATGACGTGACGATCCACGGTCTGCGGCTGCGGCTGGTCCACGGCCACCTCCTGGGCGCGCGACGGGTCTGGAAATCCTGGATGGAGAGCCGGCCGTTCTTCCAGGCGTTCGGCCGCGTCCCCCTGCCGATCGCCCGGGCCCTCGATCTGGCTTTGACCTGGCGAAATGAGCGTGGACTCATCGCCGATGAAGAGCGCCACCTGCGGGTCTTTCGTGCGTACGCGGCCCATTGTCGAGGGGCGGCCGACCTCGTCGTGATCGGCCATGTGCACCGCCCGGTCGATGAGGCCGAAACGGGCCCGCGCTTGATCGTCCTGGGGGGCTGGCAGGGCCGTTCCAGCTTTCTGAGGATCGACGAAAAGGGGGCTGAGTTTCACGTCGAGCCCGATCGCGCGTGCCCCTCGGGCGCGGCCGCGCCATCGTTCCATCCGTCATTGAACCACGGGACCTGGCTTCATGAGAATTGATCATCATCTCCACACATACCGCCATTCGCCCGACAGCATGATCGATCCGCTCGAGCTGGTCGAGTACGCGCGCGAAATCGGCCTGGACGGGCTGGTGATCACCGAGCACGACTACCAGTGGGAAGCGGACGAGCTGGCCGAGCTGGCTGCGCGAGCCGCCCCGCTCCGCGTGTTTTCGGGGGCTGAAATCTCGGCGCGCGAGGGACACTTCCTGGTTTACGGCCTCACCTCGCTCGAGGAAGTGCCACCGGGCATCCCGGTTGCCGACCTCTTGAAGGCTGTAGGGCGCCATGATGCCGCCATCGTCGCCGCACACCCCTTTCGGTGGGGCCAGCCGTTCGATGCGATCGTCGCCGAGCACGGCGCGGTGTTCGACGCCCTCGAGCTGGTGAGCAATAATGTGTCCGCGGAAACCCGCTCGAAGACCGAGGCATTGCTCAGAAAGCACCCCATGGGCTCCACCGGCTCGAGCGACGCCCACGATCTCGAAGTGGTGGGCTGCTATTTCACCGAGTTCGACGAGCCGATCGATTCGATTGCCGGCTTCGTGGCGGCGATCCGCGGCCGCCGCGGACGTCCTCGCCACCGGCCGGGGGTCCAGCTCACCAGTGGGCCGGTGGGTGTGACTGAAGATCGCCACTGAAGGTCACAAAAGTCACGATATACCCGAGAAACCGGAGAGTGATCCATGAAGGCCGGCCGCAATGATCCCTGTCCGTGTGGCAGCGGCAAGAAGTACAAGAAGTGCTGTCTTTCCAGCGACCAGGAGGCGTCGTTGAGGCAAACGGCTGCGATTGCGCCTCCGCCTTCGCCGTTTGCACCACCTCGCTCGGTTCCCTTCCTCACACAGCAGCAACCGAAGACTACCGGGCCAACCGCACCGGCACGCGCCGCGGAAGCTCCAACACCTCCGCTGCCGCCAGATCCAGTCACCGAGAGAGCAGAGAGCCGCTGGCGGGAGTTCGAGTCTCAGAACGACGGGGGCCGGATTTCTGTCTTCCTCAAGACCCTGGAAGACGCGGAGTTGATGACGGACGACCTGGCCTTTGAGATGCTCCGCATCCTACACGCAGACGCCGTGAAGAGCGGCGGCCGCGCGCGCTTCGCGGAGTGCGTCGGCGCACTCCGCGAGCGCCGGCCCGAGGTGTTCGATCTAGGAGCTCGCTTCTATCTGTCCTGGTGCTTGCTGGACGCATTGGCAGAGAGCCGGCAGGACGCTGTCCCCTCGCTGGCGCGGGAGCTGGCCGCGCGCGCCGGGCGTGACATCGATATCTTCAACCGTGCCAGTGACGCCCTGGGATATCACGGCCAGTTGCACGTTCTCGTCGAGGCCCTCCGTATCGCGTGGCCGGTCGTGAAATCCTCCGACAACGTGGTTCCCTGGGGGCGCTCAGAGTTTGCCGAGAAGGCGGTCAATCACGAGATCTTCGACTACCTCGAACACGCAGCCTCTCCCGATCCGGCCAATGCGGTCTTGCTCGATCGCGTCCACTTCTTTATCGAGGAGCCGCGCGAGGAATACCTCGGCGAATTCATCGGCGACCTGACGGGAAAGTCCGGGCGGGAGTGGCAGGCGGACGACTTCACCCTGAGGCCGCCCCGGAAAAGAAGCCGTGAAGATTGGGATTCTGAGCGGGAGGATAGACAGATCCCAGACCAGGGTGCGATCAATCTGTCCCGGCTGATCAGCGAATTCGTCGGCTACCTACGCCGCGAGGAAGGAGTGCCCTTCCCACGGGGGGAACTGGTAAGGCAGGAGCTGTATCGCTATCTCGTGCGGCGGAACGAGGGCGACCTCGATCCGCGTCCGAGCATGCTGGAGCAGGCGCTGCACCCCAACCGGAAACTGCCGAAACCGGGGCCCCCCCCCCCCCCCCCAATTCCAGAGCGGGGGACCCTAGGCCGTAAACAACCGGGTAATATTTGGGAGGTGAAACGGGGGGTTAAAAACA
>JBIOJM010000016.1:0-59134 GCA_044450785.1 Isosphaerales bacterium
CCTCCACCGGCCGAGGGTACTTGGTGATCATCGCGGCCTCCTGCCAAGAGCTGAAAGTCCTTTCCCAAGTTGCTCAGATTACCGACCAAACCGCGTGCCAAAAAGGCCAAATGCGACAGTTAATAAATTTCGTATCCTAACGGCGTTCACATGGCGGACTGGACTCCCCAGGCGGTCGGCCCTCATTTCCCCGTGCCTCCGACATTGAAACCGTTGGAAGCGTACAAGGACGATTTACTCGTCCTCACCGGTCTGGCCCAGCATAATGCCGAAGCCTTGGGCGACGGCCCCGGCGATCATGCTCGCTCGCTGGCCTGCTTCCTGACGGGGACGCACCCGCTCAAGACCGACGGGGCCGGCATCCGCGTCGGCGTCTCGGTCGATCAAGTCGCCGCGCAGCAGGTGGGCAGACAGACCCGGCTCCCCTCGATCGAGCTGGGCATCGAACGAGGAGCGCAGTCTGGGAACTGCGACTCGGGATATAGCTGCGCCTACTCGTCAAACATCTCGTGGAGGTCGGCGACTACGCCGATGGCCAAGGAGATCAACCCCAAGCTGGTCTTCGATCGGCTCTTCGCCTCCAGAGCGCGCGAGGGTTCGCCGGCTGAGCGATTCAAGCGCGAGCTGTATCAGAAGAGCATCCTCGACGTCGTCTTGGAGGATGCCCAGCAGCTCCGAAACCGGCTTGGCATGAACGACCGGCGCAAGATCGATGAATACCTGACCGCCGTCAGAGAGGTCGAGCTGCGCATCACCCAGACGACAACCGTGGCCAAGAGCCAGTCCGCGGACGGCCTGACCCGCCCCAAGGGGGTTCCCGACGACGTTGGCGAGCACATCCGCCTGATGTTCGACTTGATCGCCCTGTCCTTTCGGTGTGACGCAACCCGGATCTGTACCTTCATGTACGCCAATGAGGGGAGCAACCGGAACTACACCTCGATCAACGTCACCGACGGGCACCACGACCTCTCTCACCACGGGGGCGATCCCAAGAAGCACGAGAAGCTCAAGATCATCAACCGTTTCCACATCGAGCAATTCGCCTATCTGCTGGGCAAGCTCAAGTCGATTCCCGAGGGCGCTGGCTCGCTGCTCGACAGCGCGATGGTCGTCTACGGCAGCGGGATCAGCGACGGCGACCGCCACAATCACGACGACCTGCCGATCATCATGGCCGGCAAGGCGGGTGGGACCATCAAGCCCGGACGGCATCTCAAAGTCCAACCACAGCCGCTCAACAACCTGTATCTCGCCATGCTCGACCGGATGGGCCTCTCGCTGGAGCGCCTCGGTGACAGCACGGGCCGGTTGGGGAAGCTTGATGGGTAATCAGTGTACTCGCGATGACGCCACGCGTTTACGTGCAGGTGGTCTCGAACGCCTGGACGCTTGCCACGTTACTCTTCCTTTTCGGCTTCGAGCTGCTTCTTGGCTTCGGCGATCGCGGCACGTTGCGCGTCGGTCACTTCCGGGTACTGGAGGTCGAGCGACTCAATGGCCGTGGTCACAATCCGCGCGACCATGGCGCGGCTGACCCATTTGTGATCGGCGGGGATGATGTGCCAGGGAGCCCACTTGGTGCTGGTGGCGCTGAGGGCTTGCTCGAATGCCTTCATGTAGTCGTCCCAGAATGCCCGTTCAGCGATGTCGGCAGCCGAGAACTTCCAGTGTTTCTTGGGGTCCTTGAGCCGCTTGAGCAATCGCTTGCGCTGCTCGTTCTTGGATATGTGGAGGAAGAACTTGAGGACCACCGTGCCGTTGCGGGTCAGGTGCTGCTCGAAGGCGTTGATATCGGCGAACCGGTCGGCCCAGAAGTCGTCATCGATCTTGACGTCAGGGACGCGCTGGGCCACGACCAGCTCGGGGTGGACCCGGACCACAAGCACTTCCTCGTAGTACGAGCGGTTGAAGATGCCGATGCGGCCGCGCTCGGGGAGGGCCTTGGTGTACCGCCAGAAGAAGTTGTGGTCGAGATCCTCGGCCGAGGGGTGCTTGAAGCTGTAGACCTGGCAGCCCTGGGGGTTGACGCCCGACATGACGTGTTTGATCGTGCCGTCCTTGCCGGCGGCGTCCATCGCCTGCAGGATGATCAGGATCGACCAGCGATCGGCGACGAAGAGCCGCTCCTGGGCTTCGGCCAGCGCGGAGACGTCCTGCGATAGCACCTTCTCGGCAAATTCTTTGCGCTCTGCCTTGGGGAGTTTGGGGTCGCCAGCCCAGGCGGGATCGTAATCCTTGAGTTTGATCGATTTGCCGTGTGGCACCCGCCACAGGTCGATGATGTCGTCGCTAGTTGTCATATTGACGCGCAGCTCCCGAGGACATCGGAACCAGGTTGCTTCATTGCCTTGAAATCTCGGAGGGCGAACAGCAGGAACAAGACCCAGAGCATATCGGCCCGGCTGAGAGGAGGCCAGCCGGACGCCGGTGCGAGCCCCTGTTTTTCGAGCCTTCGAGACGTTAAACTCAGCCGCTGGAGTCGCAGCCGAGGCCCCAGAGGGCGTCCCATCTGGCGAAGATCGGCTCAGTCTCATTTTCCTTGAGGGTCCGCGACGATGGCCATCAGCACGCAGAACCGCCGGGAGTTCCTCCGCGTCACCGCGACGAGTCCCTTGTTGCTGCCTTTTCTCGCGCCATTCGGTCGGGCAATGGCCGACGAGCCGCGTGCCAAGAACGACCGGCCTCGCCTTGCCCTGATCGGGGCCGGTGGCCAGGGCTCGGGCGATGCCCGGGGCGCGGCCCAGTTCGGTGACTTCCTCGCCGTCTGTGACGTCGACAAGCGCCATGCCGAACGGGCCAAGAAGGACCGAAGGATCGGTCGGGACAAGGCCGACATCTACGAGGACTACCGCAAGGTCCTCGACCGCCACGACATCGACGTCGTCATCATCGGCACGCCCGACCACTGGCATACCAAGATCTGCATCGACGCCATGAAGGCGGGCAAGGACGTCTACTGCGAGAAGCCGCTGACCTTGACGATCGACGAGGGCAAGAAGCTCGGCCAGGTGGCGAAGGCGACCGGCCGTGTCGTGCAGGTCGGCACCCAGCAGCGGAGCGACCACAACCGGGTGTTCCTGCTAGCCGTCGCCATGGTGCGCGCGGGTCGGATCGGCAAGATCAGAAAGGTCACCGCGGCCATCGGCGGCGGACCGACTGGCGGCCCGTTCCCAGCGGTGAATCCCCCCGCCGAGCTGAACTGGGACTTGTGGCTGGGCCAGGCGCCGAAGGTCGATTACAGGGTGAAGCGTTGTCATGCTGAGTTCCGCTGGTGGTATGAGTACTCGGGCGGCAAGCTCACCGACTGGGGTGCTCACCACGTCGACATCGGCCAGTGGGCCATCGGCATGGAAAACTCGGGCCCGCACACCATCGAGGTCGTCAAGGGCTTGCTCCCGGTCGAGTTCAAAGGGGGTTACCCGACGGTCAACGACCGCTACAACACGACGACCGAGTTCCTTGTCAGGGCAACGTTCGCGAGCGGCGTCGTGATGGACATCCGCCACGACACCGAGAACGGCGTGACCTTCCAAGGCACCGGCGGGCGGATCTTCGTCACCCGCGACCGCATCGACCTCTCCGGTGGCGCCGTCAACGCGGTGTACAAGGACCCCGTCCCCGAGTCGCTCCTCAAGGAGCTGTGCAAGGGCAAGCGGCTCGACAGCCACATGGCAAACTTCTTCGAGTGTGCCCGCGACCGCGCAGTACCTGTCGCGGACGTCTGGTCCCATCACCGGGCGCTGACCTCCTGCCACCTGGCCAATATCGCGATCCGGCTGGGCCGGCACAAGCTCACGTGGGACCCGGCCAAGGAGGAAATCGTGGGTGATTCTGAGGCCAACGCCTGGCAGACACGCCCGCAACGGGCCATGTACGAGATCTCCGTTTGAGCCTAGAATGATACCAAGATCAAGCCAAGAACCATCTTGAGATTCGAGGTCGGCATGGGCCTCCGCGAGGCCAAAGGCCGCGAGTCACCCTCGGCGTCGGTTTCCGCGTTTTCTAGGACGGAGGTGATTGCGCCGGTTCCCGCACCGTCGTCGAAGCGGCCGGTCCTGTCCTCCTCGGCGGAGGAGTGGCGTGGCTGGCTGGCTGGGCGGGGCTATCCAGCCTACCGTGCACGGCAGGTGCTCGACTGGATCATCCGCCGGCGGGCGGAGACCTTCGAGCCAATGTCAGACCTGCCCAAGTCGTTGCGGCTGCAGCTTGATGCCGACTGGATGGTCTTCGGCACGGCGGTCGCCTATCATGGCATCGCGCCCGACGGCACCGATAAGCTGGTCTTGGAGTGCCGCGACGGCCGGCGGATCGAGTGTGTCCTGATGGCGGAGGGATCGCGCCGCACGGTCTGCCTGAGTACCCAGGTCGGCTGTGGGATGGGCTGCGTCTTTTGTGCCAGCGGGCTCAAGGGGGTCGAGCGAAACTTGAGCGCCGACGAGATTCTCGAGCAAGTACTGCGGTTGCGCAACCTTCTGCCGCCGGAGGAGACGGTCACGCACGTCGTGGTCATGGGGATGGGGGAGAGCCTGGCGAACCTCGACAGCCTGATCGCTGCCCTCGATCGGCTCTGTTCGGCCGAGCAGGGATTGGGCATCAGCCAGCGGCGGGTGACGATTTCAACGGTGGGGCTGCCCGAGAAGATCGTGAAGCTGGCGGCGCTGGATCGGCAGTATCATCTGGCGGTCTCGCTCCACGCGCCGACCGAGGCGTTGCGCAACACCCTGGTGCCGATCAACGAAACCATCGGACTGGGCGCCGTAATGGCGGCGGCCGATGCTTATTTCCAGCAGACAGGCCGGCGAGTGACTTACGAGTACGTCTTGCTGCGCGGCGTCAATGACCGGCCGGCCGATGCGCAGACGCTGGCCCGGCTTCTGAAAACGTGCCAGGCGCACGTGAACCTGATCCCGTACAATCCGGTGGCGGGCTTGCCGTTTGACCGGCCCGATCCGAAGACTGTCGCACGGTTCTCCGCGATTCTCCGCGACCGGGGGATCAACGTGACGGTGCGCAAGACCAAGGGACGGGCAATCGATGCAGCCTGCGGCCAGCTTCGCCGCCAGCTAGACCAGGCCGGTGACCGGCTGCCGGGATTTGAGCGTGTCCTCGACCCAGGTCGCCGCTTTACCCCGGCGACAACCGGGCCCGAGTCCCAACCGCCCGGCACCCAAACCCTCGTCGTTCCCTGACCACCCGTGGTTTCGACAGCTTTGAACGTGGATTGAGCGATCTTTTGTGGGAGGATGCCGAGTGGGCATCGAGGCCGAGAACCTGGAACAGCAACTGGAGGCGCGCGATCCGGACGTCCGGCTGATGATCCAGGTCCGGTCTGGCATTCCCGGGGCCTTCGAAACTCTGGTCGAGCGCTACCAGAATCGCCTGGTGGGCATCTTGTTCCACTTGGTCGGCAACCGCGACGAGGCCGAAGACCTTTGCCAGGAGGTGTTCCTCCGCATTTACAAGGCACGCAAGGGTTACCGCCCACGGGCCAAGTTCTCCACCTGGCTGTTCACGATCGCTAACAACGCGGCGATGAACCACTTGCGGAGCAGGGGCCGTAACCCCAGCATCTCCATGAGCGGCGGCGCTACCGACTCACAGGCGGTTGCCTCGGTTGCACAGCAGCTCGCGGGACGCGAAGGGACGCCCTCCGCCGAGATGCGCCAGGCCGAGCTGGCGGACCTGGTCCGCGAGGCGCTCGCCGTCCTCAATGAAGACCAGAAGGTCGCCGTCTTGCTCAACAAGTTCGAAGAGATGAGCTACGCAGAGATCGCCGACGTGATGGGCCGGTCGCCAGCGGCTATCAAGTCACTGTTAGCCCGCGCCAGAAACCAGCTCCGTGAACAGCTCGAGCCCTACCTCCTCACCGGTCAACGCGGCGGGGCGGGGCCGTAGTACCTGAAATCTCTCAATGTTGCGTTCCTCACGGTTTTTCGACAAGTTTTGCCGCCCGTTTGCGGCACGAGGGCTGCTCGCCGGCTGGATCAGCGGCTTCGGTCAGGCCCTCGACGCCTTGGTCTTTCCCTGGTCGTGCCCGCTCTGTGGCATGGAGGGATTGAGTGAGCCGTTCTGCCGCTCGTGCCGGCGGGAATTGCTGGAGCAATCAGCAAAGGCCGCGGCGTCGGCCTGTCCGCGTTGTGCTCTCCCGGTTGGCCCCTATGCGGATTTGCGCGAGGGTTGCTCCGTTTGCCGCGGCCGCTCGATGGGCTTCGACGCGGCGCTCGCGTTCGGGCCGTACGACCAGGAGATCCGCGACCTGTGCTTGCGCCTCAAGCATGAGCGTAATGCCTGGTTGGCCCCTTGGCTCAGCAGCCTGCTGGTGGAGGCGCGGAAGAGCGCGCTGGGCCGCCTGCCGTCAGACGCCTGGATCGTACCGGTTCCGCTGCACCGGTGGCGGTACTGGCAGCGAGGTTACAACCAGGCCGAGGCGCTTGCTCATGGCCTGGCGCGGCGGCTCAACCTGCCGGTCCACCGGCCGTTGCGGCGAGTTGTGGCAACGCCCAAGCTTGCCGAGCTGGGGTTGACCGAGCGGGGCCAAATCATGCACCGTGCATTCCACGCACAGGCCCGCCCCGAGCTGACCGGTCGCACGGTAGTTCTGGTCGATGACGTTCTAACCACCGGCGCTACATGCGGCGATGCGGCGAGAGCGCTCAAGCAGGCCGGTGCCACTCAGGTCGTTGCCGTCGTCATCGCGCGAGCGGGGAAAAGCTCGTCGTGAACTCTCTTTCGCTCTCTCCATCTCCTTCACGAGTGTGTCGACCACCTTTATGAGACTGGATCGTGGCACAAACCGGCCGATCCGCATTGGCACCCGCGGCAGCCGGCTGGCTCGCTGGCAGGCCGACTGGGTGGCCGAGCGTCTGCGAAGGCTCCATCCGGGGTTACAGGTCGAGCTGGTCGAGATCAAGACGCAAGGCGACCGCGACCGCGCCACACCGCTGGCTGCCATCGGCGTCGTGGGCCTTTTCACCAAGGAGATTCAGCGGGCTGTTCGGGATGGGTCGGTCGATGTGGCGGTGCACAGCCTCAAGGATCTGCCCACACAAGGGCCGGCCGAGCTGATCCTGGCGGCGGTCCCCGCGCGCGAGGATGTGGCCGACGCCCTGATCGCGCCGGTGCACCAAACACTCGAGGCCTTGCCCCGGGCTGCGCGGGTCGGAACCGGCTCGCCCCGGCGCCGGGCACAGTTGCTGTTTTTGCGTCCCGACCTAGAGGTCGTGACGCTCCGGGGCAATGTCGAGACCCGGCTGAACCACGCGCTTCAGGCCCGACTCGACGCGGTGGTCTTAGCCTGGGCGGGGCTGCGGCGGCTAGGTCTGGAACGTCACGTTACCCAGCGACTGGGCCCACCGGCGTTCCTGCCAGCGGTAGGGCAAGGAGCCTTGGGAATCGAATGCCGGCGCGACGACGCGTCTGTTCTGGCGCTATTCGAGCCGCTCGACAACCCGGCCACCCACCGTGCCGTACGTGCCGAGCGTGCCGCACTGGCCGAACTGGAAGGAGGTTGCTCTCTCCCCATGGCCGCTTGGGCCAGAGACGTTGAGAACGATGAGACGGACTCCGATAGCCCGACGTTGGCCCTCACCGCCGCCGTGTTCGACCCCGATGGCCGCGACCGCGTGACGGTCGTACTCCACGGGCCGCGCGACGATCCCGCGAGCTTGGGCCGCCGCGCTGCGCAGTCCCTGCGCGACCAAGGGGCCGTCGCTCTTCTGGGGCGGCTGTCATCCCATGATCAGCCGGGGTGATTCGACCGGCTCTCACTCCGTGATGACTGACGTGGTAGTTGGTAGTTCGATCTCAACCAGCGACAGATCAAGCCGAAGCCCGAGCGCGTCGGCATAGCGGCTCAGGGTCTCGAACGTTGGATTGGGGTTCTTACCTGCTTCCAGTCGGCTGAGGGACGCCAGATCGATCCCCGATCGGCGGGCGATCTCCGAGAGGCTTAGCCTACGGGATTGCCGCGCCCGTTTCAGAGCGAATAGCGTCTTGAGAAGCGACTCCTCAGCGATCCCAGTCGTGATCCGCTCGGGGTCGATCTCACCGCGCTCAATCAAAGTCCTTACCGAAGGCCGATCCTGGAACAATTCCCGCACTCGCTGCTCATCGATAATCTCCTCGGCAGTTCGCGGTTGGGTCTTGATTTGTTTGAGTGACATGGCATCAATCCTTGGGCTCGTAGGCCGTGACGGGACGAATGAGCAAGGGGTTGATAGACTCGATCTCGTAGACAATGACGATCGCGCGGCCATCGGGTAGGTCACCCCAGGCTGTCGGTCGGCCGCTCGATCGACTTCGGCCCCGCTTGGCGCGATGACTGGTCAGGATAGACTCAAATTCTTCCGTCGACACACCGTTTTTGTTGATGTGCTGAACATTCCCGTGTGGATCATCCTCGTCGTCCCAGGCTATAAGCACATCCTCGAACATCGTTCGTTCTCGGCTCCGATCCTGTCCGTCCGATAACGACTCCGTTCTTCGCCTTGATCAAAGATACAGATTTTTGACTTTAAAATCAAGATTTTGGGTCAAGCAAATGGATCGTGTATAAAAGGCGTCAGGAGATCAGAGGGCCGCGGAAATTGGGATTTGACCATGAGCTACAACATTCGGCTTTTGATCGACTGTCCCGATCACAAGGGCTTGATCGCGGCGATCTCGAGTTTCATCGCCCTGCATAATGGAAACATTTTGAGCGCCGACCAACATGTGAGCGATTCACCGGACGCCACCTTCTTCATGAGGATGGAGATCGAGAGCAAGGGCTTTGGCCTGGGTCGGAACGAGTTCGATGCCGCGTTTGCTCCACTCGCACGTCAACACGGGATGAACTGGCGAGTCAGCTTCACCGACCGCCCCAAGCGCATGGCGATCGTGGTTTCAAAGCAGGGGCATTGTTTGATTGATTTGCTCTGGCGGTGGGAGGCCGGCGAGCAGGACGCCGAGATCCCGCTGGTGATCTCCAACCATGCTGATCTGGCACAGAAGGTGGAGGCTCATGGCATCCCGTTCCATTATCTGCCGGTGACGAAAGGATCGAAGGTCGAGCAGGAGGCGGAGCTCGAACGCCTCCTTCGGGAGCATGAGATCGACTTGGTGGTGCTCGCTCGCTACATGCAGATCCTCTCGCCTCAATTCTTGAACTCCTACCGCCAGCCGATCATCAACATCCATCACTCGTTCCTGCCGGCCTTTATCGGAGCGAACCCGTACCGGAAGGCCTATGAACGAGGTGTGAAAATCATCGGAGCCACGGCCCATTACGTCACGGCGGAACTTGATGCCGGGCCGATCCTTGACCAGGATATCGCGCACATTTCGCACCGGGACGGTGTTGAGGATATGGTTCGAATCGGTCGCGAGGTCGAACGGCGCGTGCTGGCCCAAGCCGTGCGCTGGCATCTGGAAGATCGCGTGCTGGTCGATGGAATCCGTACAGTCGTCTTCGAATAGATGTCCAGCAATGCGGAAAAGGCAGAGTGCGTCCCCAAAAAATGCCAGTCGGAGGGCTGAAGAGACCGATATTACAGGGAGGAAGGCAAGGCGTCTCTGAGGGCGCGATTACCTTCCCCCGACGATGATCTCGACCTTTTGAACCGGTGGCTGGTTGGATCGACGGGGGTAACCTCGGCGGGGTTAACCGGCCTTGACGGCTCAGCGTGCGGCAGGCAGGGCGGACCCACCTTGATCGCGACCTCGCGCACACCGAACGCACGGCCAAGACCCCGAGCCCAACGGCTCAGGGTCGGCGTCCGCGCTCACCTTGACCCTGGTACTCAAGCCGGCGCCGACGGGCGTTGGCTGCGAGCCATTGGGGTGGGGGTAGGGCTAGTCGCGCTCGTGGGCTTGACCGCTTGGGCGGTGGCCTCGGTATCGGTGTGGTGGGTGCCGGCTTATCTGGCGCTGATGGTCTTGATCTTCGTCACGCCTCGGGGCCAGCGTCCTTGGGCAATGGCGACAGAGGCGAGTGTGGACTCCGTCGGTGCCGGCAGTGCCGATCTCGGCCGGGGCCTGCGAATGGAGTGCGCGGACGGGGTGGATCAACATCATCCCGACGCCGAGCCGGACTCAGGCTCGGCAGCCATCGAGTCGACCGACCGATCGGGTTCCAGTCCTGATTCGGCCGTCTCGAGCATAGCCATGCCCCGCCGGGGTCGAGTCCGGGCACGCAAGGCGGCCAGAACCGCCGCTGAGCCGATGCCTGACTCCCCTCCCGTCACCTGGATTCAGGTCGGGCCAGGTAAGTTCGTCCGGATCGAAGGCAGCATCCCGGCCGTCGATCAGACCCCGACCGAGGCAGTCGCGGTGGGTACCAGTCCGGTAGCGGACGTACCCATACCCGCACCGCCAACGTCAACGGTACCCGCCGCAGCGCTGGCGGCGCAAGACCCTCAGGACCCGCAGGTGACGATTCCCGGCGACGTGGGGATGGTTGTTGTACCCGACGATTGTGTCTTGGGATCGGTCACTGAAGAGCACGGTATCGCACCCTCTGCCTTCAGTCCGGCCCCGCTGGCCACATCTTCGGTTGAAGGTCTGGCTCATGATGTGTCTGGAGCGGTTGCCAGCCCAGAGCCCGATCCCAACTCCATGACCAACCTGGGCCGTAAAACGCCGCGGTGTGGCGCGGATTCGGGACGGTTTCGGTCGCACTGGCGAACGTCCAGGGGGCGAGCAGACTGGGTTTCGCTCAGCGTCGCCAATGCGATGCGGGGTCTGGATCGAGCGTCCTCACGACGCAACGTTCAGCCCAGTCCGAAACCCCGGACCTTGGTCTGGGCCTTGTTCGTGCCGAACGCGCGCCGGCAGCAAGCAGCGCGCCGCGCTTTCGGGCGAATTGCCCATGTCGAGCGCGCATTGCGACCGCGCTCACCGCCTCACTACCGAGGACTTGGCATTCACGATTGCAATCGACGTGTTCGCCTGCAGCAATGGGAGATGGGCAGCGGTTCGTGCCGTGAGCCAGTCTCCCATTTCCACTTGGGCCGGTCGGTCTCTCGAATCGCTTAGAGCGAACCGTGCACCGCCAGCTCGAAGAGTTCCATGGGGCAGGAGTTAACGAACCTGAGCCGAGCAACCGTCGTCCCCGACGGATCAAGCGAAAAGACGACCAGCCTGGCTTCGACTGCGACAATCGGAATAGCCGGGATCTCCAGCTCAAACCAGAGGGGTATGTTGCCAGGGGGCTCAATCTCGGTGATGACCGCAGCACCGCCGCCGCTGATGTTCAACAATTCACCACGAATCGCACCCTGGACGCCCTGATCGTCCCAGCTTAATATTGCGAGTGTCTCGCGGGCGGGGGGATAGCGCTCCCAGAGCCGACGTTCCTGATGCCGCTCAAGGATTGCATCGAGTGCGACCCAGGATGTGAATTGTAACCGGACGAAATGCTTTCCTGAAGGGTCGACCGTAGTTGCAACCACCCGGGCTTCCCAAGGCTCCGTCTCAGCCGAGCCGGCTTCCAGCCAGAGCCAGACGGTATGATCGACGGTCGGCCCGGGGTCGGCGTACACGGCCGCGCCTCCCCCACTGATATTGACCACGGTCACGTCACACATGCGGCGCTCGGTACCCTCGCCCCAACTGAGCCTGCCCCGTGTGTCCCTGAGGGTATAGCGAGTCGACCGCCGTCGCTCTCGGGGCGTTCGGTTTTTTTGATCGGTCGAAGAACCAGTGGCTTTGGGGGTTTGATCGCCCATCTCGGGTCCGGACATGGTCTTGTGCCCGAGGTGCCCGCCCCAATTCCCGAACGGAGACACGCCAGGGACGCAATGACTCTCTAAGTCAATCCTAAGTCATGCCCCCTGGCTTCCGTCCTCGAAAGCCCAGATATGCAGACACGCGTCGCCCAACGCCCAAAGGTACTCAACTGAACTCTTGAGCTACAAAGGTATTCTGTGCAGTCTCGGGCACTTTCTGCAAGTCCTGATGATTCAGAAATCTGCAGCCTGTAGTCTGCTCCCACCCACTGATCTCCGGAGATTTGTGGCCTCGATCGAGCCGTCATTTTTTCACCAAACCAATTCGATCCATTGAGACTGGCTAATCCGCTTATCGGGAATAATCCTTAAGTTCAGAATAGTCGGTGTCGAGATTTGAAAGAGGGGATTGTTGCCAAATGTCCCCGCTCGGCGGGAATGCGCGTGAACGTGGGAGGGATATCTCCTCCGTGGAACAACTCCGTGTCCGGCTCTTAGTCCCGAATCGACGAGGATTGTTTCCTTTGGGTTGCATGGTATCGGCAGGTATCAAGGGGATTGTTTTGAGCCTTGGGCTAGCGGCGACGGTCCGCGCGGAGGGACTCCCAACTCAAGATCAACCTTCGGGGAACTCGTCACCGACGCTCTTGTCCTCGCCCATGCCCCAGGAGTCTCCGGTTGGAATAACGGTTTCCACACGGGCCCGGCGGACGATGGATCCCGCCGCGAGTCCAGTGCTTTTTCAGTCGATGGCTCCGGCTGAGCGGGTCTCCTCGAACGCGGAACAGCTACCCCCTTCTGTCGCGCCGCTGCCTTTGCTGGGAGCCCAGCCAGCTCAGGCACAGACCCCGCGCGGCCAGCAGCCGCCCGCTGTTTCTGGCCCAGCCCCACGCGATGTCGCTCCGGGCCGGCAGGCTCAACCTCGGCCCGCCGCCGGGGCAATACAGCAACAGGAGATCCAGTTCGATCCCAACGGTTTGGTCCAGCACTTCCATGTCAACGAGAGCGACCTGCGCCAAATCCTGGAGCTGCTCAGCCGGCGCGCCGGAATGAACATCCTCGTTTCGCCGCGGGTCAGCGGGACCGTCACTGTCAACTTTGAAAACGTCACCGTCGACAAGGTGCTTGCTGCGGTGCTCAAGCTGGCCAACCTGGTGGAGAAGACAGAGGGCTCGATCCATTACATCTACACCAAGGGGGAGCTTCAAGACGAGGAGCAGGCGGTTTTGAAGGAGCGGATATTAACCAAGGTTTACAAGTTGAATTACGTCCGTTCCGACGAGATGATGACCATCATCAAACCCTTCTTGAGCACGGACGTTGGCCTGAAACGGTTCGCGAACACGCCGACCTACCGGTACGGGATCAGCGAGTCGGCGACATTCATGTCCGGCGGTGTGCCATCCGCCGGCGCCGGTGGAGCAGTCGGCGGCGCTGGCAGTGCCGGTGCTGGTGGCGCTGCCGCGGTAGTCACGGGAATTCAAGCGCCGACCGGCGGCAACTCACTCTCCGACTACGATCACCTCATCATCCAGGACTATGAATCCAACCTCAAGATCATCGACCAGATTATCCAGAAAATCGACGTTCGGCCGGTGCAGGTCTTGATCGAGGCGGTCATCATCAGCGTCGACTTGGAGCACGATAAGGAGCTTGGGGTCAACTTCGCGGTGGTCGATAACCTGGCCCAGATGCTCGGCACGGTCGGCACCGGAACGGCGCTGAACGGCAACGTCGGATTCAATCCGACTCAGGTGCTGACGGCGGCCGGCAAGCTGACCCAGGGCGTTCCCCCGGACGCCCAAGGTTTTACCTCGGCGACGAACGGGATCAAGTTCGGATTCGTCGCTAACAACGTGACCGGTTTCGTTCGGGCCTTGGAGACGCTCGGCAGCACCAAGGTCCTGGCCAGTCCCCGAATCCTCGTCTTGAACAAGCAACGCGCCGAAATCCAGCTCGGCATGCGACTCGGTTTCCAGACATTTTCCCAAAACTTCACAAGCACCATTCAGCAGGTGCAATTTCTGAACACCGGAACCCTGCTGCGATTGCGCCCCTTCGTCTCGGACGACGGGATGGTCCGGATGGAGATTCATCCCGAGCGGAGTACAGGTTCGACCCCGGGGGGCATTCCCCAACAGTCGACGGCCGAGTTGACAACCAACGTGATGGTCCCCGACGGAGCGACCCTGGTCATCGGCGGTCTGATGGAAGACCAGGCCGACTTTAATATGCAAGGGTTGCCGGGGCTGTCCCGGATGCCGGTGCTGGGCTATCTCTTCGGCGCCAGGCAGAAGATAGAGGGGAGGCGAGAGCTGGTCGTGCTCCTGACGCCGCACATCTGGTCGCCGGACCTGGCGATGGCACATGCGCCGGCTCCGAGTGTCGCGCGGGGGACGCAAAACGGTGAAGCCGCGGGGGCGTCGGCGTCCACCTACTTTGAGTTGCCGGTTCCAGCCCCGGCCGCGGCTGCGACTCCGCCGCCTGGGCCCGAGGCCCTGGCCTCCACTGAATCCGCCTCCACGTCGTTGTCCGGCTCCAGCGCGCGAGTGAACGCTGGGCTCGAGCCGGGGCCGGCCGGCGCTCCCACAGACCAAGATCGGCAGGGGTCATCATCCCCCCGGCGACGACCCTGGCAATTTCTCAGTCGGTTCACGTCGCGGCGATCCCCCGATCAGAAGCAGGATCAAACCAACGGTACTGGCGCACTCCCCAGCCCCAGTCCCAACAACGCGTCCCAACCCGGCGGAACGACGCCGATCCGCTCGGCCAAGAGTGACACGACCGTGACCCAGGCGCGGTGGGAGCCCGACTCCATCCCGAGACCGCCGCGCGACAAGCGCCTGACGGAATTACGGCCGGGAGGCGTGGTCGCCGGTCCGACAAGGCACACCGTCGCGCGCGGCGAGACCTTCGCGACAATCGCCCAGCTCTACTACGGGTCCGCACGCTACGATCAGGCGCTCTGGTGGGTCAATCGCGGCATAATCACGTGGCCCGAACGGCTGACCGCCGGCGATCTGATCGTCATCCCTCACCTTGACCAGCTCGATCCCTCGCAAATTCGTCCTGTGAGATCGAACTCCACCTCGGCGCCGGCCCCGGCCTCCGCACCGTCTCCCTTGTCCACATCCGCAGCGAATGGCGAGGCCGGGCTCAATTTACCTGTATCGTCCGACGCACAGATCGAACCGGAGCGCGGGACGATGCGGCGCGATCAGGACGACGCTGGGAACGTTCCACCCGGTTCAAGCCCGCGGTCCACCGACCCGAAACCACGCCACGCGCCGCCGGTCCACATCGTCCGACGTTACGAGACGCTGCGCAGCATCGCGCGCGATCGGCTGGGGACCTCCAGCCGTGCCGACGAAATCATCGAACTGAACCAGGGTCGGCTCCCGGATACCCACCAGCTCACACCGGGCCAGCGCCTTCTCCTGCCTGACGATGCCAGGCCCATGCGTCAGGCGCCGTGAATCCCGTCGCGTATCATAGCTCAGCAGCGCCACGACCACGATCAGACCGATCAGTGCCCAGGACACCAGCAACAGGACCAGGACGCGAAAGGGGCCGGCAACTTCCCAGACGTCGCCCGGCGCTCGAGCGACTTCAACCAGATAGGTCCCGGCGAACAAGAGACCGGTCATTAGCTCGACGATCGCGTAGCGAGGTGGGATCACACCGCGGCAGTGCCGGCACTTGCCCCGCAAAATCAGCCAGCCCAGGACCGGAATGTTGTCGCAGGCGCGGATTGCCGTCAAACAGCATGGGCAACGGGACCGCGGGCGCACCAGACTCAGCCTCATGGGAATTCGATGGATGCAGACATTGAGAAAGCTCCCCACGCACGAACCCAGGACCAAGAACAGAAGGGCGAGCAGTGCATGATGCGAGGGTGTCATGGCAGGGTCCTGGTGCGCAGATCTCCGAATACTTCGCGAGTGGGCGCGCGGGATCGGGAGTCTGCGGTAAGGTTGGCATTGGACCCGGCAATCGGCGGCGAGTGGGCACGACCCACGTCGAGCAGCATCACTTGATACGATATCAGCGCAACGTACAGGCCAATGAAAATGGGCAGCAGAAACCCCACACGGAAGCGGGTACCGAATAACGGATAGTTCTTGTAAACGACGATGAGCGGGAGTCCCCCCGCAGTCAGGACATACTTGCCGAGCAGGAACGCGTGATGTCCTCTGGTCAACAAATGCTGCATGAACGGATTGATTTCCTCGCTGTTGGTGTCGAGCAGCTCGATGGTGAGCACCCCATCGGCGATCGTCAGGCACAGCAGGGTTACGATCATGGCGAGCGTGACCGTATCGAACCAGTCGACGAAGAACGCGCCGTGGCGTTCCTCACGTCGCCTGACTTCAGCGCGTTGACCACCTAGGCGGAACGCATCCAGCGGCGACGTGGGCCGCCGGCGGCGGTCGATCGGGCCGCGCTGACCATCGGTCGAACCATAATTCATAATTGATGGCCAAACAGGACGCCAAGGCGATGACGCAGCTTCCCGGAGACTGAACCCTCGGCGCGCACGTACACCCTGCGTGCCTCCGGGCCGCCTGGAGAGCCGGCGGCGAGCTTTTCCGTTCAATCCAGCTTAGGCCGGGTTCTGGGGTTGAGAATGAACTTGCCGCCCGGCTCATCTTTAGTCGGCCATGGTGACGCTGAGGGCGGCCTCGAGGCTGGTCAGTCCCTGGCGGACCTTATCGAGTGCGCTGTCGAAGAGCATCTTCATGCCCTCCTCGCGGGCCGCCTTGCGGAGCTGGTCCACGGGGGTCCGTTTCTGGATGAGCTGGGCGAGCTTGGGGGTGATGCGGACGACCTCAAAGACGCCGACGCGGCCGCGATAGCCCATGCGGCGGCACTGGAGGCATCCCTTGGGGCGGTAGATCGTCTGGCCGGAGGTCAGCCCGTGCTGCTCGGCGATCTCATCGGTAACCGCGTAGGGCTCCTTGCAGTGGGTGCAGAGCCGGCGGACCAGCCGCTGGGCTTCCAGCACTCGGAGCGAGCACGAGAGTAAGAACGGATCGATACCCATATCCTGGAGACGGGTCACCGCCGAGAGTGCGTCGTTGGTATGGATCGTCGAGAGCACGAAGTGACCGGTCAGCGCGGCCCGGAGGCAGATCTCTGCGGTCTCCTGATCGCGGACCTCGCCGACCATGATGATGTCGGGGTCCTGCCGCAAGAACGCCCGCAAGGCGGAGGAGAAGGTCAACCCTACCTGGGCCTTGACCTGCACCTGGTTCATCCCCTTGAACTTGTACTCGACCGGATCCTCGACCGTGCAGATGTTGACCTTGGGCTCATTGAGCTGGTTGAGGCAGGCATAGAGTGTGGTCGACTTGCCGCTGCCGGTCGGACCGGTCACGAGCGCCAGGCCGTACGGCGAATGGATCGACTCGATCAGATCGGTCGACTGCCGCTCGTCAAAGCCCAACCCGGTGAGGTTCAGGGGAATGGCCGCCTTGTCCAGGATCCGCATCACCATCTTCTCGCCGTACACCGTGGGGACCGTGTTGACGCGGAGGTCGATCCGCTTGTCGCCGGTCCGAAGCGCGATGGCGCCGTCCTGGGGGACGCGCTTCTCGGCGATATCCATCTTCGCCAGGACTTTCAGGCGGGAGATGATCATGATGAAGACGGCCTTCGACGGAGGCGGAAGCTCGTGAAGCACGCCGTCAATCCGGAGACGGAACTTGCAGCCGTCCTCGAACGGCTCCAGGTGGATGTCGCTGGCGACGTTGCGTAGTGCCTGCTCGAGGATCTGGTTGACCATGCGGACGATCCGGCCGTTGGCGTCCGCGGCAGGCGTCGAGTCGAGGTTGAGGATGTTCTCGTTCGCGTTGTCCTCGTCCCCCTCGATGACGTCGAATTCCTCATTTCCCTCGCTGATGTCCTTGGTGTGTTGATCGGTGCGGTACAGGGCGTCGAGCCGGGTCTGAACGACCGACAACGGCGCGATGATCGGGTTGATCCGCAGCCCGGTCATGAGCTGGAGCTCATCCACAACTCCCATCTCCTCGGCGGAGACGAACAAGACGTCGAGCACCTCGTCCCGGACCGCCATGGGGCAGATCAGCCGGTCCGTGCAGAGCTTCTCGGGGAGGAGGCTCCCGATCTCCTTGTCAATCGCGCCGGCTTCCACGTCGTTGTTGATCAACGGCACGAACAGATCCTCGGCGTAGAGGCTGGCGATCTCCTGCTCGGAAATGTGCCCGGCCCGGATCAGGGCCACCTCGGGCAAGGTGTTGGCCTTGGCCTTGTGGAGTGTCTCCTCGATCTCTTCGAGCTGCTTGGGCCCGAACCGGTTGCGCCGCGCCAGCAATTCCAGGATCAAAGGCTGAGTGCCGATTTCGTCGTAGACGCTGCCCATGAGTGATCGCCGGTCGGGTTTGGGGTTGAAGTTGTGAGGGTTGCCGGTTGAGGACGGTGAGCGCGGCGTTCGTGAACTGACAACGATCGTGTCTATGGGTTGCCGGTAAGAGCGGATGCGGTGGTAGCGGCGCGCTACCCACGGTGACGACGCGACCGCGGCGTGGAAGCAGGCTGAGCCGTGCCCCCGATCACGCTCTTGACCAGCTCGCCCAGAGGTGATCTGAGCAGCGTCTGGGAAAGTGGAGGCTGGCCACCGGAAGGGGCCCCAGCCCTACGCGTCTTGTCCGCCCGGCGGCCGAGCTGGTCGGGATAACTCAGCTCGTAGTTTTGGCCGCCTCCCTGGAGGATAACCTTCGCCGGCAAGACGCTCGCCACGGAGAGCTCCGAGACGGACTTGCCAGCGTCGCCGGCGTCGCCCTCAAGGAACAGGTGCTGGCCCTGGGAGTAGACCCGGCCGTCGATGATCGCCATTTGGTCGCGGCCTTGGAGGAAGGTTGCCTCGAGCGTCAATCCCCGGACGATTTCGGCGAGCGGGACGGTTACGGGATCGAGCGCCGCAACGTCCTGGGATTCGAGCATGCCCGGCTTTGTCCTGACCAGGAACGGGTTGCGAAGACCCTCGCTGGCCAGACTTCGCGCCGTTGCGGCACTGGCATTGAGGACGTCGTCCACCATGATCTCCAGACCCTTCTTCGGGTCAGACTGGCCGGCGGTCGGTGCGGGGAGGCTCGCGTGGATCGAGTAAACCGTGTACGCCAGGAAGGCGATCATGATCAGCATCGGCGCCAGCTTGAGCAGCTTGACGGTGTTCATTGTTTTTTGCCCGCCTCCGGCTTGGCTTTGGCAGTGGCCGCCGACTTTTCGCCCAGGCTCAGCAAGACGACCTGGGCCGCGAGCCGGCCTGGGTCCTTGCTATTCGGGTCGAGCCTGATCGTGTCGATCCGCAAAAACCGCTGGTCGGTCTCGACCCACCTCAGAAGATCATCGATCTCGGTGAAGTGTCCTTCCAGCGTCAAGCGAAGGCCCAGTGTCTCATAGGGACCGAGGTCCTTGGGCGGTGCGGGCTTCAGGTCAAGCAGTTTCAGCGGCGACGACTGCATGTGGGCGATCACGTACCGCCTCAGCTCGTTGATGTCAGCCCCGGCGGGCATGTGGCCCAGGTACGGCGCCAGCGTCTTTCTGAGCTGCTCGATCTCGCCCGCAGTGGTAACCTGTTTGCGCTTGCTGGCGATCTTGGCCGTGGTCGCAGCCACCTGTTCGCTCAAGGGACTGAAGAACAGGAAATACCACCCGGCGATGATCGCCACGCAGAGGACGAGGCGGAGCTTCAGCGGCTGGCGGAGCTGTTCCAGGATTGCCCGTTTGTAATCGGTTTTCGCTTTCTTCTGGATCATCGGCAGGATGCCTCTCGGCGTGGTAGCCGGCTAACGGGCGGTGGCTTTCTTGATCGGTTCGACCTTGGGCAAAGGCAAACAGACGATGCTGTAGGATTCGAATGAATGCTCGCCTGGCTTGCCCGGGTTGGCCTTCAGGCCGGAGACCTCGATCAGGGGGAAGTGCTGCTTGAGCATCAGCTCGCCGCGCAAAGACGCGAGGAAGCCGTCGATCTCGCGAGGCATGGACCCATCCTCGGACATGGGCGTCGCGAAGTTGACGGTCAGTTGTTTCTTGGGCTTGGCCGACTTGCCAGTCGCTTCAACCTCGGCGTCGCCCGATAACCCGGTGATGATCGTGCTTTCTGGCGCGGCCGCGGCGATGGTCCGGAACAGCACGGACCAGCCGACGCGGCTGCCCCGAAACGCCGCCATGACCTTCAACCGTTCCTGGAGGGAATTCTTCTCGGCGTCGAGCTTGGCCTGGTCCTGTTGCTTGAGCCAGGAAAATGATCTCAGTTGCGTGCCGACGGCCTGGTGTCGAGCGTTGGCCTCGCCGGCCGTTACGATCAGGAACAGAGAAACGGCCCCGACAAGAGCACCTTGGAGGACGAGCTCGCCCCAGGGGAAGATTTCGCGGATGGAGACGGCGGGCTTGAGAGTGCGCGCCAGGTTGTGTCCGGCTTCGTTGGCGAGGGGATTAGCCAGGGCGACTCCCAGAGCTTTGGCGGCCAGATCGTAGTTCGGCAGGGCGCTGCGGATCAACCGGGCTCCGGTGCGCTGGTGAAACGCCTTGGGGTCCTGCGTGAGCGCCAGCTCGGGCCGGCCATGGACGATCAGCGTGTCGATCGGCAGAGTAATCCGGCCGTGCCGTCCCAGCATCCAGAGGGTCGAGTAGGCGGCCAGGATCGCGGCGGTCTCGTCGCCGGGGCGCAAATCGAAGGTGTGCCAGAAAAGCGGTTGGGCACCAGCGGCCAGTACACCGATCGCCTGCTCACGGCCGAGGAAGAACCGCACGGCCAGCTTTGAGCCGCGCGGTGCCTTGCGGTAAAAAGCCCCGGCGCGGTAGAGCGCGGCGGGCGCCGGCTCGGCCAGCCCGACCCGCGTCCCCAGCTCGTTCATCATATCGACCAAGGACGCGATCGCGCCGCGGGGGGAGGCGGCCACGCACGCCAGGGGTTGCTTGTTGAGCTCGAGCTTGAGCAGGTCGATGATCCGGTCCTCGGCCCGGACGTTGGTCGCCTGCACCGCCTCGAGGAAGAACGATTGCGGGGTGGCGTTGCGGTTCGCGTGCGTGATCGGCACGACCGCCTGAAAGACCTGCGACTCGGGGACGCCGACCTGGACCCAGGGTTTGGGCTTAGCCCGCTTTGCCCCAGGCGACGGGATCCAGGGCTCGAGCATTCGCCTCAGGACCTCCTCGGGAGACTGGCCGCCGCACTCCTGCATCTTGCAGGCGATCTCCCGGCGACCACGGAGAGTGGTCGCCATGACGCTCAGGGCGATCTGCTCTTGATCGATCACCAGACCAATCGACGGCCACAACCCGAACCGACTCGGCGGCTTCATGATCGAGGACACTCCACGTGGTCAGGCCAGGTTGGGAAATGGCTGCGGGCGACCGGAAAGGGTCGCCCGCATCGAGGTCAGGACCACAACAACTTCCGATGACCGGGGGCGCCACCGCCCCGCGTCGCAGGAAGCCCAGATTAACTGCCAGAACCGGCGTCACCCGTCACCGGGCTGATCGTTTGAGGGATGGTCGAGGTGGTCGCAAACCCATCTTGGTTCCAGTCAACCGTGTACGCTCCGTAGCTGGAGGACCCGGAGAGGCGGACCAGGCTCCCCGTCCACGTTGGAACGCCCCCAGTCCCCGGAGTGGCGGTGATGGTAGGAGCCGTGAAATACTGCAGGATGGGGAGGACGATGTCGAGCTTATCGGTGTTGGCGGTAGCCCAGTACACGCCGTTCTGGGCGATGTACCGCTCTTGAGCCCCTTGCACGGTCGACCAGTAATTGAAGGCCTCGGCCGCCTTGGACTTCTCCACCGACGCGAGGAATTTCGGCACGCCGAAGGCGGCCAGAATGCCGATGATCACGATCACGACGGCGAGTTCGACGAGGGTGAACCCCTTACGGGTCCGCATTCTTGAGACAAGTCGCTGCATAGTGGGTGACTCTCCCGTGCCAATTCTTGATTTCGACTTCAGCAATCAAACGACAGAAAAGGGTCTTCCGCTCTCTCGGCCGTTTTCACTCGATCGGCGAGACTGGCGCGGCGAAGCTCGGAGTCCATCGGCCAGGAATGAACCTGGCGATCGGCGGCGATTTCGATCGCTCCGGAAAAACCTCTATTCACCTCTCCACTGAACGTGGTTGAGGCATTGTCGCCCCGCGGTAACATCCCGCCGGAGACACTCAAACCTAGGTCGCATCCAGCATCCGTCAAATTTAAACGGATCGCGGGTGAGAAGAATCGGTCCCCCTGCGCCGGCGGGCGTGCTGATTGGCATCAACATAAATATGGTTGAGCACTAACGACATCAGGTGGCCTAAGCTGAGAGTAGAGACTTGTGTGGGCGCTAGTGAGTTGCATGCCCGAGGCGATCATGGGAAATCAATGGTCGGTTCGACCTGGTTGTAAAGATAAAGGAAGAGGTTGAATTTGCCGTTCGAGGAATGGGTCGTCGCTCATGCGAAGGTCTCGACCAAACCGCACAAGGGGGCGAAGATCGAGGACACGCTGACTTTTTTCCACCAGCTCTCGACGCTGGTCAGCTCGGGCACCCCGCTGTTGCAGGCGCTCAAAATCGGGGCCACGCAGTGTGAGAGCGTCAAGCTCAAGGGGGTCCTCGAACAGATCGTCTCGAGGGTGTCGGCCGGCAGCAGCTTCCACGACGCGGCGGCCGCCTTTCCCCAGGTCTTCGAGTTCCAGTGGATCGAGGCGATCCGCACCGGCGAGGTCACCGGCAAGATGGCCATGGTGCTCACCGAGCTCAACAAGCAGGTCCGCGAATCCCGCGAGACCAGGCGCAAGATCAAAGGCGCGCTGACCTACCCCATGATCCTGATCCTCGTGGCCGTGATCGCCGTGACGGTCATGCTCTGGCTGGTCGTGCCGACCTTCGCCAAGATGTTCAAGGACATGGACGCCGATCTCCCCGCCATCACCCAGTTCGTGGTCGACGCCTCGAACTACATCGTCAAGTACGGCATCTACGGTGTGATCACGATCGCGGCGGCGGTCTGGGGGTTCAAGCAGTTCATGAAGACGGAGGCCGGCCACCTCTACGTGGGCGGCTTGCTGATGGTCATACCGACCGTCGGCGAGCTGATGATCGAAATGGCGATGTACCAGTTCGCTTCGAACCTGGCGCTGCTGCTCAAGAGCGGCGTCCCCATGCTGGAGACCATGAACACGATCAAGGGGATCTTCCGTGCCAACCCCATCTACCGCGAGGCCATGGGCCGAGTTTGCGCGCGGGTGGCATCGGGCAAGCCCTTGTACATCGCACTCCAGGAGACCGGGCTGTTCCTCCCCATGCTGACCAACATGGTCCAGGTCGGCGAGGATTCGGGCCAGCTCGGGCCGGTCATGAACGAGATCGCGCCTTACTACAAGGAGAAAATGCAGGGCATGATCATGAAGGTGACCAAGATGCTCGAGCCGCTCATCATCATGGGCATGGGCACGACGATCGCGGGGCTGATGCTGGCGATCTACATGCCGATGTTCGATATGGCGGGCAAGGTGAAGTAGACCAAGTGGTGTTACGTTAAAGGAAAGCAATATGGTACGCCCCATCTCTCCCAGACTCACCATTGTGATGCGTAAGCCCTGGGGTGCGCCGGGTCCGGCGATTGCCCGATTCTTGGCACGAGATCCGGTCATGACCAAGAAAATCACGGGACGGCGGGATATTGTGGCGACCGGTACGGTTGCAGCACCCGGGCTCCATCGCCGCCCCTCCCGAACCAGGGCGCGGGGGTTCACCCTGATCGAGATACTCATCGCCATGGTGGTGTTGGGGATCCTGCTCTCGATGGGGGTCCCGCGGTTCCAGCAGTCGCTGGAGCAGTCGCGGGCGGATGCGGCCTGGGCCAGCCTGCGGTCGATCTGGTCGGCCCAGCGGCTCTACTGGCTGGAAAACCGCGTTTACGCGCCTGACTTACCCACGCTCTCGAATTTGATCGATCCGTCCCTCACCACGTCGACTGTGCCCTACACTTATGCGGTGACCGGCCCTGCTGATAATAGCTCGTTCACCGCGACGGCAACCCGCGGCGGGTCTTCCTCCTGGTCCGGCTCTTGGTCCATCACCCAGGATGGGAACTTTTCCGGATCTCTCCAGCAAGGGGGCCACGCCTCCACCATCGTGCCGGGGTTCCAATGAGTCGAATCACATCGAGTCCTGTTTCCGGAGCTGTTCCCCAGCCTGACCGTCTTGGGTCGACTGGAACTGGGGGCGCCCGCCCCAGTGAACCAGTGCGTGGACGGTGGGCCGCACCCAGGCGCCGAGCTCGCCGCGGCTACCTGCTGCTTGAGGTCCAGGTGGCCTTCGTGCTCCTGGGGATCGGCCTGGCGGGTCTTTGCCCGCTCGTGGTGATGCAACTGCGGCAAGTCCGTCTGCTCGAGCTGCGGTTGCAGGGACAAGTGACCGAGACGAGCAGGATTACGGGCGTGAGCCAGACCAGGATGAATAACGGGGTGATATTGACAACTCCTACCTACTACTTCGTGCAGTGGCAGAACTCCTGGGCGCAGAAGCTGGCCGGCAGCGCCCAGATCCTGCCATCGACTACCGTCGAGCTGAGCGCGATCCCCTGTGATCCCGGCCCACTGCCTGTTGTTGGGGCCTCCCTCGCGAATACCGTGAACGTCCTCGAACTGGACGCCCTCCCCTTTAGCCAGAGCGTGACCGCATACGTCGACATCATACCGCTTTGACCCGGGAGGTTTCGAAGTGATGCAAGGTGTTTCGACGAGACGACGAGACAGACGATGATTCGACAGGGCCGATACACCGGGCGGAATCGATCCCGCGGGTTCACGTTGGTGGAGATGATCATTGCCAGCATGCTGGCTTCCCTGCTCGGGATGTTGCTGGCAGGGGCCTGCATTACGTTCGGCCGCCCCGCGCTGGAAGTCGAGTCCCGGGCCAGGATCACGCAAGAGGCCATCCTGGCCACCCAATCGTTCGCATGCGATCTCGGCGGATTCCTGGCCGACAGCCCCGGACGAACCTTAAGCTTGAGCCAGTATCAATTCGACGTTTCCCCATGGGACGTTTCCCAGGGCACTCCACCCGGCACTGTGTTGCTGCTGAACTTCCAGGGGGCGAGCTCGGGGCATCCCATCGTCATCACCTATCGGCTCCAGGGAAATCTGCTGGTCCGATCCAACTCATCCACCGGCGTGGTGACGACAATCGCCAAGTACGTGACCGGCTTTAGCGTCGAACAGGACCCAGACCCGAATTACCCCAAGAATGTCAAAATAACGATCACGATCGCCTACCGGTCGTTCACAACAACCTATACCTTGATCGGTGTGTTTCCGCCATGATCAGACCGCTGCACGTGAACCCGCGCCGTGGTTATTCGCTGACCGTGGTCCTGATCTTCCTGATCCTCCTCTTCGCCCTCTGGAGCACGGTCTACCGCACGACTTCCAGCCTGCTTCGGATCGAAACGAACCGCGTCTTGCAGCAAACCCGCGACCAGGGTGCGATGAACACCCTGGCTCGAGCCATCCAGTTACTCCAATACAGCAAACCCAATCCCAATCGCTCCCAATTCACCTATGGTGTGACAGTATCGGTCCCGAACACGGATGGGTCTTGCGGAACGGCAACCCGCGACTACACGGTCGTGTACACAGCCGCACCCACCTCCCAGAATCCTAATCGGTGGCAGGTCCAGGTGTCTCCCGGAACCTACAGCGGCTTCCCGCTTCCCCAGATCAGTTCCAATATCCTGTGGCCCTGAGTGTACGAGCCAGCGGCCAGCGATCAGCCGCTCAGTGTGCCGCGCGTGTTTCTCGGTAAAATCCTTCCCACGAAAAGAATCAAGACAATCGGACCGGCCGGTCGATGAGTACGATAGTAGCGCCGCGTGTCGGCCGGGATCTCGGTGTCGTTGCGCGGCCAGGATTTCGCGATGCCCAGGGAAGGAATTGAGCCCGATCGGCACGGCAACATCCCCCGGGCCGTCACGCGGCCGCGGCGCAGGAGGCAAAGCAGGTTATGGGACGGGTCGTTCCGCTCATCTTGGCGGTCATTTCCGTATTTCCAGCCTGCGGTTGCGGCGGCTTGGGTTGGTATCGCGCGGCCGGGCATTTGCCCGGTATCGCAGCCACGGACTACGCGTTTTATGACTTTTGTGGTACATCGTCGCAACTGTTCCCGTTTGCACCGCTCCAGGTGGAAAGCGCATTGATCGAGGCGCTTGGTGACCTCGGCTTCAAGGTCCTCGAGCCGCCGATCCATCACCCTGACGGCGAGGCATTGATTCACGCCCATGCCCCCGACGGCCGGCCGGCGGACGTCACGGTCACCCCCCAGAACAGGATGACCAACGTGAGGGTCACGATTGGGCCGGGTCACATCGGTGACGAAGACTTGTCACACGAGCTGCTCCGACGGGTCGCGGAGAATTTCGGCACGGTGTTGCGCGCCTATAATCCCATCGAGACGACGCTGCCCCGGCGAATCAACCTGGCGCGCGGCGTTCCGCCCCAACCGGAGCCAGCCGCGCCGACAGCCCTGAAAGGCGAAGGTCTGCGCCCCAACGAGAGCCGCGACAAAGCCGCCGGCGAGGAAGCGGCGGCCCCCGGTTCCGAAACGGTCCCGCCGACCAACCTCCCCAGCCCGTTCCAGGGCTTCGTCCCGACCCGAGATAATCCCAATCCTCCCAACATGCCTTATGCGCCATTCCCTTACGCGCCGTACAACGACTTCCCGCAAAATTGAGAGGCGATAATGGCTAGGTTCAGCGAGCAACGCCGCAACCGCCTGCGAAGTGATCGCTGGTTTCGACCCGTGATCGATGACGCGAACGCAGGGGGCGCACCCTTGGATCAGCGGCTGTTGCTCAACGGAGGGGGCAAGCTGGGCTTGGTTCCTGAACATTCAGTCACTCATGTCGAGCCCCTGGCCGCGCGTGCTTCTCTCCACGCGAAGGCTGGACATCCGCAGAAGCGATTGAGACCCGCCGCGGAGATTAATGCCCAATACACAGCGTTCCTCAACGCATTCAACCAGCAGTTGAATTCCTACGTCGCGTCGCTCAATCAGTCATCGACCGGCACGGTCACCGTTTCCGCGACGGTGACGGCGGCCTACGCCGCCGGCTCACCGACCATCGAGGTAGACGATGCTGCGGTCTTCGGGCCCCAAGGCACGTTCAGCCCCACCGTGCCAGCGACGGCATCGATCGGCAATGCCCCCTCCATAGGCACTTTCACTCTGACCGGCAGCTTGGGGAACACGCTCACCATCAATGTAGCGGATTCGAGCTTTATTCCCATGAGTGTCGGGACCGTTCTGACGGCAACCGTTCCCGCATCCGCAGCGAACAGCGCCATGTTGATCTTTCCCAGCTACATCACCAACAGCACCAGCCAGATGGCCATCAGTTTGGTCAAGTACTTCAACAGCTTACCCCTTGTGCTGCCCAAAGAGAACGCGCCGCCACACACCCCCGTCCAGCGTGGTGCGATCCAGAAGTATATCTTCCAGAGTATTGCCTCCAGCCAATCGAGCAGCCTTCAGCAGTTGCTGCTGGCCATTCCACTGCCGACGACGCCGGGCGGGGACCTGAATATCTACAAAGCCGCGGTGAACAGCGCCGTCGCGGAGTCACACCTGCAGGTCATCAGCGGCATTCAGCAAATCTACGCCGGCACCCTCCTGATCTCGGCCACTCAACCAGCCAACCGGCTGGGCGTGAGCTTCACCGCCACCGGCACGGCAAGTTACAGTATTAGTTCAACCACGACTTCGTAACGGGCTCGTTGACCAACTCGGGTCTTTCTCCGCCTGGTGACGAACGGTGTGTGACGCCGTGAGGCCCACCGATCATCTCCATTCGCAACGGCGCCTTTCAGGTTACAGGATCAGCATTGCGTCGCCGAAGCTGTAGAACCGATAGCGACTGCGGATGGCCTCGGAATAGGCCGCGCGGGTGAGGTTGAGACCCGCCAGGGCACTGACCAGGACGAGCAAGCTGCTCCGGGGCAGGTGGAAATTGGTGATCAGGGCGTCGAGCCCGCGGAACACGTGCCCCGGCCGAATAAAGATTCGGGTCTCGCCCGTGAAAGGTTGCAGGGTTTCACCGGCGGCCGCGGTCTCCAAGGCGCGGGCCGAAGTCGTGCCGACCGCCACGATCCGTCCCCCTTCACTGCGCCGTAACTTGAGAGTGGCGACAGCCTGGGCTGACAGCTCGGCCCGCTCGGCGTGCATGATGTGGTCACCAAGCCGCTCGGTCTCGATCGGGCGGAATGTGCCTGGACCAACGTGGAGCGTCAGGTCGACCCAGGCAATTCCCCGCACGGCCAGGTTTGCGAAAACCTCATTAGTGAAGTGGAGCCCGGCCGTCGGTGCGGCGACCGAGCCGGGCCGTCGGGCGTAAACCGTCTGGTAAGCGAGCCGATCGCTGGGTGTTTCGCGCCCGCGCCGAATGTAAAGAGGCAAGGGAGTCTGGCCATGCCGATCCAGCAGCGCAAAGACCGGCTCGTCGTGGTCCCCCTCTCGTTGAGGCCGGACGATCCATGATCCCGCCTGGTCCCGAGCTTCCAGCACCAGGTGAAGGCCCTGTCCGACAACCACATGCTCGCCGGGTGCGGGCTGCCCCCGGGTCGTTGCCAGCATTTCCCAGCTTCCCCCGGGCCGCTCTCGCAGGAATAACCCCTCCCATTTGCCACCGGTCGACGCGCGGCAACCGACAAGCCGCGCCGGCACCACCCGCGTATCATTCCGTACCAGGACGTCACGAGAATCCAGGAGCTCGGGGAGCTCGGCGAAGGTCCGATGCTCCCAGCATGCCCGTCGACGGTCGACCACCATCAACCGCGACCCGTGCCGCGGCTCGATCGGGTGCTGTGCGATCAACTCGTCTGGCAGGTCGAAATCGAATTCCGAGGTGAACATGTCCCTGGATCCTCGCCAACCAAACCGGCCAACTCCGAGGGTATCCCGATCAAAGAGAGAGACCGATCGGGCTCAGTCGCGTACAATGTTAGTCGAAGCGGTCCGCAGCCGGAAATGAAAAGACCTTTCCCGGACAACTCATCACGATTCCTTCCTCTGTCGGTGACAGTCATGAAATCTCTTCACGGCGAGCCTCCCCCTGCCACCATTGCCAGCCCAGCCTCCGCGACGGCCGATTCTGAATCGACCGGTCTCTTACTATGTCGCGACCTGATCTTCATGACCAAGGTGAAGGGGACGGCGGCTGCACTCGGCTATCGGATCCACGTAGCCGGTGATCAGTTGCTGGCCAGGTCGCTCATCCAGACGTCACGACCGCGGGTTGTGTTCGTCGACCTGACCGCGGGCGAGATGGCAGCTCCGATTGCCTTGAGCGCTTATCTGAAGCTTGCCGGCCCCGCTGTTTGGTTCGTGGCCTTTGGCCCGCACGTTGAGGCCGAGTCGCTCACCTCGGCCAGGGCTGCCGGCTGCCAGGCCGTCCTGACCCGTAGCACGTTCGCGGCCGAACTGCCCGAGCTGATGCGACTCTATTTCAGCCGGCCGGCGGCACACGACTTGTCGCAAGCAGTCGCACGAACCATGGGCAACGAGTAGCGATTGCGTTGTCGACGGCCCGCGACAATCGCCCGGGCCAGGATTGGGTTCGGTGGCACTACGAGTCGGTTTGGCTCGATTCCGTGTTGGGCAGCCGGTATCCCAGGATTCCGGCCCAGAGGTGTTCATAGGCCGCCACGGTTCTATCGAGTGAAAACTCCTGTTCGACGCGGAGGCGCCCCGCTTCACCATAGCGGTGGCGGCATTCGGGTGAATCGGCGGCCTCGATGAGGGCGCGACGCAGGGCTGCGACGTCACGGGGTGGGACGAGCCAACCGGTCCGGCCAGGGACAACCAGGTCTTCCGTCCCCTCGACAGCCGTGCCGACTACCGGGCGGCGGGCAGCCATCGCCTCAAGTACGGCGTTGGGCATCCCTTCCCAGAGCGAGGCGTGCACCAGCACGTCGGCCGACTTGAGTAGGCTCGGGACGTCGTCGCGGCGGCCCAGCCAATGGACATTGTTTCGCAATCGGGGGCGTTCGGCGAGCTGTGCCAGCAGCCAGTCACGGCTCGGGCCGTCGCCAGCCAGCGCCAGGTGCCAGTCGGGCCGGTGGAGGATCACTCCCTCGGCCGCCTCCAAGAGGTTGGGCAGGCCTTTCTGAACGTCAAGACGGCCGACACAGAGCGCCAGGTGCACGGCGTCCGGGACGCCAATCGCCGCGCGAGGCACGGGTGCCGCGGCATCAAACGGAGCCGGATCAATCCCGTTGGGGATCACTGTCAGCCGTGCGGGGTCGAGTCCCGCAACCTCGCGGCTGAACCGCAGCACGCCCCGGGACACGCACACCGAGCCGACGGCCAAAGACGCAGTCAGCCGGTCCATGATCAAGTGCCAGCGTTTTTGACGCTCGGCGACGCGCAGGCCGCCGATCACCCAGGGGCAACCGGCCCATGGCGCCGCCAGCCGCGCGGCCAGGTTTGCGTGGAACATGAAGCTCTGCACCAGTTGCGGTTGGAAGCGGCGCAGGCTACGCGCCAGCCGCACGATCGCCTGCACTGGGTTCCGTCGGCGCACCCCCAGACATTCACACGGCACATCCGCCTGGCGCACGACCTCGACCAGCGGGCCTGGACCCCCCAGGCAGAAAACCCTACCCGCCATCGCCGCGGCTCCAGCCTTGCCGCAAGTGCCACCAGCGCCCGCTCGGCGCCGCCGGCATCCAGGTCCGTGATCACCAGCGCAACCGCTATCGGTCGGTCCGGCCAGGGACGACAGAAATCAGCGGTGAGGGCAAGGCGATGACTCAGGCTCTGTCGCACGGAACTGTCGCACCGAATGATCACGATGTGCTCACAAAACGGGACATCCATCTTGTCAGGCCGCGGAGCCAGTCCCGTTAGGTCGGCGTTTCAAAGTAGCTGGCGCTGCGTTTTGATGTTCGAGCCCGCGAGTCACGACCCAAACCGCCGTTCAATCCACTCGGGTGTCAAGGTTGCCAACCCATCGACGACCTCGTCGGCCCCCGCCTGGCGGAGTTGAAGGTCGGTGTACGTGTTGGGTACGCCGATGGCCCGCATCCCGGCTCCCTTCGCCGACGCGATCCCCGCCAGGCTATCCTCGACCACCAGGCAGTCAGCCGCGGCAAGGTCGAGCAACGTCGTTCGGCTCACAGCGGTCGCGCCCACATCCCCATGGCCTTGTCCGTTACGGGCGTGGGCCCGCAGTGCAACCAGGGCTAGCCGGTAGCCTTCGGGGTCGGGCTTGCACTTGTCGGTGTCCTCCGCCGAGATGATCGCCGCAACCTGATCGTATCGGTCCAGCCGTCGCAGACCGTACTCGATCTCGGCCCGCAGCGCTCCCGAGCAGATTGCCACCGGCCACCGCGCCGCGACCGCCCCTAGCGTCTCGGCCGCCGCCGGGAAGAACCGCAAGCCTTGGTCGGCCACCTCGACGTAACGCCGCGCCTTTTGGGCGATCAGCCGATCGAGGCGCCCGGGGTCCGCGGACCGGCCCGCATCCCAGAGCGCCGCCTCGAAACACCGTCGGTCGTCGTAGCCCAGATAACGCTCGTGGTAGTCCCGCTCCGTGATCGTCACCCCTTCCTGAGCCAGCACCTCTCGGAACAGGGCGAAGTGCACGAACTCGTCGTCCACCAGCACGCCATTGAAGTCAAAGATCACTGCGCCGATGTCCATCATATCGCCTCTGGGCCACGCTCGCCGGTCCGGATTCGGATGCAATCGTCGAGCGGAAGGATGAAGATCTTACCGTCGCCGATCTTGCCGTCGGGGCCGCTGCGCCCCGCCTCCAGGATCGCGTTGACCGTCGGTTCGACGAAGTCTTCGTTCACCGCGATTTGGAGCTCGATCTTGCGGAGAAGGTTCACGGTGACCTCATGCCCGCGGTAGACCTCGGTGTATCCCTTCTGCCGTCCAAACCCCTGGACGTCCATGACCGTCAGCCGAAATACCTCGACCCTGGAGAGCGCTTCCTTGACGGCCTCCAGCTTCGTCGGCTGAATGATCGCGATGATAAGCTTCATGAATGCTTTCTAACTCTCGAGCTTGCTTCGTCCTCCGGCCCTACCACCTCAGTACCCTCCGAACCAGATGACTGCATCGATTGTCGGGAACCACGGCGGTCGCCGTCAACACGACGCCGGAGGATCCCCGCCCTCAAGTATTAATTTTTTCGGCGCGGTCTGGCCCTGATGCGTGACCTAGATCATGATGGTTACGAGGACCGAAGGCGATGAGCGTGTCCGACAACCACGACCGGAGCCGGGATGATGAATCTGGTTTCGATCCCGAGTTCCTTCTGGGCCTGGCCAAGGCAGGCGACGGGGTAGCGCTCGGGCGATTGCTGGAGCGGTACCGCAACTACGTGGGTCTCTTAGTCCGGCTCCAGATCGGTCGCCGGCTGCGCAGCAAGGTGGACATCGAGGATCTGCTTCAGGAAATCTGGCTGGAGATTCACCGCAAAATCACCCTGTTCCGGGGCGGTTCCGAGCGTGAGTTCTTGACCTGGACACGGCGGCTGATCGGCTCGATCTTGGCCAACCAGGTTCGGCATTATCTAGGAACCAAAAGCCGCGACCTGCGCCTGGAACGCGCGCTCGTTGACGAACTGGATCATTCATCTCGCGCCCTGAATGAGGGACTGATCGCGTCCCAGAGCTCGCCCAGCCAGCAAGCGGTCCGGCGTGAACAGGCAGTGCTGCTGGCGGATGCCCTGCATGACCTTCCGGAAGATTATCGCGAGGTGATCATTCTGCGGCAGCTTGAAGGATTGAGCTTCCCCGATGTGGCCCGCCGCATGGGCCGGACCGAGGACAGCGTCAAGAACGTGTGGCTGCGGGCCCTGGCCCGGTTACGCTTCTCGCTGGAGGACTTGCGATGAACTGGGAAACCAGTCCTGGTACACGACCCGTGCCGTATGGGAACGGGAAGGGGAATACGAAGGTGATCGGCCGAGAGAAAACGCACTTTCCCGTCAGAGGAGACTCGCTCGAGCCGGCCCAGACCGAACCCAAGTCGTTGGTGTCCCTTTCGCTGTCTCTGGGCGGGTTCACGCGAGATGACCCCCGCGTGATCGCCGCGCTGGAGGTGTATCTCGAAGACCTGCGCGCTGGTCGTCCTTGGTCGCGGGATGAGTTTTTGGCCCGGCACGCCGAGATCGCCGATGCCCTGAGCCAGTGCCTCACAGGGTTGGAGTTCATTCAGGGGGCGGCCGCGCAACTCGGCGGGTCACAAGTATTTTCGGTTGCCGATCCGGCTAACGCGCTCCCACCCCGCGCCCAGTTGGGCGACTACCGGATCCTCCGCGAAGTCGGCAGGGGGGGCATGGGTGTCGTTTATGAGGCCGAGCAGGTCTCGCTGGGCCGCCGTGTTGCCTTGAAGGTACTTCCATTCGCCGCGGCCATCGACCCCAAGCAGCGCCAACGGTTCCAGATCGAGGCCCAAGCCGCCGCGCAACTTCACCACCCTCACATCGTGCCCATCTTCAACGTCGGTTGCGACCAGGGAATCCACTACTACGCCATGCAGTTTGTCGAGGGCCGCAGCCTGGCTGCCGTCCTCCACGAACTGCGTCACGGCCACGAGGCCCCAACCGGGGTGGGGCGATCATCCGTCTTGGTCGAGCTGCAACCAACCGATGAGGCGCCGCCGTCGTCGGCAGGAGCACTCGACGCTGGCCCAGCCCACACGGCCGCGCTGGAGCCGAGCACGGTCGACCCCGATCAGCGCGCACTCACCGGCCCTGAGACCGTTTCGACTCAGAGCCTGGGTCTCTCTCCCAGCAACTTGGCCCTGGCACCCACCGCAGTCGGGCCGGTGCACCAGGACCGAGCCTTCTGCCACAACATCGCCCGGCTGGGCGCCGAGGCGGCCGACGCGCTCGACCACGCCCATGGCCTGGGTATCCTCCATCGCGACATCAAGCCGGCTAACCTCTTGATCGACCCCCATGGTGCGCTCTGGATCACCGATTTCGGGCTGGCGCGGTTTCCCAGCGATCTCAGTCTGACGCACACCGGCGACATGGTCGGGACGCTCCGCTACATGAGCCCCGAGCAGGCCCTGGCCCGGCGCGGGGTCGTCGACCAGCGGACGGACATTTATTCGCTGGGTGTGACGCTCTACGAGCTGGTGACCCTGCGGCCCGCCTTCGACGGGCGCGACCACCAGGAGCTGCTCCGCCAGATTGCGCTGGATGAACCAGTCTCACCGCGCCGGCTCAACCCGGCGGTTCCCCGCGATCTGGAGACGATCGTCTTGAAGGCGATGGCCAAGGACCCATCGAGCCGCTATGCGACCGCTCAGGAGCTGGCCACCGACTTGAGCCGGTTTTTGGACGACCAGCCGATTCTAGCCCGTCGGCCCGGCGCCCCGGAGCGCGCCCTTCGATGGGCCCGTCGCCACAAGGAGCTGGTCGCCACGGCCGCCGCGATCCTCGTGCTGGCCCTGACCATCAGCACGGCCGCGATCTGGGCCCAGGCGCGCAAGACGGAGCTTGCAAACCAAAAACGCATCGCTTTCGTCATCGATAGTTATCCCTTCCTCCATCGGGAGGGCACGCGCGCGATTCAGGACGCCAGCGGCCCGCTCCTCTTAGGCCAAGCCGATACCGCGACTCGGAAGGAAGCGTCCGAGATCCTCGAGCAGTGGCTCAGATTCTTCCAGCAGGCGATCGAACTGCCCCCGAACGACTTGAAGTCGCGGGAAGTCATCGCCCGGGCCTACTCTCGCTTGGGCTATACTCATTGGATGTTGAGCATTGCCAACGGCTTCGAGCCTCGGCTGCAGGCCGAGGCGCTGGCCGAGTACCGTCGGTCCGTCGACCTGTTGGAAAAGCTGCTGGCCGACTCGCCCGGCGACCAAAATATCCGCCGCTACTTGGCTGAGGCGCTCGGACTGGGGAACATGGGCTGTTGCCTCCGGACTGCGCTTCGAACCGAGGAAGCCGAGTCGCTCTACCGCCGCGCGATTCAGATCAGGCGCGAGTTGCTCCGCGGCACTGGCTCCGGTAGCGTTGCCGACGTCCGCGTCCGGGCGGACGTGGCCGGCGAGCTCGACGACCTACCCTACCTGGTAAGCACCGTTCATCTCATGGCTGGGCTGCTGGATGCCAAGGGCCGAGTGGCAGAAGCCGAGGGCCTGCGCCGACAACTTCAGGACGATATCGTCGCCGTAGCCGCGCGGTTGTCGGAACCGAAATTCCAACAGCGGCGGCAGATGTGGGTAGAGCGGCTCACATCGGGGCAGCTTCCCCTCTTCGACGGCAGCCGGCGTCGGGATATGATGATCAATCACCGGCTGGCGTTGATCCTGGACGCCAGCAACGCCACCGTCCTCAATAACCTTGCCTGGTCGCTGGCCGGTGTCCCCGGCGATCCCTGGTTCGACCCGGCCCAGGGGCTGATTTTGGCCCGGAAAGCGGTCGCGATTGAGCCGAACGAATGGACCTACTTGAATACCCTGGGCGTGGCCGCGTTCCGCGCTCACGACTGGGAAACCGCCGCCAAGGTCTTTCACCAAGCGACTACATTCACCGGCGGCGGAGCCTATAACTTTTTCTTCCTGGCGATGACCTATTGGCACCAGGGAAACAAGAAGGAGGCGCGAGAAATGTATGACCGTGCCGTCGCCTGGACCGACAAGAATAAGCCGGACGACCCCGAGCTGCGCCAGTTCCGCGCTGAGGCCGCTGCCTTGCTCGGTCAACCCTGTCCGAAGCCCAACGGAACACACCAGGCAGAGACGGACGAGGGCCTTCCGGGGACCGCACACGCGAAGAAGACCTGAGGAAGTACGGCTCCTCTTCGCGTGGACACCTGCCCCCTACCTCCCGCGACGAAGACAATCACGCCGGATGACGTCCTGGCCCGAGAGTTTACCGACCGCGCCGGTTTGCCTAGGGCGCTGCGCCCGCTCCCACTGCTATTTGACCGCCGGCAGACCCCAGCCTTCGGTGAAGAATCCCGCCGTCACGATGCCCCCCGGAGCCCGCGACGAGACCGGCAGATCGATATCGACCACGGCGAAGTCCGGCAGCTTTGGCACCTGCCGGGCGTTGTTCAGGTAGTCGTACTCGCGGAACGTGAAACCGCTGTTCAGCACGACATACCGCTTCGGATTCAGGGGATTCGGATAGATCAGCACCGGCACATGATGGCCAGCCTCATAGGTCCCATCCCCCAGCCGCACGCTATCCTTGTCCCACTTCACCGGCAGCTTGCCGGCAATCTTCGCCAGGATGAGATTGCTGCTTGGGTCGCCCCACAGGATGAGATTGTGCGCGACGATGTCGGTCTCGGTGATGTCTTTGTCATCCTTGACGCGCGCCTCGCCCCGGAATTGACGCCGCCAGTGGTCGATCGCGTGTCTCATCTCGGTGGTCGCCCACTTGCCGACCTTCTGGTTCAACTCCGGGCCGGTCGGCCGGACCATCAGGAAACTGTCCATGAAGGCATCGTCGATCGGCCCCTGCAGTCCGTGCCGCTTGCGCAGCTTGCCGTCGTCGTCCGGCGGGGCCACCGCCCACTTGCCATCGACCTTGCGGAAATGGGCAATCCAGGAGCGGTCCGAGAGCGGCTGGGGCGCGTCGAGTACGTCCTCGTCGATTTCGACCATCGGTTTCTTGTGGATGTCCAGTGGACAGAGACCGGAGGGAATCGCCAGCGTCAGGGCGGAGACGTTCTTCGTCTTGATCTGAGGGCCACCTTTCTCGCTTCCGAAGAGGTTGCCCTCGGCGCGGGCTCGCTCCCAGTGCTGTTCCAGGGCGTCGATCTGCACCCAGAAGGAGCGGTTATAGCGCAATGTCCAGGTTGTGAAGCGAACCTTGAGGGGCAGGGGATCACGGCCGGCATCGGCAATTTCGTCGATGCGCCGATTGATCTCGGCCTTGGCCTCCGGTGTGTAATGATGGCCGGCCTTGGCGCCTGTGATGTGGACCAGCTCGATGCCCTCGTCCTTCAATGCCTGGGCCATCATGTCGGCGGCCTGCTTCTGCCGGTCGTTCTCGCCGCTGTAGGCTACGGTCGGGCAGTTGAACAGGTTGAGGGCGTAGTCGGTGCAGTCGTAGAGGTGCCACAGTTTCTTTTCATACCACGCCGGTTGGACCGCTTCGTTCTGGAAGACCTTCAAGAAATCGGCCGTTTCAGAGAACCCGGCGCCCGGCGCAGCAGCCGCCCAAGTGCTGGGGTAGTGGACGGCGAATTGCCAGCAAGCGGCGCCTCCCATCGAGAAGCCGCGCATCACCAGGCGGTTGTCGTCGATCGGGTAGTGTTTCTTGACGTCCTCGATCGCCTCCAACGCGTCGATTTCGCCGGCGAACTTGTTGGCATTGCAGAAACGGCCATAAGGATGCAGGATGAAGGTGTTCGGTGGCACGAATTCGCCGGGCGATAACTGCCGGCCGTTGATGAAATTCATTTCGCTGAGTGTTTCGGAGCGGCCGTGGCACCAGACATCGAGCCGGAATCGATGCGGTGTGTTCACCTGGTACGATGCCGGCACCACGAGGCCGTACGGCTGGACCGAGCCGTCGATCCTCGAGACGTAGCCACGCACAACCAACCCGGTCGCTGTGTCCCATGGCGCCTTGCCCGCGCGCAACTGCTTGACTCTCTCCAGGCCCTGCTCGAGCAGGTTCCTCGCCATGGCGACTTCCTTGACATTGAAGAACTCATCGTGGGTGAGCGCAGAGCGGACGGCATTGTGATAGACCCGCACATCCGGCAGCAGTGCCGCCAGGTCCCGCCTTCCCTCGAGAGAGTTTCCCAGGGCGTCGATCTCCTTGCCCAGTACGTCGACACCGGACAAGAGCACAGAGCGATCGGGGGCCGCAAGTGTGTGGCCCTTGGGCGGAATCGGACGCACCTTGTCCGGCAGGTTGTCAGCCGCTCCATCAGCGCGGACCAGGCCGGCCAGGGCAAACGAGAGCAAGGGCAACAGCCAGCGGGATGACATCGATGATTTCTCCTTCGTCTGAAAAGAGAATCCTACTTTGACTGAGTTCAAGGAGCCAGCCATGCCCATTCTGCCCGAAATTCGAGTTGGTGATCCGATCCGTCACGAAGCCCTTGCCGTTTTCCCATTGTTCTCGCCTGCCGGCGGCGGTGTCGAGTACCTCTTGTCCGATGAGGCGATCACAGCCGGATCCGTGAACGTCGAGGAGATCAGCGAAGGGGGTTCCGTGCCGAACCTCCTTGTGACCAATGAGAGCAACTCGAAGGTCCTTTTCCTGGAAGGCGAGGAACTGCGGGGGGCCAAGCAGAACCGGGTGCTGAACACGTCTGTGCTGGTGGCCGCGCACAGCAAGACGACCATCCCCGTCAGTTGCGTCGAGCAGGGACGCTGGCGGTACCGATCCCGGCAATTTGTCTCGGGCGACTCTCACTCATCGTCCAAGCTGAGGCACTACCTCAAGCAGTCGGTCTCCGAGTCCTTGAAAGCCGGTCGTGGGCACGCTTCCGACCAGATGGCCGTCTGGGGAGAGGTCAGCCGGCAGATGTCCAGCCTGAGTTCCTCCTCCGAGACCGGAGCGATGGCCGACACCTATGAATCGTATCGTGAGCGTGTCACGGAATTTCGTGAGCGGCTCAAGTATGTCGAGGGAGCGACCGGGGTTGTCATCGCCGTGGGCAAGCAAGTGGTTGCTCTGGACCTGTTCGACAAACCTTCAACCTGCCGGAAAGTCTGGGACCGGCTGCTGACTGGGGTCGTGATGGATGCCTTGGAGGCAAGCTCATCGGATCAGGTTGCCCAGCCGGCCGATGTGGAGGGGTTGCTTGCTCGACTGCGCGATAGTGCCTGGGAGCAAGCCCCGGCTGTCGGCGAAGGGCAGGAATTTCGCTCCGATGCCGATTCACGGACGCACGCTTCGGCTTTGGTTTTCGGCGAGTCGGTTCTCCACGGCAGCGTTGTGGTGGCAAATTGATCGGGGTTTGCGGTACAACCGGATGCCGAGCCGCCGGCATCGAAACCCCAAGGCGACGTTCCGACGGGGGCGCAGCGCCGGCTTTCTGGTGAAACCTCACAGATCGATCTGCGTCCCGATCTCGACGATCTGATCCGGTGGCATGCCGTAGTGTCTCTCTTCATGCACGGCGTTGCGGCTGAGGTACGAGAAGATTGCCTCGGGGACCCGGCTCAAGACCCCCTCGTTACTCGCCACGATCGTCTCGTGCCCGATGTAGTAGGTAGCAGTCTCAAAATCGAGGGCGAGCTGTTCGGCTTGAGAGACCTCCCGCAGCACCGGGATCAGGTGTGGCTCCTCCATGTAGCCGAACGAGACGATCAGCTTGTAGAAACCCTCGCCCAGCTCCGTAAGCTGATAGCGTGACTCGGGCGGCACCACGGGAATGGACGCCTTTTCAACGGTCAGCAAAACGACCGTTTCGTGCAGCGAGCGGCTCCGCTCGACATGGTGCACGAGGATCGGTGGAACGTGGTCGGGACTCGGTGCCAGGAACACGGCCGTGCCGGGAACCCGCGAGCAGAGCCAGCGACGGATAAATGGCCGGGCCGCTTCGAGGGTTGGATACCGGCTGGAGTATCGCTCCATCAGGGCAGTTCGTCCGCGGCTCCAGATCAGCATCCCCGCGATCAAGGCGGCGCCGATCAGCATCGGCACATAACCACCTTCGAAAAACTTGAAGAGATTGGCCACCAGGAAGGGAATATCGAAGGTCAGGAAAAGTGCGAGAATCGCCCCAGCCCGCCACCTGCTCCAGCCCCAGGAGTGGCGCGCAACGATGTAGTAGAGGATTGAGGTGATCGCCATGGTTCCGGTAACGGCGATGCCGTACGCCGCGGCCAGGCTCACCGACTTGTGAAACGTCAGCACGAGCAGAATGCAGCCGACCGCGAGCAAGTTGTTCACCTCCGGAATGTAAATCTGCCCCTCGGTGTGATACGCCGTGTGTTTGATCGTCACGCGCGGCAGATAGCCGAGCAGCATCGCCTGGCGAGTGAGCGAGAAGGCTCCGGAAATGAGTGCCTGCGACGCAATCACGGTGGCCGCGCTGGCAAGCAGGACCAGCAAGACCGTGGAGAAGCCCGCCGGTACCATTGCGTAGAACGGGCTTTCAATCACCTCCGGACTCGGGTCACGCAGGATCATCGCACCTTGCCCCAGGTAGCCGAGCACGAGCGACGGCAGGACGAAAAACGTCCATCCGAGGCGAATGGGCCGAATTCCAAAATGTCCCATATCCGCGTACAAGGCTTCACCGCCCGTCACGGCCAAGACAACCGAGCCCAGGATGAGCAGGCTGTAGATACCGCGGCGGAGGAAAAAGGCAGCTCCGTGATGCGGTGAGAGCGCGGCCAAGATCTCCGGCTTCTGGATGATGTGATAAATGCCAAGCCCAGCCATCGTTACGAACCAGACGACCATCACGGGACCGAAGAGCTTGCCGACGTTCCCGGTTCCGCGCCGCTGGATCGCGAACAGCGCAAAGAGTATGCAACAGGTCAGCGGCACCACGAATGGCGACAGCCGAGTACTGACCCTCTCAAGCCCCTCAACGGCGCTAAGCACCGAAATCGCCGGCGTAATGACGCCATCGCCATACAACAAGGAGGCGCCGATCACGGCCAGGAGCGCCATGCCGGTGATCTTGCCGCTCTGGGACGCACGCGTCCGGAACCGCTCAGGCAAGATCGCCAGCAAGGCGAAAATCCCCCCCTCGCCGTCGTGGTCGGCTAACATAACGAAGGTCAGATACTTGACCGTGACCACCATGATGAGCGCCCAGAACATCAGCGACAAAATCCCGAACAGATCCGCAACGCTGGCCTCCTCACCCCCCGCGGCGTGCAGACACTCCTTCAAGGTGTACAGAGGGCTGGTGCCAATGTCGCCGAACACCACGCCCAGCGCACCGACAACCAAAGCCGTCAGACCTGCTCGATGGCCTGGCTGGTGAGCCGGAACGCTCACCGTCGCTGACGAGTGTCCCGAGGTTGATTCTCCCACTTGTTGCGAAGCCATTAATGGGTCCTTCCCTGGTCATTGAAATTCGAGAGAGCCGGGCGAGAATACGCCACGCGCCGGCCAAGAACCAAGCGTCGCTTGACCGCAACAGCCAACGTGATCATTTGCTGCTCCACGGGCCAACTTGGTCGGCGTCAGCGCCGGGCTTGGTCTGGGGCGGTCTTGGCGCTTCGATCGCGAAGTCGCGCGGCCGGGGCGGATTCGATCGCGCGACGGGATCGATCTGGTACTTGAGCTTGGCCTGGATCGGCTTACTCTCTTTGGGGTTGACGCGCAACCAGCTCTCCAGGTCAGTGGCAGGGGTCGAGATCGCTGGGGTCCCCTGGCTCGCCGAGAGGACGATCCAGGAGCGCTCGCGAATCTCGTACTGATTACCCTCCCCCTGCCAATCGAACCGCGCGGTTGGAGGCTCGCCAGCCTCGCCTGGCTTACTGGGCTTGCTGGCCAAAAGTACCTCGGCGCGCACGGCGCAGTGGTCGACCCTGACCTGGAGGGTTAGGGCCCGGCTGGTGGTCAGGTCGAGAAGGCCCGCGCCTTCAACCGTGCAGTGTTCCAGGATCAAGTGGGGCTGACGGCTTCTGCTCCCAACGGAGTCAACCTTCACGCCCCAGCCGTACAATTCGAGTGGCTGCCCTCGGGCTGGCCCAGAGGCGGGAACGATCATCGTCTGCTGGATTCGCGTAGGCTTGCTGCTCACGGAAGAGAGCTCGATGGCCTTGTCGAACCCCTGGAACCAGCAACAATCCACTGCGAGCGCACCGCCGAAGGAGAAAATCGCACAAGAATCCTTGAGTTGGGGACTGTCCACCACGTTGAAGGCGCAATGGTCGATATTGGCAACACCGACCGCCTTGATCACCGGTGGGGGAGCAGAAGAGGGGGTCAGCCCCGGTTTGGGGTATTGGACCTCGATCGTCAACCCGGACAGTGTCAGGATCACCCCCGAGCCGGTCGTCAAGAGCGGCTTGGTGCCCTTCAGCTCAATCTTGATGACAGGCTTGATCCCCGGCGCGGCGCGGACGATAAGTGGTCCCTGCCCCGTACTGAGGTCGAGAACCTGATCGCTGGTCAGGTGCAACGGCTCGCGGTTCCGCAGCTCAACCGTGCCGTGGCTTCCAGCGGCCTTCTCGATCGCCTCGCGTAGGTTTTTGGCGGGGCTCTCGCTCCCGTCTCCGGCTCGAATGACGATATCCGGTTCTGCCTTCGGAACAGGTCTCGGCCGATCAGAGCCGGAGTTGGCGGGTCCAGAGGATTTCGGGCGGGATTCAATGTCCTGGGCTGGGATCAACGGTCGTCGGGTTGCGACCTTAGCTGGGTTGGTGCCGAGCGGGTTGACCACAGCTAGGATCACGACTAGGACAATGACCGTCACGGTCAGCGCACCCAGCCCCCAGAGCCAGCGGTGGGGCAGCCGCGCCATCAGTGCCACGCGTGCGGCCACCGATGCCGAGCGGTCCGAGACCGATCGTGACTTGGACCCCGACAGCCCCTCGCCCAGCAAAGGTGCGGGGCCGAGGTCCAGAAACAATGGGACCTTCGCCTCGGGTTCGTCAAAGTCGTTAACGGGGCTGAGCAAGGGAGCCGTCGGATCGGCGGCGTCAGACCTTGAACCAGGGTCGGTTTCCGTTCCGGGAGGGGATTTTGAGGTAACCATCTCGGCGGCCGTTTTGACCAAGGCCAAGGTTGACTCGGCCTCGATTCGAGGTGCCGCGTCATTGGTCGGCGACAACGACGCCGGATCGACTCTCGGGTTCTTGAGAAGTGGCGCCACACCTTCGCTTTTTCCGACGCCGACGTATTCGGCCTCGTAGGGCTCCAGTGCCTGTGAAACCTGCAGCGGCGTGGCGTACCGCTCGTCGGGCGACTTGCGCATCATCCGCTGCACGACCTCGGTCAACCCGTCGGGCAGACCGGGAATCAACTGGTTCAACGGCGCCGGCTCCAGCGCCTGGTGCGAAAACAGTTTTTCGGGCAGGCTAGGGCTGGGGAATGGTACGTGTCCACTCAGCATATGGTACAGAGTGCATCCCAACGAGTAGATGTCGCTGCGGATGTCAGCGGAATGTGATTGACGCGCCTGCTCGGGGGCGACATAGTCGAACGTGCCGACCGTGGCCCCCTCGCGCGTGACCCGATCCTCCTCCGCCAGGTCAAGCGCCAGCCCAAGGTCGGCCAGCTTGGCCGTTCCATCGTGGGTGACCAGGATGTTGTAAGGGTTGACGTCGCGATGGATCAGCCCTTTGCGATGGGCGTGCTCGAGCCCCAAGGCGACCTGCCGCAGCAGCCGCACCGCCGTGGCCGAAGGCATCGGGCCTTGTTCGGAGATCAAGGTGCCGATGGTCTTACCCTCGATGTACTCCATCACCAGGAAATACCGGCCGTTGGATTCGCCGGAGTCGTAGATGCGCACCAGATTCTCGTGTTGCAACTGGGCGCCGACCCGTGCCTCGCGCTGAAACCGCGCAATCGCCCGCGGATTGTTAATCCGCTCGGGCGATAGAATCTTGAGCGCCACCTGGCGGTTGAGCCGGGTATCCCGAGCCAGGTAGACCCGCCCCATTCCCCCCTGACCGATCAAGTCAAGGAGTACATAGCGATCGACCTTGAACCCGCTGGTTCGCCCCGCCAGCAGTTGCTGAGCCTGCCAGAGGGTCAGCGCTTTTGACTGAACCGCTTGCCGGGCCAGGCGGCGGTCGATGTGCTCCGGCGCCTCCCGCTTCGCCGGCGGAATCGCGTTCCAGCAGGCAGTCAGCCGCTCGACGTCCATCAAGCCGCTGTGAAGGGTCGCCTGCCAGAATCGCGACGCCTGAGGATCGAGCATGGGGCATCCCAAAGTGCGTCATCAGAATCAGCGAACCACTCCGTCGTGGCCCATCGCTTGCCAGTTTACCATCTTTGTCAACCACCCTCAATCATTCCATAAACAGAAGCACGCCAACAAGATCAGCAACCAACCTGCTCTCCAACGCCAAACCGCTGAACCAGTGGTGCAAGCTCGCCGACCATTGGGAGGCCAAGGTCGACGCAATGTCTCGTGTCCGCTAACGCGTAAAGTCTTCAGGCCGTGGGAATGCCGGAATCTCTGCCCGCCCGATCGGCGCGCGTTGTTTCCCGTCGACACGAGGGTGTTTCCCTGCGCGAGCGTTGTCACCTCGGTCGCACCGTGACGTTAAAGGAATGACGACCATGCGATCTGGTCGCGAAATTCCTGCTCTTTTTGCGGACGAACCTAACCAATGATGTCACGCTTCACGCCTGGCTCTCCGCGCTGCGGACTCGTCCCGCGCGATCTCACTGCTCTCGGGTCTGCGGCGATGGCACCGGAGGGCTGATCAGGATGGCGAGAGCTCAGTTGATTCTCCCTCGCGCCGATTCCAAATGCGGCAAAGTTTTTTTCGCCGACCGACGTACTGCGGATGGGCATCGCGTTGCCCTGGAGTTCTGGAACCGAGCGACCGGCCACGTCCGCGAAGGCTATCAGTTGGCCGTCTGCCGGTGCAAGCGATGCGGCGGCTTCCACATCGGCCAAAAACGGATCGAAAGCGTTCGTGTTCGCCCCGATCCCCCCGATCTGCAGCATGAGGAACACGAAATGCCCCCTCGGGGTGTTTTCCCTGTCCTCGATGACCAACGACGAAAACCCCTTCTGGCTGAGCTGAACGGCGGGTGAGTGGAACGATCAGATCCTCGGAGATAACCTTGGCGTTCGCCAGCGTGTCCTGGTACGTCCCACGGACCTCAGACCGACACCCAATCCTGCCCCTCGCCGTCGACCAGCGAGAGCAGGAGAGAGCGGTCCTTGCTGCGGGATTCGCCGATGGCGGTGACATAGACAGCGGGGTCGTCCTTGACGGGGCACTCATGCTCGCAGATTCCGCAGCCGATGCACTTGACCGGGTCGATGTACGGCCGCTTGAGCTCGATCGTCGCCCCCCAGCGGTCGGTCACCTCGACGTTGCGGGTAAAGATCGCCTTGGGACTGACCGGGCAGACTTCCTCGCAGACTACGCAACTGGTGTCCATTGCCCAGGGGAGACAGCGGCCTTGGTTGTAGAACGCCGTGCCGGTCTTGATCGGCCCTTTACCCTCGAACGGCCCGATCCCCAGCTTCTCGACGATCGAGATCTCGCGGATGGCGCCGGTGGGGCAGACCTGGCTGCAGAGCGTGCAGTTCAGCTCACACCACCCCATCTTGGAGATCATGATGGGGGTCCAGAGCCCCTCCAGCCCCGCCTCGAACAAGGCTGGCTGCAAAACGTTGGTGGGGCAGACGCGGATGCACTGGTCGCACTTGATGCAGCGTCGTAGGAACTCGTCCTCGGCAACCGAGCCCGGAGGACGGATCACGCCCCGCTGGAAGTTCTTGCGCACGCCGCCCGAGAGCCGCGCCATCGGGAAGAAGAACAACCCGAAGAGTCCGGAGAGCACGAGCTCCCGCCGGCCGACGGCGGGATAGGCTACCTCACTGGCCTTGCGGGGTAAGAAGCGGAACGAGAGCGCGTCATGCGGACAGTCGTCGATGCAGTTGAGGCAGACGAAGCATTCGCTTTTCCGCAGGTCGCCCTGCGGGTCGGACGCTCCCTCGCAGCTCTTCAAGCACAAATCACAATCGGTGCAGCGGACCGGGTCGCGGTCGATTCGCCAGATCGCGAACCGGCTGAAGATCCCCAGCAAGGCGCCCAGCGGGCAGATGGCCCGGCAGAAGAACCGCGGAATCCACCAGTTAGCCACCAAGAAGCCGATGAAGATCAGCCCCACGACCCAGGCTTGCCAGTACTCACGCGGCTCTGTGTAGACGCTCTCCGTCGCCTTGTTCACAGTGGGCAGGATGCTGGTGGTCATCGAGCGAACCGTCAGCGCGATCGGGTCCAGGAGGCCGATCTGCAGCGAGCTGTTGCCCCGCTTGTTCTCCTCCGCGGCGCGACTGATGCCGGTCTCAACCGCCGCCACGACCCGTGCCACACCCCTCTGCTTTAATTCCGCCCCACGGTAGGCCTGCCAGATCTCGCCCGGCGCCTCGATGGCCGTCGGAATGAGCCAAAGACTTGCCATCGCGATCATCGCCGCCAGGATGTAATACTTCAGCGCATAGATCTTGCGATACCGGTTGACCTCGATCATCTGCTTGGTGTTGCGCCGGTTGCCGATCCAACCGAAGAAATGGTGGAGAATGCCGAAGGGACACATCCAGTTGCACCAGACCCGCCCCAGCATCATGGTGATCGCAATTATCACCAAGCCCCAGACCAGGTTCCGATAGATCGTATGCGTCGTCAGTGCCGTGGCGACGGCCACCAGCGGCGTGGCTTCCAGAAAGAGCGACACCGGCCACCCTTTGAGATAGCGCAGGTCGGTGATGAACAGGAAGAAGAGGAAGAGTCCCAGGAAGAGGACTTCATACGCGCGCCGGATCTTAACCATTGGTCCCTCCGGTGGGAGGATTTTGACCTCGAGTTCGCCGGCTGCGCCGGGCGCGCGACCAGTCGTCGGCCTTGGCCAGCAGCCTGGAAAGCGGCAAAACGAATCCGGGGAGAAGATCCGTCCGATACGCCTGGGGTTCGGTCACGACGTCGCACGTCGGCCCGCTCAAACCCTTGCGGTACACCGTCATCATACGGCGGAACCGGTCGATGACCCAGTACTCTTTCACCCCGACGGCAAGATATTCGTCGCGCTTGGCCTCGTAGTCGCGCACAGCGTCGCTTCGTCTCTCCGAGACGAACTCGATGACGATTGATGGGATATCGTTTTCCTCATCGGGCACCCGGCCCAGCCCCGTCCAGATGACTCGGTCAGCACGGCGCCGTTGGGCCGTGGCAGGCACGGTGCGTTCGGGCAGCGTCCGATCGAGCACCGCCCCCTGGGGGTGCGTCTCCTGGTAGGTCCGCAGCATGTGTCCTAGATCATCGTTCGGATCCGCTTCACCAGCGCTGACAGGCGGCGTCACGACGAGCACTCCATTGATCAGCTCATAGCGATTTCTTCCCACGAACTGCTCCGGCCGAAGCGCGTCAAACTGCTCCGGGGTCATCAACCGGCCCGCCGAGCGAGGGCCGATCCGGGTGCGGCAGCGAACCCGTCGCTTGGTCTTGGCGTTGGTTTTGGCTGTCGTCGTGGACATGGTCATTAATGCCCTCTTGACCCTCCGCACCCAGATCAATTACTCGGTGAACAAGGTCCCCTTCAAGTCTAACACGAACCCCGGCAGGACATCTTCGCCTGAGAGGGTCGCCGGCCTCCCAAGGATCTCGACCGGCCGGCCGGGGCGATAGATCTCGACGGTGCCGCTCTTGGGATCGATGAGCCAGCCGAGCCTGGCTCCTTGGCTGAGGTATTCTTCCATCTTCTCCCGAAGTTTGCTCATGTCATCGTTTTTCGACCGCAACTCGACGACGAAGTCCGGGCAGATGTGGGAGAATTTCTCTCGCTCACGCTGGGGTAGGGCGTCCCAGCGTTCCCGGGTTATCCAGGAGGCATCGGGGCCGCGAATCGCCGTGTTGGAGAGCGTAAAGCCCGCTGACGAGTCGAAGTCGATGCCCAAGCCCGTCTGCTGGTTCCAGTTCCATAGTTGAGCTGTGATTCCGGCGTTGCGATGACCCGAATCCGGGGCTGCGGGCGGCATGACGATCAGCTCCCCGTTCGCGTTACGTTCCAGCCGCAAGTCGGGGTTGGCGCGGCAGAGACGCCCAAAGCCGCGCTCGGAGACACGAACACCAGACGGCACGACGAGCGCGACAGCCGTTGGCCGACAACGGCGGACCGTTTCCCTCGACACTCGATCCCGCACCCGCTGGCTCATCATACCGTGATCTCTTGGGTCCACTGGGGCCGCCAGTCCAGGCCCAGTCCGCGGGTGATCACCTTGTCGAGATAGATGATCTGGTCGCGGCGCCGCTCCAGCAGCTTGGAGATGCACCAGCTATCGACGGCCGTGTGGTCGGTGCCGATGACCATCGTGTTGCCCTGCTTGACGTCGTTCAAGCTGCCGCCGGTCGGGCCGTTGCGCATCAGCAATTTCCGCCCGTCGGCGATCACCAACGTCGGCTTCATCATCAAGGCGAAGTCGGAAATGATCCCGTGGATGTTCTGGTGGAACTGGTTACGGGGGTTGCCGAGGAGGCCGTACCAGTTCTTCATGGTCACGGTGGCCTTGCAGAGGTTATGGTCCTTGACCGGTGAGATGCCGATGACCTTGGTCGCCTCGCGGAACGGGCGGTAGAACATCCGCCAGGTGCTGGTGATCGTCTCGCCACCGACATAAAGAGTCTCGAAGTAGCTCTCTTTCGGCAGCATCAGCTCGGCGCCCGCACGGATGGCGGCCTCGCCGACCTTGGTCTTGTAGAAGCAGCTCTCGGGGTTGTTGATCGGGTTGTCGGCGACGATGACCTTGCGCGCGCCGGCGCCCAAGCAGAGCCGCGTCACCGCCGAGACCGTGTCGGGCTGGGTCGTCGCGGCCAGGTCGGGGTTCTTGTCGAAGGCGACGTTCGGCTTGATGACGACGACATCGCCCTTCTGGATGAAGTGGCTCACGCCCCCCATGGCGTCGAGCGCGGCCTTGACCATCGCGAAGGCCTGTGTCTCGCGGGCCTTCAGCTCCTCGTCCTTGGAGGTGTGATCCTCGGCGCGTACGGGACGGGAACGGACCACGACCATGCTGGGCCGGCCGACCGGCAGCGTGACTGCGTAGTTCTTCAGTCGCACCGGCGGCGGCGGCTTGACCCCTTCCATGCCCCAGCGGTCCTGGAGCAACAAGCCCCCGGCGACGGCCCCACCGGCCGCCAGAGCGTAACCGCCAACCTGGGTGGCGAACTGTCGGCGCGAAAAAGGCTGGTCCGCCGGGTTTACCCCGCCAAACCGTTCCAGGTTCTTCAGTTGCGTCCTGGTCATTTTTTCGCCCATCGTGGACCTCGGTTGGGGAAGAAGAATCGTGCCACAGACACCGGAGAGAAGATTCTACCACGGAGCCCAACGAAAAGATGTCACCGTGCAGCCCCGGCAGGCTAATTGCCGCTTCCAATCGTCGGGACGGTAGCCGGCATGCTCTTGGCCAGTACTCGGGCGAAGGCCTCTGCTGGCGGCGCGCTGGTGGCGCCGTTGGCTCCGGCCAGGGTGTTGCCCTTGCGGAACACGACGTCGACCAGGCCGATATTGTCGCTGACGACCATTTCATCGGCTCCCTCGGCTGCAAGCCTTTTGACCTGGGCGCCATCTTTCTTGACGCTGGCGACGTACTTCTCGAGGATCGCCTTGGCCTCCTGGGTGTCGCGGTAGGGCCGGAGGAACCCCTGCCACGTGACGTCTCCGTCCTGGTAATCGGCCATGAAGACGTCGGAGAGGAAGCTGTAGCCGAAGACGTCTTGGGCGACGTACTTGGCGTCCCCTTGCCGGCCGTGGGCCGGCAAGAGCGCGAAATACGTCGCCGGAGAGACCTCGGCTGTGTCCGGCTTGGCTTCGGTGGTTGCCGGCTTGGCCCCTGTGGCTGGGGGCCCAGGGACCGCCCGTGCCGGTGCCGGTCCGGTCGTACCGGTTGACGACTGGTGGGTTGCAGCCGCGGCCACGGCTGGACTGGCTGTATTCCCGCCCGAACGCGGCTCCACCGGGGCGCCTCCCGGCTTCTGGACGGCAGCCACGCGCTCGGCCAATGCCAGCGCAAAGGCCGCGAACTTGGGATCGTCCTGCGTCGAGACGATCTGCGTGTAATACCGTCCCGAGTAGAACAACATGCTCCCCGCGCTGGTATAGCCCTCATTGCCGATCGCAACGGCCTTGAACTCGTCGGGCTTCTCCGAGCCGTACTTGCCCAGTGCCTTGAGAGAATCGCCCATCTCGAAGATGTAAACTTGAAGCTCGTTCGAAGGGTCGCCGGCCGGGTGGTAGAAGGTATAGGCCATCCCCTTGACGCCGTATTGGATGAAGCTCTCGGCCCGGCCGTCGATCTTCTCGTAAAGGTTGTCGGCGTTGAACGTTTCCAGGTGTCGTTCTCCCGATTTGCCCAAGGTCCAGTCCGGCGGCAAGTTCGAAAGCGGCAGCATGGTGGCCAACCTGCGCTGAGGCTCCGGCACAGTGGCCAGCTCGGCCTCGACCTGGGCCGGGCTCAGACCATTGTCGGTCACCTTGGCGGCGGCTGGGGTTGGGAAAGACGAGGTGGCGGACGCCGTAACGACTGGCGACGGCACCAATGTCGTCGCGCCTCCGACACTCGCGCTGGTTCCAGCCCCGCCCGCATTCACCATTCGCAGATCGACCGGCGGAGCGGTGGAATCGAGCAGTTGCTGCGGGCCATCCAGACCGACGCTCTTGCGTACTCCGGCCAGCGACTGCAACACCGCGGGGAACCGCTGCACCACGGCCGGCGAGGTGCCCGCCACGCTCCGGAGCGCCAGCATGGCCTCATCCAGCTTCTTGACGTTCGTGACCAGGTTCTTGCGCTCCAGCGCCAGCCGTTCCATCTCCTGGACCACCGCCACATCAGCCTCCTTGAGGCTTTGGAGTCCTCTCCCTTGTTCCAGTACCGACCAGGTCCGGTTCGGGTCGAACTCGTAGCGGTTGCGGTCAAAAGACCGGCTCTTGATCACCAAGGCCGCGAAGATGGCCGGGATTCCCATCACCAGCAGCATGCCGGCGACGATCGACGAGAACTCAGGCCGTTGGATGACCCGTCCGCGCCGGGCTTTGAACCACCCGAGCCGGCCCAAAACGGCGAACGCCAGCGGCGTGGTCGCCAGCGCGACCAAGGCCGCGGAAAGCGCCAGGACCAGGAGAGGGTCGCTTGCCAGCTCGTCACGGTACTGCGCCCAAAGACGTGCCACGTTCATCTCACCACCGCTGTCGGTCCTGAATGAAGGAGTTCTTTGGTCAAGGCGCCCAACTCGCCGCCAGGATTGCAAACCAAAGTGGGGAGAGGAATTGGCTTGCGACTACCTGTGAGAGATTATAGCGGCGGCGGGACGCAATCGGCAACGATTTCAGTCGGGGAGTCAGTTGTGATCGCTGGCAAACAAGCAGAAATTCGGCAGAATATCGGATTCAAAGAAAAACGGACTCGACAAAAGTATCGGCGTCAAACGGTTGAAGATCGTCCAGGGCTTCGCCGATCCCCACGAACTTGACCGGCAGGTTCATCGTCTGGCGCACGGCAACGACGACGCCCCCCTTGGCGGTGCCGTCAAGCTTGGTGAGGATCACGCCGGTGCAGCCGATGCTCTTGGTAAACACCTCAGCTTGCCGGATCGCGTTTTGGCCGTTGGTGGCGTCGATGACCAGCAAGACCTCGTGCGGCGAGCCAGGGATGAGCCGCCGGATCACGTTGCGGATTTTCTCGAGCTCGCGCATCAGGTGAGACTGAGTGTGGAGCCGGCCGGCGGTGTCGACGATCAAGACGTCGATATTGCGGGCCAGTGCCCGCTGGCAGGCATCGTGGGCCACGCTGGCCGGATCAGCCCCGGGCGCTCCCTTGACGATCTCGCAGCCGGCGCGAGCGGCCCAGATCGAGAGCTGATCGGCCGCCGCGGCGCGGAATGTGTCGCAAGCGGCCAGGAGGATCGTCTTCCCTTGGTCCTTCAGATGCTGCGCCAGCTTGGCGATCGAAGTCGTTTTGCCCGATCCGTTGACTCCGGCGATGAGATAGACGGTGGGCGGCTTGGCGGCGACCAGAAGCGTCCCTGGCCTGGGATCCGCCAGCAACCCTTTGATCTCGGCCTTGACGAACCGCAGCAAGTTCTCGTCGGCCGTCTTCTCGGCATATGCCTCACGCACTCGGCCGATCAGCCGAGTCGTCGCGGCCACTCCCACATCCGCCTGGATCAGCCGGCTCTCCAGGTCGTCGAGAAACGTCTGGTCAACCTTGCGGCCGAACCATGAGCGGATGTTGAAAAGCTGGGCCGTCTTGGCCAGCCCTTTTTTGAACCGTTCCAGTAAACCTGAGATTGCCATTGCTGTCCTTCAATCCAAAATCGCAGCGTTGCGCAGCCGTTCCAGGTCGTCTCGAGGCGTGGTGATCGCGCCGACCCAGCGGCCGGGTCGGTCGGGAGCATGGAAATCGCTGCCGGCGATGGCGGCCAGACCGAGCCGATCGGCCCAGGCGCGGAGCCGCCGGCTCTTGCTTCTTGAGAATCCGGGCCCGTCGACCTCGATGGCCCGTAAGCCCTCGCGCGCGAGGGCTCGGATCGCGCTTTCCCGGAGGTTGAAGGGGGGGTGTGCCAGGGTGGCAACCCCGCCGGCCCCTTGGATCAAGGCGATTGCCTGGCTAGCGTCCAACCGGGGTTTGTCCACACAGGCCGGGCATCCATCCCCCAGGTAACGGGTGAACGCCTCGCGTTGGCTGGCTACCTGGCGTGTTCGCGCCAGAAAATCGGCCAGATGGCGCCGGCCCAGATTGGCGCGGGGAAACGTCCGCCGGACGGCGTCCAGGTCGATCCGGAGGCCTAGCGTCTTCAGCCTCGCGGCTATTGTTTCAACTCGCTGCGCCCGGCCAGCGCGGAGCGACGCCATCGCCTCCAAGAGCGCCGGGTCTTGATCGCGGATGAAGTGACCCAGGATGTGGAGTTCGTAGCGATCGTGCCCACAAGTCAGCTCGACCCCCGCAATCAGCTCGACGCCCCACCTCACCGCCTCTGGACGAGCCACCTCCAGGGCTGAGACCGTGTCGTGGTCGGTGATCGCCAGGGCCGCCAGGCCCACCCGCGCAGCGGCAACCACCACCTCGCAGGGCGAGCAGACCCCGTCCGAATGCGTCGTGTGCACGTGCAAGTCAGCAGCGTCACACCGATGCAAATGCACGGATGACGCGATCGCGCCAGCGGCGTTACTCGTGTATGGTTTCATCCAGCGGCGGCTTGAGCGGGGGCATCTCCGGCTTGGCCTCGGCCCCCAGTTCCTGGCCCTTCTCCTGATCTGGTTCCGGCGTCGGCTTCTGGACTTGCCATTGCAGGACCCGGTCGAGAATGCCGTTGACGAACCGACTCGACTGGGCAGTGCTGTATCGCTTGGCCAGCTCGAGCGCTTCGTTGATGGCGACCTTGGCGGGGACCTCCGGGCAGAACAGCATCTCGTACGCTCCCAGGCGTAAGATGTTGCGATCGATGGCGGCCATACGGTCCAGTCGCCAGTTCTCAGCAACCTGAGAGATCATCGCGTCGATCCGCGCCTGATGTTCCTTGACGCCGGCGATCAGCCCCTCCGTGAAATCGCAGAGCTTGCGGTCCTCCAGGAGCCGCCGCTGGATGAACCGGTGAATCTCCTCGGAGGAGACTCCGGGGTTCTGCTCGACCTGGTACAAGACCTGGAGGGCGACTTCTCGGCCTCGGGATCGTCGCGTCATGATCAGGTGGTCTCACCCTTCGGAGCATGCGGCAACGGCTTGGGCGGAGGTGCCGCCACGCGAGATTTAGGCGGCCTCCCCGGGTCGATGCATCGGCTACGATTTTCGTTTGCTATCGTCGGTTCGGTGCGGGGCCGGCTGAAAAAAAAAGAGGTCGCGATGCTCCATTTTGATGCGGTCGTGTCGTGGGTCCTTCAGATCCCTTCGACAACGCCGATGATACGCCAAGGTGGCCCGGGCCGAAAAGGGGTGTGCAAGGCGGGCCAATGGTAAGGCAGTACGACGGACTTCAAAACACGTGCGATTCCCTCAAGGCTCGACTTCCAACTTCCACCCGTCACCCGTCACCCATCACCCGCCAACTGTTCAACCAATTCGGCTCATCGTTCGGGGTGGACTTGGCCGATGAAACGAATGAAACAACGTGGGCGTCGGGGCTGCGCCGTTGAGACGGGTCGACTCGATTCGCCCGGCTTTGCGACCTGTCCTGCCCACGGAGGCGGTAGAGCGCGGGTTGATCCACGGCCATCGCCGGTCTCGTCGGAACCGGCACGGAAAGGACTTCGGTTATGGTGAGGCTCCGTAATGCGGTGATGGCCATGGCGCTGGGCGCCGGCGTGATGGGGTGTTCTTTCTCCCACTACTCCCTCTTTCACTGCGACACGTGCGATGACTTTCCCATGCCGGCATATGGGCCGGGATACTCAATGACGCCCGGGACCTACACCGGCCCGCCGATCCAGAATTCGCTTGAGTCGAATCGCCCGGCGAGTTCCACTCCCTCTTCAGGTCTAAACCCCTCAGCCGCGGGGCCGAGCGCTTCCTCACCACCGATGACGTCACCCACGCCTCCGCCACCCCCGGCGGCTTCCCCCGGTCAGGGCGTTGACGCGCGTCAGCCGGCCGCAGGTGCGACTGGATTTCCCGGGACGGTCGTGACCAGTGCCGCCCCAGCACTGCCGGCTCTTCCCTATTACCCCCGGAACGATCTGCTGGTTCCCGTTGCCACTTCAGGCGGCGGCGAGTCGCGTCGATGACATAAGGAACTTGTTATGGCGAGGATCGCGCGAGCCGTGGCGGCTCTGGTGCTGGTGATTGCCAGCTTGGGCGCGGCGGGTTGCCTCCACACGTGGACGGAAACCTACCACGACTACCCTCCCTCGGCGTGGGAACCCCCTCACGCTCATCCCCAGGGCAACCCGAACGACGGCTGACGGCGTGACGGGTCCTCGGGCATTGCGAGCCACCGTAACGAAATCTTTACCTTCGCGGGAGTTGCGCCAGGATCTGTTTCAATGTCTGGCGCAGTTCGCCGACCGAGCCGAACCGATCAGCGGGCTCTTTCCTGAGGCACCGCTGGACCACGTCGTCGATGCGTTTGGCCAGCTTCGCGTGGCGGGGGTGGACTGACGCGACGATCGAAGGGGGCTTGTGCAGGGAATGCTGATGGCCAAGGTCGTCCAGCGACCGGCCTTTGAAAGGAAGCCCCCCCGTGATCATCTCGAAGAGGACGACGCCGAAGGCGTAAAGGTCGGCGCGGACGTCCACGGACCTGGGGTCGCGGAATTGCTCGGGGGCCATGTACGCCCCCGTACCCAGCCGCGCGCCGGAACGGGTCAAGCGCGGGTCGAAGGTCTCGATGGGAGAAATGGATTCGCTCGCCTCCTTCTCAACCGTGGTCAAGGTATGCGGGTCAACGTTCCCAGGCGGATTTTGCTCTCGAGCGGCCAGGTCCGAGGACGAGAAAGCTTGAGGTTGGGACGGTTCAGCGGGCGCACGCCTGCCTGTGGCGTTCGGGCGGGGGCCGGTCGAGTGCGCCTCGGGCGTCATCACTACCGCGCTTGACTTGACCTGAGAGGCAGGCCCGCGCGACTCCATGTCTCTTGGATCAGTCCAGATGATCGGCTGAGGAGCAGTGGGCTCGGCCAGCGGGATCGACCCGTCGGGAAGCTCAGGGCGCACGGCCACCATCTCCTCGGAAACCCGCGCCAGGCCAAAGTCAGTAATCTTCAGCGTGCCATCCTCGGTCACCAGCAGATTGCCCGGCTTGATGTCGCGGTGGCAGTGCAGCCCCTGGCGTAACGCGTGTTCCATCCCCAGGCAGAACTGGTAGCCGAACCGGATCGCCTGCCGCAGGTCCAGTCGTGGCGTCCCGATCCAGCGGTTCAGGTCGCCCCCTTGGATCAGCTCGAGTACGACGTATGGCCGGCCATCGATGATCTCGACCGAATGCGCCCGGACGATGTTCGGGTGCTCACCGAGCTGCACCCAAAGCCGGCATTCCGCCGCGAACCGGCTGACTCGGATGCGACTTCTCAGCAGTTCTCTTCGCAACGTCTTGAGGGCAACCACCTTGGGTCCGGGACCATTCATCTGGTCGTTGACCACGTAAACCAGGCTCATCCCCCCTTCGTGGACGTCGAAGACCTGGAACCGGCCACCAATCCAGTCTCCCACGGAAAAGCCGTCCACCATGAGCCGTGTCTCCTCCCAGTCGAAGTGTTTTCACGATCAGTCGTCTCGCGATCTCTCATCAATGTCCGCTTGTCCCAGGATAGACGATCCGGCCGATTCCGCCAGCGGACTTTTCCGGAAGCCCGCCCCAAGCATGAAACGAGCTTCCCGTCGTTCAATCCAAAATCGAAAATCTAAAATGGAAAGGGGGATGGTCGTTATGGTAGGGTCGCAGGCCGTTGAGCCAGGCCCTGATCGAAAATCCAAAATCGAGAATCCAAAGAGGAGCTCAATCGTTCATGATGACCACAACCACGCCGATGCGCTCAATTGTCCTCACGGCAATGGCTTTCGCGGTTTCGTTCTCCCTGGTTGCGTTGGCTGGCGCTCGCACCGCGGATCCCCGCCAGACGGACAAGGATCAAAGCAAGAAAATGAAGAAGACCGAGAGCGGGCTCGAATACCGCGACGTCAAGGAAGGGACCGGAGAAGCGCCCGAGACCGGCCAGACCTGCGTGGTGCACTACACGGGCTGGCTCTGGGAAAACGGTGCCAAGGGCAAAAAGTTCGATAGCTCACTGGATCGGGGCACGCCGTTTTCGTTCCACGTGGGCGAGCGCGAAGTGATCAAAGGCTGGGACGAGGGAGTCTCGACCATGAAAGTCGGCGGCATACGGGAATTATTGATCCCTGCCGGCCTGGCCTACGGTGCTCGCGGCGCCGGCGGTGTCATCCCCCCCGATGCCACCTTGCTTTTCGAGGTCAAGCTGGTCGAAAAATGGGAAAAAACCAAGAGCGGACTCGAGTATGTGGACGTCAAGGAGGGGAGAGGAACCGCCCCCAAGGCCGGCCAGACCTGCGTGGTGCACTATACCGGCTGGCTCTGGCAGAACAACGCCAGGGGCAAGAAGTTTGATAGCTCGGTGGATCGCCGTGAACCTTTTTCATTTCGCGTGAGCGAGGGCGAAGTGATCAAAGGCTGGGACGAAGGGGTCTCGACCATGAAGGCCGGCGGCAAGCGGCGGTTGTTGGTCCCCGCCAAGCTGGGCTACGGCGCCGACGGCTCACCCCCAGTCATTCCCCCAGGAGCCACCTTGCTCTTCGAGGTCGAGTTGCTGAAAGTGCAATAAGGGCCCAAGCGTCACGGCGACGGACAGGCCAGCGCCAGTGCGGCCACGGCCCAGCCGCTCGCCGCAGCGGATATGAACTGGTCTGGCCCGTGCGGGAAGCCGCTCTCGAAGTAAGTCTGAAACGGGTGGCTCCGCGACTTGACGAACCACGAGCCATCGTCTCGCTGGCTCCGGATCAGGAAGTCCAGCCCTCGACGATAGGCGGGAAGGTCGGTGGCCACTCCGCCGGCCAGGTGGAGCGCCACCAGCGCTGAGCCGGTGCCATAGGCGTCGCTGGAGTGAGCGGTCGGGGGGGTGCCCCGTCCTTTGTCGTCCTTGGCTTTTGGCGGAACAGGCGAATCGTCGAGCTGGCTCCAGCCACCGTCGGGCCGCTGGGTCCGGAGCAGGTCGTCAACAGCCGTGGCGAGGTCCCTGGACGAGGCGCCCGCGTGTTTCAAGCCCCAGAGCCGGAACACTCGGTCCTCCGTCTCCCGCGGCTTGGTTTGATTGAGCCAGTGGAGCGCCCGCGCGCGCCACGTGGTCCCCGTGCCCACCTGGGATCGATCGGCCGACCCCCTCGGATCGTGGGCCTTGAGCGTTGCTGTTGGGCTCGCGGTGCCGAACGCTTGCAGGCCGCGCAACGCAAGCGCCGTGGCTGTAAAGTCGCTCGATTCGGAAGGTGGTCGGTTGGATTGCCCCATCCAGTGGTCGCGCTGCCCTGGGACAACGGCCAGGTAGTGGACAACGGTGGCTGTGGTCTCATCGGGTGCCCAGCCGGCGGCATCGAGCGCCCAGAGCGCATAACCAGCGCGGATGACGCCCCCCGGTTGGCCTCGGCCCTTGCGATAATCGTCGAGCGCCGCGTTCAAGTCGGCCTCGGTATGCTCGGCGATGGCGCGCAGCGTCCCGGCGTCGACCGCGAACCCGCGCTGCCGGGCCAGTCCCAGCGCCACAGCCGGCACGGCCTGGTTGTGGCAGGAGAAGCAATCGCGGTGCTTGGGATACACGTCGGCGCTGGCTTTGACCAGCAGCGGCAACGCCTGGAAGACCGCCGCGCGGATCGATTCGGCGCGGGGACGCTCATTCTGGTCCGACGTCGTCGCCAGATCGTGATCCCCCGCCTGGCCAGCCCTGGCACCAATCGCCAAACCCACCCCTGATGCCGCAAGCAGTGCCCAAGCTCGAAACCCCGCGCGCTCCCGCATGCCCGTTCTCCTTCTGGCCTGCAGATTACTCACCCGATCTGAATTGTCGCAGATCAGCGCGGTAGTCGACAGTACATGGCCGAACAATTCATCAAGGACTGGCCGGGCCGGTGTCGAAAATAGGTTGATGCAGCGCTTGTCTCGCCGCCCAATTCTCGATCGAGCCAAACCCAGGGTTACATGTCTCCGGGGGCGTCATGCTTCTGTTCGACCTGCGCGAGCCAATCAACGCTTGGAGCCACGGTGCCGGAATGGTGCTGGCGATGCCAGTGACCTGGGTTCTCTGGAAACGTTGCACCGGACCCAACGATTGCAGCAATTTGGGGCAAGGATACGGCTCGGCGCGATATCAGTGGGTGAAGGCGCTGTGCCTGCTGGTTTTCGGCGTCACTTTGATGCTGTGCTACGGCATCAGCGCGTTGTTCCATGCTGTCCGGCAGAGCGGCGAGCTTCTCGGCCAGCTCCAGCGGCTCGACCATGTGGGGATTTATCTCTTGATAGCGGGGACCTACACACCAGTGGCTTGGTCCCTGATGCGAGGTTCTTGGTGGTGGGGAACGCTGACGACGGTCTGGACTGTCGCACTCGTCTGCGCCGCGCGAGTCTGGTGCGGGGGTGTGATGCCGATGTGGGTGTCGACGCTGATCTACCTGACCATGGGCTGGGGAGCCTTGTTCTGTTACTTTGAGCTGGCGAAGACCTATTCCCACCGGACGCTGCTGCCGCTCCCCCTGGGTGGGATGTTTTACAGCGTCGGAGCGGTCCTGAATCTGGCGCGGTGGCCGGTGCTGTTTCCGGGAGTCTTCGCCGCGCATGAACTCTTCCACTTCTTCGTGATCGCCGGCAGCGCGTGCCACATCGTTTTCATGCTCGACGTGGTCATCCCTTCGCAGGGGCCGGCCGCATTGCCGCAGGTCACTAACCCGTCTCGGCCGCTCCGGAAGCCAATGTGGGCCTCAATGCTCCGGCAAGGGTGTCTCACACAGCCTCACTTCCCTCGCCGCTCGTGGATGAGAGACTTGCTGCCAACGCGCGCTGGCAGCCACACCGTCGATCAGACTTGATTGACACCCAAGCAAGCGTGTTCTAGGTTTTGTATAGCAATTTTCGCCGCTGGATTATGCGCGTCTGGAGGGAGCGCCGGCACCCTTGCACATCCACGCAATCATACTCCTGGCGCCAGATCTCACCTTTTGGAGCGACCCGCAATGACGCCTCGCCAGATCGAACGCCGCGAAGCCAACATGACGTCCCCCTTGCAGATTTACTTGCACGACATCAATAGCACGCCGCTGCTTTCGGCCCACGAAGAGCACGAGCTGGCTCAGCGTGTGGC
>JBIOJM010000017.1:0-56442 GCA_044450785.1 Isosphaerales bacterium
AGTGGGGCGCGGTAACACGGTGGAAGAATACGTTTAAGTTAAAAAGTGATCTAGATCACTTTGGAAAAAACGCCGAGAAAACCGGCCTTCCCGCGGCAACACATTTAGGGGAAAGCGGGGCCATGGGAATCCAGGCTAGACAGCGCGGGAGACCTCCGGTCAGGCACTCCGGCGGGGTCGTGAGACCCGCGCCGAACACTAGACTCGGGCACACCGGTGGCGACCCTTCGGGTGCCCGCGGGCCCACGGCCGGAGGCCGGGGAGTCGCGCCGAACACTAGACGCCTTCATCAATGGAAACCGGATGAACCCCAAACCCATCCAAACCCAAGTTTTCATCACCCCACCCTCACCCGGCCTTCGGCCATCCTTCGCTGTATCGGAGCCCTTTCGGTCTGGGGAGGGCGGGGTCAGGAGACCCGCGCCCAGCGCTGGCCCCATCATCCGACCCGTCAAGGGCCGACACGCGGCGACGCCGAACAGGACTCCCCACCCTGCTTGGCCACCCCGGTCGGACAGTGCGATGCCATCGCCAAGCATGAACCCACTCCGTTGCCATTGTGGCGACGACGAGGGACGTCAAAGCCAGGTCCGGCTCGTCTTTGCCCGGCTCACGGCCGGGCGGAAGGATCACACCGGTCCGGCGATCGAAGCTGGCGATTGGTCCTTGGTCCTTGGTCCATGGTCCATGGTCCGGGGAAGGCGAGACAACCAGCCGGATCGGGGGCACGACGTCGTGCGAACGACCTGACGGCCGGTCCGAGTGAGACAGTTGCTCTCGGCTGTCACTGGCCCTGTCTTCTCCCCACAGCGATGAAATGACCATGTCGATGGCGTCGACCGCGGTGGTCGGGCTCGGCTCCTCCGTCCGATCGGGCTCGCCGCCGCTCGGAACCGGGTTGGGGCGCGATTTCAAGCTCGTCGGCCCGCCCTGGGTGGGCACGCCCACCGCGGGTGGCGAAGCGGGACGATCGCTCGCCGGGTCCCGGGCCGGCGCACCCGAAACCCCGTTGGGGTTCTCGCGCCGGAACTGCTCCAGCGCCTCGTCGAGACCGATCACATACCGCTCCCACGGTGCGATGGCCGCTGGGGCCGCGCCGGCAATATTCGCCCCCGGCAGGTCCGATTCCGCACCATCGTCTCCCCCCGGGCCGCCGCGCCCCTGAGACGACAGACCTTGGCCCACGGAGACGCCCGTCCCCGGCAAGAACGCGGCCACCGCCGTGGCCTGCGTCTCCGCCAGGCCGAGGTTGAGCTCGTCTCCCGGCACCGCGATCGTGAGTGTCAGCACCGTCGCCACCAGCGGCAGCGACGACTCGGAGAGCGGCACCAGTTGGGCCACTGGATTTGCGACAGGCGTCGCGGTGGACGAGGAGATCGGTGCGGTGTCGATGCCCAAACTCATCGCCACCAGCTCGGCCGACTCGTGGCCCGCGGTCGCCGCGTAGAACTGCACCTGGCCGCCGGTCAACGCCGAGAACGCCAGCGCCGTCGGGTCGGGCAGGTTCGGCTCGGTCGCGGCCGACGTCAACCCCAGGCCACCCGGGCCACCTTCGAAGAGCGAGAGCACTCCATCGCCGCCATTGCCGACGACCAGGTCCTCGAAGCCTCCGGAGCCGAAGGCGAAGGCGGTATCCGGTTCCACCCCGCCGGAGGTGATCGTGCTGGTCGTCGGATTCGCGCCCTCGAAACCGGCAATCAGCGTGAGGTCGTTCGACCCGGCGTTGACGGTGACCAGGTCAGTCTGGCCGTTGAAGTTGCCGACGAAGGTCTGGCCGGGATCGGTGCCCACGGAGTAGTTTCGCGGATTCTGGTCATTGAAAAACCCTTGTCCCACTCCCGGCAGCAACACGACGTCGTTGGATTGGCTATTGGTGATCAGCATGTCGGGGAAGGTTCCGCCGGTGAAGTTCCCCACCACCGTGGATACCGGCCCCGAGCCGCCCGAATTCAGCCGTGTCCCCGCCGAGAACGAGATCGCGCCCCCCTGCTGCGATTGGTTGAGCAGGATCGACACCTGGTTGGAGCCCTTGTCGGCCACCACCAGGTCGGGCAAGGAGCCCGTGAGGTTGGCCACCGTGATCCCCACCGGGTTGGTGCCCACGAAATAGCCATTCCCGCCGTTGACCGCCGGCCCGAACTGGCCGTTGCCCAGCCCGGGGTAGATCAGCACGTTGTTGCTGCCGCTGTTGGCGACGATCAGGTCGGGGATGCCATCGCCGTTCAAATCCGCCAGCTTGACGGCGCCGGGATCGAGCAGGCCCGACGATTGATCGGCCAGCACGGTCGAACTGCCGGCACCGTAGTCGACGACCACGCGATCCAGCCCCTGGTCGGCGTAGATGATGTCCTTCGAGCCGTTGCCGGTCAGATCGGCCACGGCCAGCTCGACGGCCTGGCTGGCGTTGTGGTAGGGCGCGAAGGTACCGTCGCCGTTGCCCAGCAGCACCAGTACGTCGCCGTAGGCATCCCCCACGAGCAGGTCGAGCTTGCCGTTACCGGTGAGATCGGCGACTGTCAGGCCGTCGGATCCCGACGGCACCGCGTAAGTGGTCAGGGGCAGGAATCCCCCATTGCCGTCGCCCAGGTAGATGCTCACCCCGGCGGCGGTGAGCACGGCCAGGTCGTCGATCCCATTGCTGGTGAAGTCGGCCATGCGCACGACTTGCACGGGCCCCTGGGTCGCGAGGGCAACTGGGTTGGCGAACCGGCCGCCGCCCAGGCCCGCGAGGATGTCCATCGTGTCCGATCCCGAGTTGATCGTCACGAGGCTGGTCGGGCCGCCCGGCGTGAGCGGCCCGGCGGCCACGCCGGCCGTCGCCTCCTGGCTCGTGACCTCGGGTGTGCCGCCGGGATCGATCTCGGACAATCCAGTCCCGGTGCGATAAGGGACGGGGGCTGCGAATTGCCCGCCACCCAAGTTGAGCAGGACGCTCACCTGTCCGGTCAGCTTGTTGGTGACGACCAGATCGAGGCGGCCGTCGACGCTGGTGTCGACCGCCTGGACGTCGGAGACGCCCAGGCCGACGGAGATGGTGAGCGGTGCCGAGAAAGTCGGGCGATCGAGCGGGTCGATGGGGCCGGTCAACCGGCTGCCGAAGTAGACTGAAAGCGTACCATCGCCGGCAATGCGGACCACCAGGTCGGTCAATCCGTCGCCGCTCAAGTCGGCCGAGATGATCTGCGCCGGGAGCTGACCGGTCGTGAGCGATCCGCTCAGCCGAACGAAACCGCCATCGCGGTAAGCGTAAAACGAGATGAAGTTGTCCTTGGCGTCGACGCTGGCGAGCACGGGGCCTTGATCGGTGTTCGGGAGCCAGGCGATGTCGCGCGAGGCATAGGGATTCGAGCCGTCCGGCAGCGGAGGGTTGACCGTGACGGGCGGCGCGAAGACGCCGGGCTGCCCGGGGATGCCCTGGCGGTAGAGGATATTGCCGGCCCCGTCGACGACCAGCACGTCATGGGTGCCGTCGCCGTTGACATCGGCCACGAGGGGAGTGGCATGGGAAGTCGTCACATCCAGCGCCGGGTCGCTGAACGTGCCATCCCCGTTGCTCAAGAGGATCGTGACGACGTTGGAACCGGAACTGAGGAAGGCCAGGTCCTGGCGACCGTTGCCATTGAAGTCGCCGGCCACGTAGGATACCGCGTTGCCGGTGAGGGGTTGGAGACCGTATCCCAGGGATCCCAGGTCGGTCGTCTTCTCGGGCTGGAACGTCCCGTCCCCGTTCCCCAAGAGCACCGAGACTTCGGTCACATCGGTCTGGGTGACGGGGTTGTAGTAGTACCCTGCCCAAGCGAGGTCGATGTGGCCGTTGCCGCTGAAGTCTCCCGCCACCATGAAGTAGTAGGGGTAAAGACTGACTGGGTAGATTTGCGCGGGCTGGAACGTGCCATCCCCGTTGCCCATCGCGACCGCGACCGTGGTGCCCTCGGTGCTGGCAAGATCGAGCTTGCCGTCTCCGTTGAAATCTGCCGCGACCAGATTATACGGTTCGAGGCCGGGAACCGACAGGAAATTCGCGGGCTGGAACGTCCCGTCCCCGTTGCCCAGGAGCATCGCGATCTCGCCGCTGTAGGCCGGCACCACGATCAGGTCGAGCTTCCCGTTCCCGGTGAAGTCCCCCGCGACCATGGAGCCTACACCACCACCAAATGGCAACGTCATCGTCTCCGGCGGCTGGAACGTCCCGTCCCCGTTCCCCAACAGCACAGCGATCATATCTTCGTAGGGCGGTGAGTGGTTGTAGCCCGTTGCGACCAGATCAAGCTTCCCGTCGCCGTTGAAGTCCCCCGCCAGCAGGATAAATGGCTGGAATGGCAGCGATTCGGTCTCCCCAGTTTGGAAGGTGCCGTCACCGTTGCCCAGCATCACCGTGATCTTCCCGCTATAAAGTCCGACGCTGCTACCGATAACCAGGTCGAGCCGGCCATCACCGTTGAAGTCGCCCGTCACGCCCGTACCGCCGCTGTTACCTTGACCGGCGCTCGTGTTGCCGTCACCGAACGGCGGCGGCTTCTGAACCTGGAACGTGCCGTCACCATTGCCCGGGAGGATCGAGGAGGCGTATTCGCTCGAAGCGATCAGGTCGAGCTTTCCATTACCATTGAAATCGCCGGCGACGACGAGGCTGGGGTCAGCGGCTGCCACCACCTGGTTCTGACCGGGCGGCTCGAACGTGCCGTCCGGATTCTGCAGCAGGACCGTGACACCGCTGGTGCTGATGCTGGTTTCGGCCAGGTCGAGCCGGCCATTTCCGAGGAAATCCGCCGCCACCAGCGTGGGATAATTGGAGTCGCTGACGGAATAATACACCTGCGGCGGTTGGAAGGTCCCGTCGCCGTTGCCCCGCAGGACATCGATGTTGTTGCTGTCGTAGGCGTCCGCGACCGCCAGGTCGAGCTTCCCGTTGCCGTAGAAATCCCCCGCCACGACGGAATTGGGGCCGAACCCCGCGGCGTAGAGCTCCGGGGCCTGGAACGTGCCGTCGCCTTTGCCCAGGAGAACCGCGACACCCGAGTTATCAAGGTTGGAGCCGGCGTTGACCGCCAGGTCCAGCTTGCCGTCGCCGTTGAAATCTCCGATCGCGATGCTGTAGGGATAACCTCCCGTCGCAAACGATTTTGGGGCCCCGAAGGTGCCATCGCCGTTGCCCATGAGCACGGTGATGGTACCTTGATAAAAGCTCGTGACGGCCAGGTCGAGGTGGCCGTCTCCGCTGAAATCACCGGCGACCAGGTCGGCAGTGTACGCGATGGACCCCGCTGGGTAGTCCAGAGGCGGCTGGAAGGCGCCGTTACCATTGCCCAGGAGGATAACCACGCCGCCCGGACCGGTCCCGTTATTCGAGCAGGCCACGGCCAGGTCGAGGTTGCCGTCGCCGTTGAAATCCGCGGCGACCAGGGCCGTCGGGAAGTCCCCGGCCGGGAAATCACTCGCCGAAACGGACACCGGGACCTGAAAGGTGCCGTCACCGTTGCCGCGAAGCAACAGGATGCTATCCGTCGTCTCATCGGCAATGACCAGGTCGAGATGTCCATCGTTGAAGAAGTCGCCTTCCGCCATCGCCGTATAAAAATCGTAAGAGTTGGGTAACGGCAAACCTTTCGAGGGGCTGCGGAACGTCCCATCTCCGACTCCGAGCTCGACGCCGCCCGGGGTCGCGATGTCGGGGATGCCGTCACCATTGAAGTCGCCGACGACCATCCCTTCTGGGCCGAAAAAGCTCCCGGAGACAGGAACAGTCTGGAAAGGGGGGGAAGCCGATGTCAGGGTGGCCGTCAGGGTGTAATCGCCCGTCTGCCCGGTGCTGTCCACCTCGAGGTAATAGGTCCCGGCCGGGAGGTGTTCGTCGACCTGGTCATCCAGGTTGCTGGGGGAGATTCCATCGCTCAAGACGAGCAGTGCGCCGTGCGAGTCCCTCAGCGAGAGGCGGGTCGAGAGGCCGTCGGCGTGGACCCGCGCGACCAGGAGTGTGTCAGTGGACGTGTCGATCCGGTACGAATCGACCTGGCCCGCCTTGCCAACCTGGCCCGGCTGACGGGGAGCGGACAGGACGGTCAACACGTCCGAAGCGTTGGCGCTCCCGAATGCGAAGTCGATGCTCGCCAGGCCGCGCACGCTGAGATTCGAGCCGGCGATCGTCAGGCCGTCGGAGCTGCCGGAGGGCGCCGTATCCAGCGCGATCAGCGGTGAGCCGGCATAGCCCGGCTGAGACGTGCCGTCGATCAGGACGGAGCTGATGATGGGCGGAAGTGGCGAGAGGAGTGAGATCGTCCGCACGCCTGGACCGGCGATATCGAAGTCGACGGTATTCGTCTCGCCGGTCACCGCGTTGGAGTCGAGGATCGCCTGGCGGAGCGAGCCCAGGCCGCTATCGGCCGTGGTGGTGACCACGAAAACGCCGTTTGTAATCGGAACCCGGGCCTGGATTGACCTCGCGCCGTCCGACTCTGCATCCAGGCTCAGTGTCGTGTTGCCACGGAACTCCGGCAGCGGCGTGAAGGTCAAACCCGCGAGCGCCGTGTCGAGCACCGAGATCGGACCGCTGTACGACAACGATCCGGTCCCGTTGCCGGAGCCGGTCAGGCCAGCGGTGCTCCGTAATGTCAGGGTCCCGCCCACGATCGACAACGTCAGGTCCCATGTCAGGTCGAACGGCCCGGCACCCGGATCTTGCAGGGCGATGCCATCGCCCGACGCGGCCGAGAACAGCAGCGGCTGACCGGGAACATCGTGAACATACTGCGTCGGCGCCTGGAGGACGGCCCGTCGCAGCGCCGAGATCTCGGACGTGTTGCCATCGGGGTCGGTGGCCGTGGCGGTGACCACGGGCCGGCCGGCCGGCGGAGTGAACGGGATGCGGAAGACGGCCTGGCCCTGATTGTCCGTGGTCACCTCCAGCGACCCGAGAACATCCTCCGCCTCGCCGGCTCCGCCGGGACTGAAGCCGGAGCTGGCGAAGAGATCGATGCGGAAGGTCGTGTCCGGCGTGCTGCCGCCCAGCCAGCCCTCGAGCCCGCCGCCGGCGGTGGTGACGACGATGGGGAAATTCTGGAAGTTGTTCGGTCCCTGGCGAGGTGCATCGGAGTTGTAGGTGATTCCATCGCCGCCGAGGTCGATGGCCTGGCCGCTGCCGATCAACCAGGTGGGGAGATCGCCGTTGGTTCCCGCCAGCGTGCCGTCGTTGTGGTTGGGGGTCTGGTCGTACGCGGTCGCCCCCTGGCCTTCGTCGAAGGTGTAGTACGCCTGCAGGCCCGGCTCCGTGCCGCCGGGCGCCGCGCTGATGTCCTGGCTGATATCGCCAGCCGAGCGCGCCTCGCTCCAGACTCGGACATCGTCGATCCGGCCGACGAAGCCATACCAGCCCCCGGGAGTGGCCGGCCAGTAGTCCGTGTATCCGGTCCCGATCTGGTTGAAGCTGTCGTTGAGGTACTGAGGCGATTTCGACACGGACCCGATGAGCTCGCCATCGACGTAGAAGGTCATTGTCCCGGCATCGCCGTCGATGACGAGGGCGACATTGTGCCACCGCGCGTCGTTGACAGTGACATTGGACGTGACCTGCTCGATCGAGCCGGTATTCGTGTTATACGACCCACCGTAGAGCTTGCCGTCGGTGCCGACATAGAGCTCCGGAACCCATCCGTTGGACGGATATTGCCCTGCGCTCGCCGCCTGATAGCCGAAAATGACACCACCGCTGGTGGTCTGGAACCAGGCCTCGAGGGTCTCGCTCGGCTCGGAGCCGTCGATCAGGCCGTTGGGCAAGTTGACGTAGCTCGATCCATCGAACTGGATGGACCCCGCGGGGGTGGGCGTGGGAGAGGCGTCGTTGGCGAAGATGCGGTTGGCGGTGACCTGGTTGCCGACGGTGCCGTTACCCTCAACGTCGACGCCCGGCCCGGAATTGAAAGCGATCAGGTTGCCAAGGGCGGCGGTGGCCCCGCCCACCAGGTTGTCGCTGGCCCCGCCCAGGATTTGAACGCCAAAGTCATTGGGTGCCGCCGACGAGCCGCTGGGATCGGTGCCGATGTCGTTGGCTTCGATCGAGTTGCCGGTCGCACTCGTTCCGGTGATGAGGATCCCCGCACCCTCGAGGAAGCCGCTCACGTCCAGGCCGCGGATGGTCGCCCCGGGGCCTGTGATCGTCAGGCCGTCGCCGGTTCCGGCCTGGGTGCCGGAGAGCTCGATCAGCGGCGCGCCGCCGTAACCAGGCTGGGAGAAGCCGTCGATCAAAACAGGGTTCGCGATCGGCGGCAGGGGCGACGCGGGCGCGATCGTCTGGACACCCGGGCCCGCGATTGCGAACTTGACGATGTTGGTGCCACCCGCGGCGGTGTTCGAGTCGAGGATCGCCTGCCGCAGCGAGCCGGGACCACTGTCGTTCGTATTCGTGACCGGGAAAACTCCGCTCGTGATCGCGATGTGCCCCTGGACGAGCACCGCGCCAGCCGACCGGGCAGTCACGCTCAGCGTGGCGTCGCCTTCGAACCCGGGCGGCGGAGTCAAGGTTAGACCCTCGAGCGCTGCGTTGAGAGCGAGGAGGTCTCCTTGATATTGCAGTGTTCCGGTGCCATCGCCCGAGCCGGCGAGGCCGGCGGTTCCCGAGAGCGTGAGCGTCCCGGCGGCGACGAACAGAGTCACGTCCCACTCCGGGCTCAATGGCCCGCTATCCCGGGCTTGCAGGGCGATGCCATCGCCGGAGGCGGCCGAGAAGATGAGCGGCCGGCCGGGAACCAGGCGAACGGACTGGGCCGGCCCCTCCAGAGTGGCCCGGCGCAGGGCCGAGACCTCAGAGGTGTTGCCCCCGGGGTCGGTGGCCGTGGCAGTCACCTCCGGCAGACCGGCAGGCGGCGTGAACGGCACGTCGAAGACGGCCTGGCCCAGGCTGTCGGTCGTCACCTCCAGCGATCCGAGGTAGTCCTCGGCCTCCCCCGCGCCGCCCGGCCCGTAGCCGGCGCTGGCAAAGACATCGATGCGGAAGGTCGTGTCGGGCGTGCTGCCGCCCAGCCAGCCCTCGAGCCCGCCGCCGGCGGTGGTGACGACGACGGGGAAATTCTGGAAGTTGTTGGGTCCCTGGCGAGGTGCATTGGAGTTGTAAGTGATTCCATCGCCGCCGAGGTCGATGGCCTCGCCGCTGTCGTTGACCCAGGTGGGGAGATCACCGTTGGTACCCGCCAGCGTGCCGTCGTTGTGGTTGGGAGTCTGGTCGTACGCGGTTGCCCCATGGCCTTCGTCGAGCGGGTAGTAGGCCTCCAGGCCCGGCTCGGTGCTGCTGGGTACGGTCATCGTGTCCTGACTGATCTCGCCGGCCGATCGCGCGACGCTCCAGATCCGCACTTCGTCGATCTCGCCGACGAAGCCATACCAGCTCTGGTTCGTCGCCAGCCAACCTTGGCCCGTGTATCCGGTCCCGATCTGGTTGAAGCTGCCGGAGAGGACCTGAAACGATCCCGGCACGGACCCGATGAGCTGGCCATCCAGGTAGAGGGTCATCGTCTTGGCCACCCCGTCAACGACGAGGGCAACGTTGTGCCACTTGCCGTCGTTGACGGTGGTATTCGACGTGACCTGGTCGATACCGTTGTCGTACGACCCGCCATGGAGCTTGCCGTCCGTGCCGACATAGACCGCCGGATCCCAGCCGTTGCCCGCATAAATCCCTGGTGCGCTCCAGGTCTGATAGCCGAAGATGACACCGCCACTGGTGGTCTGGAACCAGGCCTCGAGGGTCTCGCTCGGCCCGGAACCGTCGATCAGTCCGTTGGGCAAGCTGACGTAGCTCGATCCATCGAACTTGAGGGCCCCCGCGGGGTTGGGCGTGGGAGAGGCGTCGTTGGCGAAGATGCGGTTGGCGGTGACCTGGTTGCCGACGGTGCCGTCGCCCTCAACGTCGACGCCCGGCCCGGAATTGAAAGCGATCAGGTTGCCAAGGGCGGCGGTGGCCCCGCCCACCAGGTTGTCGCTGGCCCCGCCCAGGATTTGAACGCCAAAGTCATTGGGTGCCGCCGACAAGCCGGTGGGATCGGTGCCGATGTCGTTGGCTTCGATCGAGTTGCCGGTCGCACTCGTTCCGGAGATGAGGATCCCCGCACCCTCGAGGAAGCCACTCAAGTCCAGGCCGCGGATGGTCGACCCGGAGGACGTGATCGTCAGGCCATTGCCGGTTCCGGCCTGGGTGCCGGAGAGCTCGATCAGCGGCGCGCCGGCGTAACCCGGCTGGGATGTGCCGTCGATCAGGACGGAAGTGGTGATGGGCGGAAGTGGCGAGAGGAGTGAGATCGTCTGCGCACCTGGACCAGCGATGTCGAAGTCGACGGTATTCGTCCCGCCGGTCACTGCGTTGGAGTCGAGGATCGCCTGGCGGAGCGAGCCCGGGCCGTTGTCGGCCGTCGTCGTCACCACGAAAACACCGTCGGTAACGACGATCGGGACCTGGACCGGCGTTGCACCATCCGATCCGGCGTCGATGCTCAGCGTGGCATTGCCCTGGAATCCCCCCGGCGTATAAGTCATTCCGGACAGTGCCGAATTCAGCGCCGAAAGGAGGCCGCTGTACGATAACGATCCGGTCGCGTTCCCCGACCCGGTCAATCCGGTGGTGTTCGCCAGCGTCAGCGTGCCTGTCGAGACGGCGAGCGTCAGAGACCACGTCGGGTCGAGCGGCCCGGCATCGGGATCCTGCAACACGATCGCGTCACCGGCCGCGGCGGAGAAGACCAGAGGCTGGCCGGGGGTAACGCGGGGAGTCATGGTGGGTTGACTCAGTTCGCCTCGACGCAGTGCCGAGACTTCGGACGTGTTGCCCTGAGGGTCGGTGGCCGTGGCCGTCACGATGGGTAGTCCGGGCGGTGGCGTGAACGGCACATCAAACTGCACCTGACCCTGGCTATCGGTCGTGACTTCCAACGAGCCAAGGTAGTCCTGGGCTTCCCCCGACCCGTCCGAGTTGTATCCGGCGCTGGCGAAGAACTCGAGGTGGAAGGGCGTGTCGGGCGTGCTGCCGCCCAGCCAGCCCTCGAGCGAGCCGTCAGCGGTGGTGACGACGATCGGGAAGTTCTGGAGGTTGTTCGGCCCCTGGCGGGGAGAGGTGGAATTGTAAGTGACCCCGTCGTCACCGAGGTCGATGGCCTGTCTCGTATTACCGAAGATGCGATTGGCGACGATCTGGTCGCCGACGGAATCGCTGCCGATCACATCGACGCCCGTCCCATGGTTGTTGGTGATGAGGTTCCCCGCGACTGCAGTGTCGCCCCCAATCGTGTTGCCGCTGGAGTATTCGATGTCGATCCCGGCAGGGTTCGGTAATGACAGGGTGCCCGTCGAATCGGTGCCGATCTCATTGCCGGCCACGACGTTGTCGTTACTTCCGACCAAAATTTGAATGCCATAAAACCCGTTGCCGGAGATCACGTTTCCTTCATCGCGGACGGCCGTGCCGCCGTTCGGGTTGACCCCGATCCAGTTCGACGAGGCGCCTTCGGCGAGGAAGACGCCATCACCGGCGATGCCCAAAGCGCGAGTCCCGGTCACGTCGGTCCCGATGAAGTTGCCCGCGACCAGGTTGCCATCGGTTCCAGTGCCCCAGATGTCAATCGCATCATTGTTGCTCCCCGCGATGACGTTGCGCTCGCCCACATCGTCGACGCTCGCGCCGTCAGTGCCGATCCGGTTGCCCGAGGCGCCACCGGCAATCGCCACACCGCCGCCGAAGTAATTTCCCTGCGAGTCGACGAGCGGCTGTGTGCCGTTGTTCAGAGCGACTGAACCCGAGATGTCAGTGCCGAGGAAGTTGCCCGCAACGGCGTTGCCATTCGTCCCTTGCCCGGTGATCCAGACACCGGCGAACAGGTTGCCGCTGAGCAGGTTCCGCTCGGCCGCGTCGTTGACGCCATCGCCGTTGGTCCCGATCAGGTTGCTGACAGCGCCCGCGTCGATCTCGACACCCGAATCGTTGGGCTCGCCGACCGTTCCGCTGGGATCGGTACCGAGGAAGTTACCGTAGATCCAGTTCCGGGTCGCGCTGGTCCCGGTGATGTGGATGCCGGCGCCCTGAGGAAAACCGTTGATGTCCAGGCCGCGGATGGTGACGCCTGAGCCGGTGATGGTCAGGCCGTCGCCGCCGCCGGCTTGACTTCCATTGATCTCGACGAGCGGTGTACCAATGTAACCCGACTGGGAGAAGCCGTCGATCAGCACCGGGTTGGTGATTGCCGACAGAGAAGAGAGCGGAACGATCGTTTGCGCCCCGGTCCCCGAGATGTCGAAGTCGATCGTGTTCGGCGCTCCGATGGCATTGTTGGAATCGAGGATCGCCTGCCGGAGCGAGCCGGGGCCGCTGTCGCCGGTATTGCTCACCAGGAACGTGGACAGGAGCGTCCGGTCCTCCATCAGCTCCAGGCAGGGGCGGAGCCGGAAGAGCGTTCCGCTAAACGGTGCGGTGCGCGAAATTGCCCGACGACGGTGATGAAGCCGATGACCTGCAGAGCGGGCGTGCTTCGTGGGGCGGAGAGGAGTGATCATCGTGGATCGTCCTGCGCTGGTTTCGGCTCTGTCGTTCAAGCGACTCACACACTGAGCTAAGCTGCGGACTCCGCTTCCCCCTCAGCCGGCCTTCCGCCACGAGAGGAGGGAGACCTTCGGTCGTGGAGAGGGCGGGGTCAGGAGACCCGCGCCCAGCGCTAGCCCCTCACCCGGCCTTCGGCCACGCTCTCCCCGCGGGGGCGAGGGAGGATTTCTGCACATCACCCGACCCTTCAAGGGCCGACACGCGGCGGCGGAGCGCCCGGAGCGCCGGGTCGGCTGGAACGACGTCGCGCCAGAACGACGCGCGCTGATCGTCCGGCATCCGCTTCAGCGCCTCGCGGAGCAATTCGGTGGCGCGGTCCTGGTACCGGGTCACCAGCGTCACGGTCTCCTGACCCTTCTTCCGGACCTCGGCTGCGGCGACGACGGCCGCCAGCGCATAGACCCGGGCGGCGTTGTACAACAGGTGCGAGGTCGGCTCGCCGAGGCCCAGGGCTTTCTCGGCGTCCGCCACGGCGTCGCGATGCTCGCCCAGGCGCAGACGGGCGAATCCACGGCCGTTGTAGGCGTCGCCGCCGGAAGGATCGAGGCGGATCGCGGCCTCGAAGTCGTGGAGCGCCAGCCGGGGCGCGTCGGAGACGATGTACAGCCAGCCACGCCGGCTCAAGAGCGCCGCTCGGTTCGGCCGCAGGGCCATCGCATTCGTCACGTCCTCGATGGCGCCGGGGAAGTCTTTCAGCTCGGACCGGGCCAGGCCGCGCAGCTCGTAAATCGCGGGCGTCGCCTTGCCGCGGGCGATGAGCGCGTCGCAAGATCGGATGACGTCGTCGTGACGCTTCAGCTTGAGCAGCAGATCGAGCCGCAGACGGTGAGCGTCGGGATAGTCGCGGACGACCTTGAGCGCGGCATCCCACGCCATCAGGGCGTCGGCGTCGCGATGATCGAGGGCCAGCAGCCGGCCCCGATTGGTGTGGTCACGCGCCAGCACCGGGTTCTCCGGTTTTTCAAGCCGGATCGCCTGATCCAGGTCACCCAGCGCCTGCGCCCGCTGGACCGGAGCCGGCTCCTTGCGTGCGAGATGCACGTCGGCTCGGCCACGGTATAGAGGCGCCCAGTCCGGTCTGCGCTCGATGGCCCGTCCGAACTGTCCGACGGCCTCGTCCGGCTTGCCCTGCTTCCGGTAGACCTCCGCCAGCGCGGCATACGCTTGCGATGAACGGTCGTTAAGCCGGATCGCCGCCTGGAGATCTGTAGCGGCCTGGTCGAGCATGTCGTGCTGGAAACGGAGCAAACCCCGGTTGACCAGCAGGATGTAACGCAGCTCGTCGTTCGGAGTTCGCTCCAAGAGCTGCCTCGCCCGGTCATAGTCCGCTTCGGCGTTCTCGAATCGGAGCTGGGCCTCCTGACGGGAAGGTGCGGGGATGAGGCTCGAAGCAAAGCCGCGGAGGATGTAGAGCCAGGCGAATTCGGGCTCGTGCTCCAGGCATGTGTTCAGGCTGGCCTTGGCCTGCACGGGCCCATCGAGCCGCATCCAGCATAGGGCCGACAAGCAGTGGGCCCAGAACTGATCGCGTTGAAGTTGAATGGACCGGTCGAAATGCCGAAGCGCCCCGATCGAGTCCTGCCGCTTGTAAGCTTCCTGCCCGATCAAGAAATGGTCGAACGCCGTGGTCGGTTTCAGACGTTCCGCCTCGCCACGCTCCTGTTCGGCCTTCGCCACGTTCCCGGCCCTGGTCAGGCAGGCTGCCCGCCGCAGATGGTAGGCCGTGGTCGGAGGACGCAAGCGAGCCGCCTCGTCCAGCCGGCGCAGTCCCTGCTCGGGGGTAGGCTCCGCCTCCGCGGCGATCAAGAGCAGATTGTAACAGCCTTCGGCAATCTCAGCCAGTTTGGGCGGAGACAAGCTCGTCGGCAGCGGTCCCAGCGTCCAGGAATCGCCCGAGCCCGGGGCCGCGTAAAGATTCAGGGCGGCTCGAGCCGCACGGCGGGTGGCGTCTTGATTGCTGGGCAGGTCCAGACCGGTGAACTGGGTATCGTGACGCAGGGCCTCATTCCGCAGCCGGAGGAAGTCGGCGTAACGCAATTCGTCGGATTCCCGTGAGCGTTGCTCGGCCTGGCGCTGCTTGACCTCGTCGAGGAGCAACTGGACGGCGACATTCAGGTCCTCCAGCTTGGCCTCCGCTTTGATCTTGTCTTTCAGGGTCGCGAGGGTCACTTCGGCGTTGGTCAGGTTGTTCCTGGCCAATTCGTCCTTGGCACGCAGGATCGTTCTCGTGCCATCGGCCTGGAGCGCGATGATCCGGTCGTTCTTTCGCCGGTCCGCCTCAATCGAGCGCCGCTGGAGTTCCAGGGCACCCAGGAACGCGAAGGCGGCAAGGGCCAGGAGCGTCGCGGCGAAGGGACGGCGACACACCCACTTGAACCCGCGCTCCAAGAGCGCCGTCCGCCGCGCCAGGATCGGCTCGCCGCGAAGGTACCGTTCCAGGTCGCCGGCCATCGCCTCGGCGGATTCGTATCGTTTGGCCGGGTCCTTGTGCAGGCACTTCAGGCAGATCGTCTCCAGGTCGCGCGGCACCCGGGGGACCAGCCGCGACGGCGTCACTGGGTCATCGTCGAGGACCTGGCGGACCGTCTCCAGCGGGGTTTCCGCCTTGAAGGGCGGACGACCCGTGAGCATGTCGTAGAGGATCGCCCCCAGCGCGTAGACGTCGGCCGGCGGCCCGACGTTTCGCGAATGTCCTCGCGCTTGCTCGGGGGCCATGTAGCTGGGCGAGCCCATGATCTGACCGCTCTCGGTCTGGCCATCGTCCGAGTCGATCCGCTTGGCCAGGCCGAAGTCAGTGATCTTGGGCACGCCGTCGGAGGTGTACAAGACGTTGGTCGGCTTGAGATCGCGGTGGACGATCCCGGCCTGGTGCGCGACATGGACGGCCCGGGCCAGAGTCACCATCAGTTCGGCCGTCTGGTTGCCCGGCTGGGGCGTGCCCGCCAAGTGGTCGTCGAGGCCGCCGCCGTCGAGCAGCTCGAGGGCGACGAACGGCAGGCCGGCCGCTTCGCCGATGTCGTAGATCTGAATGATGTTGGGGTGCCGCAGCCGCGCGACCGCCTCGGCCTCCTTGCGGAAGCGTAAAAATTGGTCGGCCCGCGCCTGACTGCCGCCGCGGATCATCTTCAAGGCGACCAGGCGTTTCAGCCCGTGGTGCCGCGCCTTGTAAACGACCCCCATGCCCCCTTCGCCCAGCCGCTGGAGGACGTCGTAGCCGGGGATGGCTGGCGAGTCCTCCGGAGCCGGCTTGCGTCGGACCTGAGCTGTCTCCGGATCGGATCCGGAAGCCGTGGCCGTCCGGTCGGGGTCGTCTACTTCGGCCTCTTCGCCGGCATCGGGTTCCTCCGTGCTACCGCCCTGGCTCGACTCTGGAGCGGAGGCGAAGCCCCGCGACGATTCCGGGCCCCGGACCTCATCCACTCTCGAGCCGGGCTCACTGGGGTCCGTCGACGGGGAACGGCCCGAATCGCCCGGGGACTCGTGAGCACTCTCATCACGGGCGACGACCTCGGTCCCGGGACGACCCGCCGTCGAGTCGGGGTCGGTTCGCACCGTCTCGATCAGCGGTCCTTCTCCAGCCAGGGGGCGACCTCCAGTCAGCCGCTCCAGGTGCTCCTGACAGACGACGCAGTCCTCGAGATGCGCCAGGATCCGGGCGTCGTCCTCGGCATTGAGGTCCCCGTCGAGAAACTGCAACAAGACGCTGTCGTTGGGACACGCATTCATGGTGGGGTTCCCCGGGTGGCGGCGCCAGCACGTCCTGGCGCGGCGTCGACGTTGTTTCACCCAAGATACGGGTCTCGGGTAGCGAACCTTACAAGATTCCTCCAAAATCCCTATTTTTTTCGATCGTGAATACGCTCCGGACCGTCTTCACTGCCTAACGCGGCAGAGCCGCAACGGTCGTAGGGTGGGTCGAAACGATGCTTTGCATCGTGAGGCCCACCGATCGCCACGGCAGTCCCGGTGGGCCTCACCGCGACGTGTCGCGGCTCGACCCACCCTACTTGCGGTTCCAGTAAATCTTGACATTATGCGTGGAACGGCCGCCGGCGATGATGTCCGGGCGTCCGTCCCCATCGAGATCGGCGGCCACGGCGTCTTCGCAGCCCATGCCTCCGTCGTCGACGGTGTGTCGTTCGAAGGCCAGAGGGGTCGACCCTGCCTTCGGGTCGAACACAAAGACACCGGGGCCGCGCGAACCGGCGGCGCCGGGCTTGTTCGGGTCGCGCTGGCCGATGATCAGCTCGTCATCGCCATCGCCGTCGAGGTCGGCACACCAGACGGCATGACCCCATTGCAACGGCTCGGCAATTACCTGGCGCGACCACAGGCCATGCCCGAAGGTTCCTCCGGCACCGCCGGAGTCCGGTTGAGACTCGCCGGGAGTGTAGACCACGACCTGATGCCCGTGCCAGGGCTCGATCGTGGCGATGTAGGGAGAGCCGGTCCGCAAGCGGCCCACCTTGACCTCGCTTGACCCTTTGAAGGGGGTTGAATCCTGGTTGCCGGTACCAATTCGCGTCTTCGTCCAGTGCCCCGCCGAGTCGCGGTGAAGGATGAAAACACCTTCCCAGGATGCGGCCACGATCTCGTCGCGGCGATCACCGTCGAGGTCGAGGAGCTGAAGGTTGTGGATCGTGTGCAGTGTCGAGTCGGCGATTTCGACCGGCCAGGGCTCCTTTGCCGGTTTCTCGGGAACGTCGTAAACGAGAACGTGGACCCCCCGCCCTTCGCCCCAGCTCGGTCCCTTGGTGCCGCGTCCCTGCAAGGGGGTGACGACGAGCTGTTTCTTGCCCGTCCCTTTCACGTCGCCCCAGCGGAGGCGGTGCAACGTGGGCTCCTCGAACCGGATGGGGTGGATTTTCCAGGCGCCTTCCGAGTCGCGGCCGAGCCATTGGAGCGTGCTGGGGTTCTTGGTGTCGGGTGCGCGCCAGCCGGCGCCCAGGGCGAAATCGATCCGGCCGTCGCCATCGACGTCGTGCGGCTGGATGCAGACATTATCCCGGGCTGTCGCTCCTCGAGTGATGTCTTGTTTGCGCCAGCTTGGGTTCTCGTACCAGACGACGGCATCCTCGGTCACGGCCACCACGTCGAGCTTGTGGTCGCCGTTCACGTCGGCGACCGTGACGGCGTAGCAGATCGAGCCGGCATGCGGATCGATCTCCTGGGTCTGAAACTTGGGGAATTCGGCCGCGGAGGCCGTGAGCGACCATCCGAGGCTGACGATGCTAATCAATACAAGGGGGCGCATTGCGGTCTCCAGTTCTTCCGAGAATAGGCGGGGTCAGGGGTTATCGGTCGCGCCGGCCTTGGTCCGGTCGAGGAATGAGGTTGCGGCGTGCATGATGGCCTCCTCAGTGGCCAGGGCGCGGGGAATTTCGGCGGCGATCCTTCCCTCGCAGAGGACGATGATGCGGTCCGAAACGGCCAGCAGCTCGGGTAGTTCGCTCGAGGTCATGATGATGGCACGGCGCTGGGACGCCAGGCGGCGGACCAGTTGGTAGATCTCGGCCTTGGCGCCGACGTCGATGCCGCGGGTGGGTTCGTCGAGCAAGAGGACCTTCGGCTCGATCAAGAGCCAGCGGGCGAGGATGCATTTCTGCTGATTGCCGCCCGAGAGGCTGGTCACCGGAACGTTGCCGCCGGCCGTCTTGATCGCCAGCTCCTTGATGGACCAGGCCACGGCGCGATTCTCGGCGCGCGGGTCGACGAGCGGTCCAATGGTCAGCTCGGGGAGGCGCCGGAGCGTGATGTTCTCGGCGACTGTCATGCGATCGAACAGCCCCAGAGTCTTGCGGTCTTCAGTCACCATGGCGATGCCGGCCTTGATGGCTTCGTCGGGATGCTTGAACCGAACCCGGCGGCCATCGAGCCGGATCGTTCCGGCCGGCCGGGACGGACTGGCGCCAAAGATCGCTTCCAGCAGCTCGGTTCGGCCGGCGCCCAGTAGCCCCGCGATCCCCAAAACCTCGCCGGCCCGGACCGAGAACGTGATGTTCCGCAAGCTGGGCCGGCCGCTCCCGTGCGGGCTGGGGAGCGACAGGCCCTCCACATCGAGCACCGCCTGCTCGGCGATCGGATGCGGGACGTAGTTCAGCGCGGCGATCTCACGGCCCACCATCCAGCGGACGACCTGGTCGGGCGAGGTCTCACCTCGCGCGGCGCTGGCGACGAACTGGCCGTCGCGGAGCACGGTCACCTGGTCGGCGAGGGTGAAGACCTCGTTCATCTTGTGGCTGATGTAGATGACGGTCGTTCCGGCCTTGCGCAGGCCGGCGATGACGCGGAACAGCCGCGCGACCTCGGAGTCCGACAGCGCGGACGTAGGTTCGTCCATGATCACGATCGCGGCATCGAACGCCAGCGCCTTGGCGATCTCGACCATCTGTTGATCGCCGATTCGCAGGTCGCCGACCTTGGTCCGCGGTGCGATCGCGGCGCCCAAGCCTTCGAAGAGCCGCCTCGCCGCTTCGTCCATCGCACGGTTGTTCAGCCAGCCGAGCCGGCCTCCCCAGGTCTGCTCACGGCCCAGGAAGATGTTGTCGGCGACCGTGAGCTGGGGAACGAGGTTCAGCTCCTGGTAGATGATCCGGATCCCGGCGTCCTCGGCCTCCCGAGGACCCGAGAACCGGACCGGCCTGCCGCTCAAGTGGATCTCGCCCTCGTATTCGGTGATCGCGCCGGCCAGGATCTTCATCAAGGTACTCTTGCCCGCTCCATTCTCGCCGCAAACGGCGTGGACCTCACCCCCCCTCGCTGTGAACGACACGTCCCGCAGCGCGCGCGCCCCCCCAAAGCTCTTGAAAACATGACGCATCTCGACCTGCGCCGGCGCGGCATGCGCGGCGGCTTCAGAAGGAATCGGGCCCTGGGTCATTGGAGAGGGGCTTTGCGTAGTGGATCTGCCGGGCGACCTCGATGAACCCGAGCGAGGGGTAGAGTTGCCGGCCGATCGCGTTCTGCTCGAGGGTTTCGATCTTGGCCACGGTCATTCCGGCGGCGCGGAAATGCGACAGGGCGTGCTCGATCAACCGGCGGCCCAGCCCCTGGCCCCGCGCCGCTCCGGCGACGACCAGGTTGTGGATCCAGCCGATCCGCGACTCGGCGTCACATTGCATCGTCACGTAGCCGACCACCGCGCCGGACTGGTCGTCCTCGGCGACCGCCAGCTCCGCGCCGAGTAAGTCGATGTCCCGGTCGACGTCGCGCGCCTTCCGCCATCGCCAGTCGCGCCCCGCGATCGGGCCGAGCCGCAGATCGATATTGTGGTCGATCGAAACGCCTTCGAACGACGCGATGGTCAACTCGCGCACGACAGGGCGATCGGGTTCCCGGAACGGTCGAATGTCGATGGCCATGACTCAGCATCGTACGCGCCGGACCCGTGGGTCGAAAGAGGGTTGTTCGTCCTTGGTCCTTGGTCCTTGGTCTTAGTCCTTAGTCCTTGGTCCTTAGTCCTTGGTCCTTAGTCCTTGGTCCTTAGTCCTTGGTCCTTAGTCCTTGGTCCTTAGTCCTTGGTCCTTAGTCCTTGGTCCTTAGTCCTTGGTCTTGTTGCCAAGGACTAAGGACTAATGACGTCCTTGGTCCTTGGTCCTTGGTCCTTGGTCCTTGGTCCTTGGTCCTTGGTCCTTGGTCCTTGGTCCTTGGTCCTTGGTCCTTGGTCTTGTTGCTAAGGACTAATGACTAATGACTAATGACTAATGACGTCCTTGGTCCTTGGTCGGTCGTCTCGCCGCGTCGGGGCGTTGCGGGCCCCGGATTTGGTGAATAGGATGAGTCGTCAGTCCTTGGTCCTTGGTCCTTGTTGTTGTACGCGTGGAGACCAGGCGAAAAGCCAACCTGGGTCGAGCCACGAAGTGAGATCGGAGACGGCTTTGCTCGTTTCGTATTCGTGCCCGCATTGCCGCGTGCAGCTCGAGACACGGTCCGACGGCTGGGACGGGTGGCTGCGCTGTCCGGTCTGCGAGCGGGTCTCGCTCCCGCCGGAGCCAGTGGGCTTTCTCGATGCCGGGCAACAGCCTGTCGTCTCGAGCAAAGACAACGCCACACCGGTGACCACCGGCTTGCCTGATGCCTCCATGATCCCTGATGGCCCACGACAGGCGAGCACCCTCAGGGCATCTCACACCAGCCCTGCACGCCTGATCTTCACAACCGGATTCGTGCTGTCGCTCGTGCTGGGGCTGCTGGCGTTTCTCGACTTGAGGCCCACGTACACGGCGATCTTCGGGTTCTTGTCGATCACCTTTTTCTTGTTGCTGCTCCGCACCCCGAGGAAGCGTGTGGCACCATGGGGCTTGTGGCGGAGCCCCAGCGTGGGAAAGGATGAAGGATGAAGGATGAGTCGGAAAGGATCTGTCTTATTCATCCTTCCGCCTTTCGCCTTCCGATGTGGTCAGTGGTCAGGCAGGAAGGGAGAAAGCCGAAGGCGCTTTTATTCATCCTTCATCCTTCATCCTTCATCCTTCATCCTTTTGGAAGGGGTGCCCGCGCGGCCACGTTGGCCTGAGGCGAACGGCCTCGCAGACGAGCCCGGCGCGTCTCCGAGCGGACGATCGCCGCGGTCAACTTGTGATCGGCGAGCAGGAGGCGAATGCTCTCACGCGAGGCGAAGACCCCCATCTCCCTTCCTTTGATCAGCTCGGCGTGCCCGACGCACACCCCCGCCAGCTCGCCGTTGGCCAGGTAAAGACCACCTCCGGAGCGACCGTGCTCGGGAATCTTCTCCGTGATCAGGAACGGTCGTGGGTCGCGGTGGTTGTTGAGCTCGAACGTGAGGGTCTCGACCAGCCGGGTGGACCAGCCGGTGAGGTTGGTCCCCAGGTCGATCCCGATCGAGTTGACGATGGAATCAGCCGGAGGGTCTGCGTTGTCGCGCGCCAGCCGGGCCACATAGGGCAGCGCGCGCATCTTCGCGATCCGCAGGATGGCCAAATCGGAGGCCGTGTCGGAGGCCAGCAGTGTGGCGCTAATCGCGCGCGGCCAGGGTCCCCGTGCCGCCGCGACTCGCTCCATGCCGAGATTATACCGGTGGAGCTCCACGACGACGGGGCCTCGATCACGCACCACGTGGGCGGCGGTCAAGACCAGGGTCTCGCCCTCGACGGACGCGATGATCGTGCCACTCCCCTGGGACGTTCCCCGCCGGACCAGCACCGTCGGCCGATAGGTCCAGTTGTCGGCCGGCACCGCCGGCCTGCGCCGGGCGACCTCCGGGCCTGGGGCGCGCGCCCGCTCGGCCGCGCTTTCATGCCCGGCCCGCGGGCCGGCCTGCTGAGCTCCTATCGTCTCCGCACCGGTGCAGACGATCAGCACCAACACACCGCACGCAGCGATGGCATCGCCAGACCCGGTCAGAACTCGCCGCCGCCAATCCCCACCCATGATCGATCGCCGCTCCCTTATTCCAACGAGTGACGGACGGGATCCCCTGATGACGACCGAATCAGTGTTGGGGGGACGGGCCGGTCGCGCTTGGCAAACTCGCCCGCACATGCGGAGTGATGACCCGGTTCAGCAAGCTCTCCGCCGCCGACAATTGCAGGCTGCGCGGCAGCGGAACCAGCTCGAAGCCGAACACGTCCTTGCGCAGCGCGAGGTAGTCGTCGACGCGGTCCCGCCGCACGCGCATGACCCCGCCGGACATGGGATGGGTCCGACGCCACGCGCAATACCGATTGAACATCGACATGGCCGTGATCCCCGCCGACTGCGCCAGCACGCCACTCCTCTGCCAGCCCAGGTGCATCAAGTTGCGCACCGAGTGGCCCGACGAGAAGAACTTGCGGTAACACCGAAACAGCAACCCGGCCAACTGCTCGCGGGAGAAGTTGGGATGGCGCCAGGTCAGGCACGTCGTGTCGAACCGGTCGAGGTTGTCCTCCGTGAGCAGCCCTTGGGCCACGAACTCGTCGTACTGCTCGGTGCCGGGAATCGGGCAGAGGATGTAGAAGGAGGCGAACGTCGGGCCCAGCTCGCGCAGCATCTCGAGGTGCCGGTCCACATCCCGCCCCGTGTCCTGCGGGAAGCCGATGATGTTCGAAAAGTGTGAGCTGATCCCATGCTCGCGGCACAGCCGCACGATGTCGCGGTACGTCTCCGGACGGTTCTGTCCCTTCTTGGCCGCCAGGAGTGTGGCGCGGCTGAACGACTCGACACCGACGAACATCTGGAAGCAGCCCGCCTTGGCCAGCAGCGCCACCATGTCTCCCTGTCTGGCGATCTGCGTGTCGCACTGGACGAAGAACTTGAGCCCGAGCCGCTCCTCCGCCATGGCCTCCAGCAGCTCTTCGGCCTCGTCGTACTTGTTGAAGTTATCTGATGTAAACATGATAAATTTAACGCCAGCCGCCTTGGCGGCGCGGAGGCTGGCCAGGGTGGTGTCGATGCCCTGGCTGCGGATCCGTCGCCCGGCGATCTTGATCACGGAGCAGAAGTTGCACGTGAACGGACACCCGCGGGCCGGGTACAGCCCGAGCATCGGGATGACGTACCGGCCCAGGTCTCTCCGGCCGGGAGGCACGACGACCGGCGCGTCCAGCTCCGGCTGCCACCGCCGCTCCGCGCCATAGACCGGCCGCAACTCCCCGGCGGCGGCGTCCTCCAGGATCTCCCGCCAGACCAGCTCCGCCTCAGCCAGCGCGAAGCTCACGCCGCGGCCGTGCAGCATCGACGTGTCGCAGGTCATCACGTGGGGGCCGCCGATGATCGCCATGCAACCGTCCCGCCGGGCATACGCCGCGAGGTCCAGCGCGCGATGGAACTGGTGGCTCTGCACGCCTACCAGGGCCAGCAGCGTCCGGCCGCCTCGGGGCCGCCCGAGCAGCGACATGTACCCCAGGTCGGTATAGACGTATTCGTCGATCGTGTGGACTTCCGCCAGCGTGCCGCCCGGCCCCGCCGGCGTCATGCTCCGCACGTACGGCACCGTGCTGTTGGGCATGAATCCCCAGCGAAAGCGCTCGACGTAGCCGTCCGCCGTGTACTTGCTGGGCTTGAGGATCACGACTCGAAGTGGATCAGCCATGTGTGTAACTCGTAGTCCGCTGTGACAACTTCATCATGAGTATTGGAACGGTCCCGACGTCAGGATGCAACGCACGAGGCCCCCCAATCGACGTGAATTGTGTCCCGGATGCCACAGCCGGCACGAGGTCGACTTCCCCGAGCCGGCACCATCGCATGCCACTCTGCTCCCGCGACTTTGGTGGCTTGAACGCGGTCATTCATTGTCCGGACCTCCAAAAGCTTGGTTTCGATCGAAGCCGCTGCTCCGACTCTGTTCGAATCCTCAAGAGACCTTGCACACGCCACTCCAAGATGATTCAATTCGTACGTGCGTTCATTGACCGCGCTTCCTCAGAGTATCGAAATATCGCTGCATGAGCGAAGCGATTCTGTCAGCTTACGAGGAATCACCATGAAAGCTGTGACGAATCGGATGGGGATGCGTGCGTTCGCGGCGGGCCTGACCACCCTTCTCACTCTGGCGATCTGTGCAGGTCTGGGCCTGGGTGAGGGCACGGCCCGTGCCCTGGGCGACGACAAGCCGCAGTCCGAGCTGCTCAAACCCTTCCAGGGCACCTGGAACACGGACGGCGACGGCATCGACGCCAAGTGGACCTTCGAAGGCGCGATGGTCAAGGCGACGGTCAATGGAACGGATTACAAATGCAAGGCGAAGGTCGACACCGAGGCCAAGCCCCATCCCACGATCGACCTTCTCATCGACGAGGGCCCCGAGGAGGCCAAGGGCAAGACCTCCAAGGGCATCTACAAGCTCGACGGCGAGAAACTGACGATTTGCGTCTCCGTCCCCGGCAAGGATCGCCCCAAGGAATTCGCACAGGCCGAGGACGAAGCCTATCTGTTCGCCTTGAAGAAACAGAAGTAAACATCGGACGAAAGTGTTCAGTGTTCAGTGTTCAGTGTTCAGTGAAGAGGGAATGTAGACAGCGGCGACCGAGGCCGATCCGGCATGTCTCCACGGATGATCGAGTCCGGATCGGCCGTCCTCACTGTCGCGACCGCGGTGGGCTCCGGCGATAGACCTGAACGTCGCCCCGGCGATCCGCGAGATCGAACCAGCGCTTCGTGATCCCATCGAGCCGTTCGTCGCTCTTCCAGACCAGCACCACATCGATCGAATCCGCATAACGGGACAGGATTCGCTCCCAGTCGCGGAGGCGGTCCGTTTGTTCGTTCGGTTTTTGGTGGATCGAGACCAGCTCCAGATCACCCGGATGTGGCCGTTCGATCCCCGCCTTGAACTGCACCGGAAAATAGTAGTGCAGAGTCTCGTAGTTGTTCCAGACGACGTTGCCGGTGTCGACCCCTAGCCAGTTCTCGGCGTGGAGCAAGGGATTGCCGCGGAACCGGCCGCGAGTCGTCACCAGCAGCGTGACGATCCTCTGATCCCGGCCGACCAAGTCGCCGGCGCGAATGATCTGTCCCGCGGTGCGGTCGGAGTAACGTGCGTAATCCCAAACGATTGCCGACTGGAGAATGACGGCGGCCGCCAGCGCTGTGGTCGTGATCAAGCCCGGCCATCTCGCTGGATTGACGTCGAAGACCGGAACCAGCGCGACCAGGCCGAGAAGGACGACCCGCTGCGGGAGGAACTCTCCATGAGCCGCGCCGAGTGAGTCGGGACCGATCACGCCGCCCACGATCAAGAGGGCCGCGAGGATGATCCAACCCTGCTGGTCGTCACGCGTTCCGGTCTCCGTGAGGTACGCGGCTGCTTGCCGATCGATGTCTCCGCCTCCTTGCTGCCGCGCCAGGGTCCCAGGCCCCGCCGTGATCCGCCCATACCACCAGAAGACCGACGCCACACTCAGCCAGACCACCGGCGCGAACAGAATGAACGCCGGGCCGACTCGCTCGGTGAATGGTAGACCATCCTTGATGGCGAGCGTCAGCGGATCGGCCCATCCCAGCCGCGCCCCCCAGGCCTGCGGCGACCAGGGATTGGACAGGTTCTGCCAAACAGGGTGCATCGGTCCCCCCTGCCGCGCGATCCGCAGGTAGAAGAAGGCTAGCACAACCAGGGGAATGAAGCTGACGGACGTACGCGCCAGCGGTGCGAGCCGGCGCCGCCAAGGGCTCCCCGAACCATCGGGAGGGGAGGCCGACACCGACAGGACGACCAGGCCGAGGACCGTCAGCCCCAGGCTCACAAGGTGACAGAAGTACCCCAGGGTCAGAAGGGCCGAGAGCGCCGCGATGCGAGGAGCGCTTAACCGATGGCGGCCAGGCCACCAGATGCCGAGCGTGATCGGGAACAAGCAGGCCCCCAGCAGGAAACTGCTGAACCCGAGGAGCCAGGCGAGATTCATGGCCAGGAGTGCGGCCAGCAGGGCCGCGACATGCATGCCGCTCTCGCCCGCCACTCGCCATCTCAGCCAGAGCGTGGCCGCCGCCAACCCCACGAGCGTCACGCTCGTCATGATCCGATCGGCCACCCACGCCGGCCACGCCGCGACCAGTCCCGCCAGGGCGAGATGCCCCGCCCAGTTCGGGATCGGCTGCCACTGAATCGTGTAAACCGATCCAAACGGGGAGTCCGGGACAAACGACCACGCCAGGATCTGGGCGTTGTAAACATGCGCCGGTCCATCCTGGGTCACGAACCACGGGACCGTCCAGACCGCCGCCAATGCTGGCGCCAAGGCGACGACCAGAACCGCCAGGCCGCCACCCCACGAATGTGGCGATCGACCGCTCACCGGCGCTTGAGCTCCGCTAAAAGAACAACCCGGATCGTCCGGTCTCAATCGGTCGGCCTCGAAATCGAGGCGTTCCAAGCAAGACCGATCGGTCCGGGCTGAGGAGCGTAACAACCGGACTGACGACCGTCACAACTTTCTCCGGCCGTATCATGCCATCTCCAGATCGAACGCGCACGGAGATACGGTCGCAGCCGCTGCTGTGCGGCGAGGTCCAAAATCACGCGGCATCGACCGACGCCGGGCAACGCAGGCCCGGCCTGGTGTTACCGAGACTATAACGCATGATTCGGCCGGGCGCCAAAATAATTCAAGTTCAGGGTCGGCCTCAAGCCCCCGCAGACCACGCCTCTCCCTGCACCCAGGCGACACGATCTGGATGCGATAAGGCGACCGGCAGATGGAAATATACCCGGGGCCGAGTGATTGTGGGACGGATTGGCAATCCGTCCTACGGTGAATTTGCATCCGCCGGTCGCCTAACGGTCGTCAGGCCCGGTTGCCTTCGGCCGCGGACTCCGCCGGCGGAGCCGGCGCCGGCGTGCCCAGGGACGTCACCAGTGCGACATCGATCACCTCCCACCCGCCTCCCGGCAGGACGGCGATTGCGATCCGCGGGTGATCAGAATCCCAGGCGACGGCGTCGGGATGCCTGACCTGGATCTCTCTCCCGTCCGCCATCCGGATGAAGAACGGCTGGAAGGGTCGCTGATCCTTCGCTTTCTTCAGCTCTTCGATCCTCATGTCACTTTCCGCGTGTTGATCCCCCGGGAATCACGGTGTCCACCGGGATGATAACACGACACGGGCACTCCCTGCACATCTCGTTGGCGTTTCGTTACGCTACGTGATCGGACGCGGCGTGATTTTGACTTGCTTCCGGTTGTTTGTCGGCGCATCCTATCACGCATGAACAGTCACGGCGACCTCTCAAGTCGAAGCATACTTATGAATAATCTCACGATCGAAGTTTGGGATGCGACCGGCAACAAGAAACAACTGGTCGAGCTGCCGGCCGACGCGCCGGTGAACCGCGTGATCGCGGTCTTGGTGGAGAAGATGAACCTGCCAAGGTACAGCCCGGACGGGCAGTTGATGAGCTACAAGTTCCATCACAAGGCCAGCGGGCGGCAGTTGCTCGACGACCAGACGCTGGCCTCGGCCGACATTCACACCGGCGATGTCCTGCGGCTCCAGCCGGAGATCACAGCGGGACTTGGGGAAGAGCTTGGGCAATCGATCGGAACACCCGAGGAAATGAAGAAGTGTCCCTTCTGCGGCGAGTGGATCCTGGCCGTGGCGCGGAAGTGCCGCCATTGCGATTTCGGAGGACGACGACGTTGAGCGACGTGATCCGGATCGACGGCGCGACGGATGAGGCGGAGGACCGATTCGCACGGTTCCGCCTGATCAGTTGGTGGGACCAGGAACGTCTGGCCCAGGCGCGCGTCCTGGTCATCGGCGCTGGGGCGCTGGGCAACGAAATCGTCAAGGACCTGGCACTCTTGGGCGTGGGGCGTGTGTTCGTTGCCGATCGCGATCGCGTGGAGAACTCGAACCTGTCGCGGTCGATCCTGTTCCGGGAGCGGGATTGCGGGCGGCCCAAGGCCGAGGTCGCCGCCCTTCGGGCAGCCGAGATTTACCCGGCGATCCGAGCCCAATCGTTTGCGGGCAACATCGTCTACGACCTTGGTTTGGGGGTTTACCGCTGGGCCGATGTGATCCTGGGAGGGCTCGACAATCGCGAAGCACGCGTCGCGATCAACCAGGCGGCGGCCCGTGCCGGCAAAGTCTGGATCGATGGAGCCATTGAGCGGCTCGACGGGGTGGCGCGGGTCTTCGACCCGGCCACGGGCCCCTGCTATGAGTGCACCATGGGCGAGAACGACTGGAAAATGCTCGAGGCCAGACGCAGTTGCGCGCTCCTCTCTCGCGACGAAATGGAGCTGGGCAAGGTCCCGACGACCCCGACCACCGCATCGATCATCGCCGGGGTCCAGGTCCAGGAAGCGATCAAATATCTCCACGGACTCGACGGCATCGCTGGCCAGGGTTTCATCTTCGACGGCACACACCACCAGAGCTACCTGGTGAGCTACACTCGCAAGTCGGACTGCCCCGCGCACGAGGCCGACCTGCCGGTCGAGGTCGTGTCCTGGCGGGTCGGCTCGACCCGTGTCGGCGACCTGCTCGAGCGAGTCCGCTCCGACCTGGGGCCCGAGGCCGTGATCGAGACCGGCCGCGACTTGCTTGCTTCGCTCCACTGCACCGGGTGCCGCGAGCATGAGCCGGTCTTCGCCTCTCTGGGTCAGGTCACCGAGGCCCAGGGGCGCTGCCCGCGCTGCGGCCAGCCGCGGACTCCGGCCTTCTTCCACACCATCGACGGCCGCAATGCGGACCTCCGTGACTTGACCCTGAGTGAAATTGGTATTCCCCCATGGGACGTCCTGGGCGGCCGCGCCGGCATGGATCGGCGGTTCTACGAGTTCCGCGGCGACCGCTCCCTGGTGCTGGGCCCGCTCACGGACGATCAAGACCCATGACCAGACACCGCCGGGACCGCAAATCTCGAGCAGACAGGTACGACCCCATGACCGACGCCCGTTCCCGACCCGAGGAGTCGATCGACGTTCGCCTGCTGGCGCGCCAGGACCTGCCGCACGAGGCATTTCCCGGTGGGCGGAACGAGAACTTTCGCGTCTTCTTCACGCCGCCGGTCCACGCCGCGCTCTGGAAGCACGCCGTCCAGGACACCTCGGTCGAGATCTGCGGAGTACTGGTCGGGAGCTGGCATCGCGACGAGGTTGGGCCGTTCGTCAAGATCGTCGACTCGATCCGGGGCGAGGGGGCCGAGACCCGGTTCGCCGAGGTGACCTTCACCCACCAAACCTGGGCCAAGATCAACGCTGAGATGGACACCAAATTCGCGAACCTGTCGATCGTCGGCTGGTATCACACGCACCCGGATTTCGGGATTTTTCTCTCCGATCGGGATCGTTTCATCCAGGAGCATTTTTTCTCCGGCCCCGGACAAATCGCTCATGTGATCGACCCGATCCGCAAGATCGAGGGAGTCTTCGTCTGGCAAGATGGTAAGCCGGGTCTGTGCGAGCACTTCTGGATCGGGGATCGAATCCTGCTCGGGATGTCCGGCGGCCCCGCGGCAGCCGCCGAGCCGTCCGAGGACCCCCGTGCCGGCTCGTCAATCGCCGGCGCGCCGGCGCGCGGCACCTCGGGCCAGGGTCGAGCCTCCGACCCGCCACTGGGGCTCGGCGACTTGCTCCCACCGCCGGGGCGGCTCATCATCTACGGAGTCGTCTTTTTGACGGGCTATCTCCTGGCCAACATCTTCTCAGCGTGGGAACATCAACGGTTCGTCGAGAGTGAACTGGCGAGCAACGGGTTCATGGCTATCCTCCGCCTTGGTCTCTCGGACGAGCTCGATCGGCTCCGCGGCGATCTGACGGCAATCGTGCGGCCGCTCGAGGCCATCCAGTCCAAGGCCGGCAAGCCGGATGAGTCGTTCGCGGAGATCCGCGCCCAACTGGTTGACGCAGCCCGGCGGACTGCGGCCATCAAGGCGCGGTATGGCAACACGGCCGCTGAGGATGACCTGCTGCGCCGGATCGTGCGTGATAATCTCGCCAAGCTGTCAAAGCCCCCGTCCCAGGAATCTCCCGTCCGGCCTCAACCCGAGGCCGGCTCGCCGGCGCCAGCCGTGCCGGACGGGAAAAAGTTGCCGGACTCAAGCTCGTCAGCTCAGCCCGGCGAACGCAAATAGTTAGTGTTCAGTGTTCAGTGTTCAGTGTTCAGTAGGCAGTGAAACGGTTCGGAGCGTTCTCTAGGCGACCGGCGGATGGAAATCCACCGTAGGACGGATTGGCAATCCGTCCGACAATCACTGCGTCCTGGGTATGTTTCCATCCACCGGTCGCCCTAGCCACTCGCTGCTATCCAGGAGTTCAGATCATGTCCACGTCGCGCTCGCAGGAACCGCTCCGGCTTACAACCGAGGAGCTGTTCACGCCCAGGGTCGATGCTTTCCTCGATGAGCAGGCCATGCTCAACCGGGTCCTCCCGGAGTCCGAGACGCAGTCGTTCATCGTTCGTCTTTTTTATTCGAGCTACTTCTATCTGAGCCTGGCGAGTGGAGTTGGTGCCTTCGTCGCCTGGATGATCATCGAGCCTTTTTTCGACGACGGGCCGAAAATGGACAACAAGCTGCATTGGGCGGAAGTGCTCTTGTTCCCCGCGGTCGCGGGCTTCATCGGGCTGTTCCTGGGGGCGGTGGAAGGGATCATGTGCCGTAACGCGCAGCGCGCCGCCATCTGCGCTGCCGTCGGACTGGGAGTCGGCTTTGCCGGTGGTTTGATCGCTCTGTTTGTTGCGGGGTTCATTTTCCTGATCATGAATATGATCGCCCTGTCCTTCTGGAAGAACCCCCAGCCCGGCAAAATGCCGACCGGCCTGGCCTTCCTGATCCTCATGATGGGCCGGGGTGCGGCCTGGGCGGTGGCGTCCGTCCCCGCCGGCATCGGCCAGGGAATCGCGTTGCGCGAGCCGAAGGTGGTCTTGAACGGACTGCTGGGCGGTGTGCTCGGGGGTTTGCTCGGCGGGATCGCCTTCGATCCGATCAGCCTGGTCTTCATCGCATCTGACGGCCAGGCCTGGCCCAGCCGTGCCGTCGGCTTCACCTTGATTGGTCTCATGGTGGGGCTCTTCGTCGGCATCGTCGAGCAATGGACCAAGTCGGCCTGGCTGCTGATGAAGGCCGGGCCCCTGGCTGGCAAGCAGTTCGTGATCTTCCGCAACCCGATGGTGCTCGGCAGCGCGCCCAAGGCCGACGTCTACCTGTTCAAGGACGAGTCGATCGAGCCTCGCCACGCCCTGATCCACGACCGCGGCGGCCGGTTCGAGATCGAGGACATGGACACGGCCGAGGGCACCTACGTCAACGGCATCCCCGTCAAGAAACAGATCCTCAAGTCGGGCGATCAGATTGTTCTGGGCAAGACTGTTCTGGAGTTTGCGCTCAAGGAAACGCGCTGATTTTCACTGTTCGGTTTCCACTGCCGGCGGTGAGGAGCCTTTTATGCCGATCTCGTTTCAGTGTCCTCGATGCGGAAGGAAGCTCAAGGCCCCCGACACGGCAGTCGGCAAGTCTTCGAAATGCCCGGGCTGCGGCGGGCCGGTGACCTGCCCGGAGCCGGTCTACGACGCCGAAGTTATCGAGATGACCCCTCTCAAGTCTCCTGGAGTTGATCCGTACGCTAATCTCGACGACGACCAGCCTTACGCTTTGGTCGATCCGCCGCCGGCCGTGAAATCCTCGGCCGAGAGCCGGCGCCCCTGCCCGATGTGTGGGGAAATGATCCTCACCGGCGCGGTCAAGTGCCGTTTCTGCGGTGAGATCTTCGACTCGACCCTCAAAAAAAGCAAATCCAGGAAATTCGGGCGCGGGGAAGACACTCTGACGGGAGGTGATATTACCCTTGCGCTGCTGTGCTCAGGGATCGGGTGCATCACCGGACTGGTTTGGATGATCCAGGGCAAGCCCAAGGGTCTGAAAATGTTCGGCCTATCTGTTATTGCAGATATCGTAAAATCGGTAATAGTCGCAATTTTTCAAGCGTCCCAGGAAGGGGCGGCAGGTCCCTGATGAACGGAATGACTGCCGTCGCATACGAATCCCCGATTGAGGGATGACGGAAGTGACGTCGTTTTTTTGAGAGCGGGCGTGTCCGTGTTCTGAGGGCCGCACATCCGCCACATCTCTCAACCGTGATGTTCGTGCTTCGTGTCCGAGGAGGTTTGCATGCCGATCTCGTTTCACTGTCCTGGATGCGGTAAGAAGCTCAAGGCCCCCGACAACGCCGCGGGCAAGACTTCGACATGTCCTGGCTGCGGCGGGCCGGTGACCTGCCCGGAGCCGGTCTACGACGCCGACGTCATCGAGATGACCCCGCTCGAGTCTTCTGGAGTTGATCCGAACGCCGAGCTCGGCCCAGACCAGCCCTACGGGGTGGTCGAGCTCCAGCCGGTCGCGGATTCGTCGACCGAGCGCCGGCGCCCTTGCCCGATGTGCGGCGAGATGATCCTCACCACCGCCGCCAAGTGCCGTTTCTGCGGCGAGGTCTTCGATCCGACGCTCAAAAAGGGGAAGGGCCGCGGCGGCAAGAAGAAAGAGCTGAGGACCATCGCGGTTTATCAGAAATATCTTATCATTTGTGCGCTTGGCTTGCTAACCGCATGGATTGCCTCGTTCATTTTCTCCCCAAGAGGGGGGCCTCCCCCACGAGGACCGCTGCTGGGGGTGCTGGCACTGATCGGGCTGGTGTTGATCGTCTCCTGGCTGGCCGGAGCAGTCTTCGCGTGCATGCTCGCGAACAAGGTCTACAGCGTTGCGGGGGCGATTTTCGTGGGCATTCTGAGCCTGATACCCTGCATTAACCTGATCCCATGGATGGTGGTAAACGGCAAGGCGACGCGCATACTGAAGGACAAGGGAATCGAAGTCGGGTTTCTGGGCGCGGACCTCTCCGAATTCTAAGAGGATCCTGAGTCGATGCCCACCCTCGTCTCCTGCACTTGCGGCGCTCGGATCAAGCTGCCCGAAGAGCGCTCGAATCTGGCGTTTCGCTGCCCGCGATGCAAGGCCGAGCTGGTCGCCGCCGGCGAAGGGCGGATCGTCACGTCCGTGCTGGCCGGCCCGCGGACCGAAGGTGCGACCTGCCCGATCTGCCAATCGGCCGTCGGGCCCGATGAGGCCATCCTCGTCTGCCCGAGTTGCGAGCAGGTGCACCATCGCGAGTGCTGGACCGACGTCGGCGGCTGCGCGACCTATGGCTGCGATAACGCGCCCAAGAGCGAGAAGACCGCACCCGCCCAGGCGCCTCTCTCAGCCTGGGGAGATACCAAGAAGTGCCCGGCCTGCGGCGAGAAGATCAAGTCGATCGCGCTGCGCTGCCGCTACTGCGGCACCGACTTCGACACCGTTGATCCGCTGACCATCAAGGACCTGCGCGGCCAGGCCAAGAAGGAAGAGCGGCTCCAGGCCACACGGACACTGGTGATCGTCCTGTTCGTGCTCTCGATCCTGGGCTGTCCGGCGCCGATCGTGGCGATCGTCGCGCCGTGTTATGTCGTGATGAAACGCCGGACAATCGCCAGGGCCGGGCCAACCTACGTGGTCATGAGCTATTCCGCGATCGCGGTTTCCCTTTTATATTCGATACTGCTGGTCTCGTTCTTCCTCTTCTCGCGGTAAGAGAGGATGGCTCAGTTGGATGTGCAGGGTGCGAGGTCGTTGATCGCCTGTCCGCGCGAGGCGGGCGCGGAATGTCCTCATTGTGCGTCCGAGATCGTGCTGGGCGACCCGATCATGGTCTGCCAAGCATGTGGAACGGTGCATCATCGGGCGTGCTGGAGGGAGCACGGGCGCTGTGGGTCGTACACCTGCACGCCGTCGCGTCGCCCTTCCTTGGAGCGTGAAACGTCCGAGCCGGTCTTGACGATCAGTCAGGCGGAGCTGGACTGCGCGGTGCCGCTGCCCGCGGCGGCTCTGCGCATGCGGTACGCCCAGGCGGGCGGCGTGGGTTTGGACCCCACCGCCTCACCGGCCAAGACCGGCGTCAGCGGCCTGGCGATCGCGTCCTTCGTCTGCGCGCTTGCCGGCATTCCCTTCTTCGGCGTTCTGACCGGACTGGTCGCCGTCCTGCTGGGCGTCCTTGCGCTGGGCGCGATCCGAGCGACGGCCCAGCGCGGGCTGGGGCTGGCTCTCTCCGGCTTGCTGCTGGGGATCGGCGACGTGGTGGGCTGGGTGGTCTTCCTGACCATCATGCTTTCGGGATCCAGCCCCGACGTGCACTTTAGCGAGCTACCGCCCGACTTGTCCGTGATCCGGGAGCTCGAGCCGGCACTGCAACGCGCCATGCGGGCCAATGTATTGATCGAGCGAAGCGCCGGGCTGGCGGCCTTGGGCGCCAAGGCGATGGGCTCGGGAGTGATCATTCAGCTCGCGGGCGGCGAAGCGCTGATCGTGACCAACCGGCATGTGGTCGACGACAGTTTCCCTTCGAACGACGCCGGCCAAGCGGGCCAGCTTTCCCGCCTGGGCCGATTGTCCGTGCGGATGCTCGGCCAGCCCGAAGGTGAAGGGCGCGTCGTCTGGCTGGCCCCCGGCCAGATCGACCTGGCGCTGGTTCGAACCGCCTGCCCAGGATCGGGTGAGGCCAGGGATGCCGCATGGCGAAGAGGCCGGCCCATGAAGGTCGGCGAGTCGGTCTTCGCCATCGGCAACCCGCACCGGCTGGGCTGGTCGCACACCCAGGGCGTCATCTCGCAACTCCGTTTCCAGGACGTCGACTCACGGCAAGTCCGCGTCATTCAGACCCAGGCATCGATCAACGCCGGCAACAGCGGCGGTGGTCTGTACGATCGCGAAGGCTACCTGCTCGGCATCAACACATGGACCGCCGACAAACGGATCAGCGAAGGCATCGGGTTTGCCATCGCGCTTGATACACTGCTCGAGCTCGAGCCGCCTCTGCTCCTGCCTCGGCAAGAAGAAAAGGAAAAACAGAAACGGCCGCCCGAGGAGGCCGCCTCCTCAAAACCATGAATTACCTCGGATCGGTGTTTCATCCCATGGCTCGAGAGGTTGGATCTGATCAGGAACTCACGCGATCATGAGCACGGTTCGGCTGCGGCGGCTCCAATCTGATTACGAGAAGGTGCGGGACTACGTCAACCGGCATCCCCGGCTGCAACTGATCCAGTCGGACGGGTCGCCGCCGGAGCGGTATCAGCTCGAGTATCGAATTCGCAGTTTGCGCCAGACTGCCGACGAGCTCTCGGTCGTGAAAAGCCACATGGTGGAGATCGCCCTGCCACTCTCCTATCCACGGATGCCGCCCCAGTGCCGCATGCTCACGCCGATCTTCCATCCCAACATCGCACCCCATGCGATCTGCATCGGCGACCACTGGAGCCCGGGCGAACCGCTCTGGTCGATCATGGCGCGGATCGGCGAGATGATCGCCTATCAGAGCTACAACACCAAGAGCCCGCTCAACGGCGAGGCGGCACGGTGGGTCGACGAGCATCTCGATGAACTGCCCCTGGACCCGGTGAGCATGATGCCTGACGACGCGGGACCATCTCCGTCGACCGCGGCGAGGCCCAGGGCACCGGCCCCGCCGCCGGCCATGGCCCGATCTCCCCAGCACGCGCCGCAACCGGCTCCGCCGGGGGTGCCGCCGCGCGTCGTGGCAGAGCCGCGGGCAGCCGGCCCGGCTCCGGCTCCCGCTCCCACGGACGACCGCGGTATCGCGTGTCCTCAGTGCGGTGCGACCTTGCGGTTCCGGCCCGAGCTGGCCGGGAAGCAGGTGCGTTGCCTCCGCTGCCGCACGGTGTTCCGGATTCCGTCGCAATGACCGAGATGGGTGCGCGAATGAGCGAAGCTGGAGCGCGAATGGACGATTGCCCCGCCACCTGCCTTGGCTCGGTCCAGCGCCACCGCCAGGTGCTCGCCGTGGCCTGCGCGGTCGGGGTGCTCGCTTTTGCTCTCCAGGAGCTTCCAGACGGCCGCGTGGCCCTGCGAGGCTTTCCCCGGGTCCCGTTGCCGCAGACCTGTGGATCGCGAGCATGGCTGGGGCTCAAGTGCCCTGGCTGCGGCTTGACGCGGTCGATCATCCACCTGGCGGAAGGCGACTGGAGGGCATCCTGGCACAACCACCGGCTCGGCGGCTTGATGGCGGTCGTGATCGCGCTGCAAATCCCCTATCGGCTCCTGGCCCTCCGCCGGACCAGCCGCCCCGTGATCGCGCCCCGGTGGCAGACCGTCCTGAGTTATGCTCTGATCGCTCTGCTTGTGGGAAACTGGCTGGTGGATCTGGTCTTGCCCTGACCGTGGCGGCGGCGGAGCTCAAACGATGCTGGAATCGAACACCCTTCCCGAGTCGAACCCGCTGCGCCAGGCGCTGCCCCGGACGCGGGTCTCGCAACCGTGCGCCGTCGTGCTTTTCGGCTCGACCGGAGACCTGGCGCATCGCAAGCTGGTTCCCGCCCTCTTTGAGCTTGCACGGGCCGGAAACCTGCCGTCCGAATGCGCCATCGTCGGTTTCGCCCGCCGCGAGTGGACCGATGCCGACCTCCGCGCCGAGTACGAGAAGACGCTGGCAAAGACCGGCGGCGCCGACTTCCATGCGGTCTGGCCGCAGTTCGCCGACCACATCGTCTTTTCGCCGGGGTCGTTCGACGATCCAGCCTCATACCGCAAGTTGAAGGAGACGCTCGAGCGCGTCGACCAGACGCTCGGTACCCGCGGGAACCGGGTCTACTACCTGGCTGTCGCACCCGAGTTTTTCGCCGCGATCATCCGCGGTCTGGGCGAAGGGGGGCTCATCCATCCCTGGCAGCAGGAGACTCCTTGGAGCCGCGTCGTGATCGAGAAGCCGTTCGGCCGCGACCTCGACAGTGCCCGCGCCTTGAACCGCGAGCTCTCGGCCGTGCTCGACGAGAGCCAGGTCTACCGGATCGATCACTATCTCGGCAAGGAGACCGTCCAGAACATCCTGGCTCTGCGGTTCGGCAACAGCATCTTCGAGCCGGTCTGGAACCGCCGGCACGTCAGCTCGGTGCAGGTGACGGTGGCCGAGGAGGTCGGCATGGCCGGCGGCCGTGGTGCATACTACGACACGGCCGGCACCCTCCGCGACATGGTTCAGAACCACATGATGCAGTTGCTGTGCTTGGTGGCGATGGAACCCCCCGTCGACCTCTCGGCCGACGCGGTCCGGAATGAGAAGGTCAAAGTGCTCCAGGCGCTGCCCCGCTGGACCGCCGGCGACGTCTTCCGGAACGTGGTTCGCGCCCAGTACGCGGCCGGCTCGATCCAGGGGACCGAGCTTCCCGGCTATCAACAGGAGAAGGGAGTCGCACCCGACTCGAAGACGGACACCTATGTCGCGATCCGGCTGGAGCTGAATACCTGGCGGTGGGCGGGTGTGCCTTTTTTCCTCCGAACCGGCAAGCGACTGCCCAAGCGCGCGACCGAGATCGCCATCCAGTTCCACCGGCCGCCGACCGAGCTATTCGAGCCTCAGCTCGACGGGCAGAGCGGGGGGAACCAGCTCGTGCTGCGCATCCAGCCCAACGAGGGGGCGAGCTTGACTTTCGAGGCCAAGATTCCCGGCTCGCGCCGGCGGCTTCAAGAGGTGCGGATGGATTTCCGGTATGGCACGGCGTTCGCCCTCCCGCCCCCCGAGGCTTATGAGCGGCTGCTGCTGGACGTGATGCTCGGGGATCCCACGCTCTACACCCGCACCGATGAGGTGGAGAGCGCCTGGCGTTTCATCTCGACGATCCTGGATGCCTGGCAAACGCCCACCGCCCCGCCCCCCCTGTCGTATGCGGCCGGCAGTTGGGGGCCCGAGGCCGCCGATGCCTTGATCGCCGCCGATCAAGCACGCTGGCGCCGGTTGTAAGCGAGGGAGAATCGCGATGGTTCAATCCGATGCGACGACCGACTCCTTTCTCGAAGGCCAAGGAATCCCGGTTGATCTCCCCAACATCGAGACCGAGCTGGCCAAGCTCTGGGGGCCGGCCGCCGAGCGAGTCGGCGGCCCGGATCTGGAAAACCCGCACGTCACCCGCATTGTACTGGCCAACCTGGTCGTCGAGTGCTTGGACGGCGATGGTGAGGCATTGGGACCGGTGCTGGAAACGGTCATCGCGCGGTTTCCGTGCCGGGCGATCGTCGTGCGTGGGTCGGACGATCAAAACCGCAGGATCACGGCCGAAGTCTCGGCGCTTTGCCACCTGCCCGCTCCGGGGCTGCCGCAGGTCTGTTCCGAGCGGATCGTGCTCCGCGCCGGGCCGAATGCGGTCGATCTGGTTCCCGGCGCGGTCCGCCCCTTGCTCGAGGCCGACTTGCCGCTCGTGCTCTGGTGGACCGGCGACCCCAGGAGGCACGAGGCGCTCTTCCGCGATCTGGCCGACGAGTGCACGCGGCTGGTCCTCGACCTGCCCGACCCCGGCGCCCTGGCCGGCGCGCTCCGCCTGGGGCTCGACCCGGCCCTCTGCGCGTTCAGCCGCGACAGTGCCTGGTTCGGGCTTGCTCGATGGCGTGAGCTGGTCGCCCAGTTCTTCGACCCGCCCTGCCACCACGACCGGTTGAGCCGGATCGCTTCGGTGCAGGTCAACGCCCTGTCGTCCGATCCAGCCCGGCCGCCCCGGCTGGCGATCTGGCTGGCGGCGTGGCTGGCCGGTCAACTCGGCTGGCAGCCACAAGGCCAACCCCGGGAAAAGGCCGCCGATGCCGATGGTGTGTTGCAGGTGCGTTTCCTCGGCCCGGGCGGGGAAGTGGCCCTCTCGATCGTGACCCGGCCATCCCCCGGGGGCCTTCCGGCCTCGACCCAGCTCATGGGGGTGACGATCATCGGCCGCGGAAGCGAGGCCGGAGGCGAGGCGGTCGAGACCTACCGCCTCAGCCGGCCCGCACCCGGTTCGGCAGCCGTCCTCATCGAGGCCGAAGCGGCCGGCATGTGCCGCTTGCCGCGCGTCGTCGAAGCCCCCGAGCTCGACCTCGCGCGCCGGGTCGCCGCCACGCTTGAATCGTCTCGAGTCGACCTGCCGTTCCAGAAGGCCCTCCCCATCGCCTTGTGGCTGCTGGAATACGTGGAATCCGGACGAGGCTGAATTGCCCTATCGCCGGCTTCTGCTCAGCCTTTGACCGCGATGGGATCCCTGGTGCTAACGATCACCCTCGTCTGCCTGAGGGTGGTCGTCATGATGACGGTGAGTGTGGTCGTGAGGGTGATGATGCGAGCAAGGAACCTCGTTGTTCTCCACGGGAACCGGCTTGGCCGAGGCCAGGACGAGGCGGCCGGTCTCGACGCCCTTGGTGCCGATCAGGTCCTCGGCCAGGTCTCGGATCTGGCGCGCGGGCCCGCGGAGCAGGATCACTTCCAGGCAACGGCCCTCGTCGAGGTGAACGTGTGTGGTGGTGACGACCTGGTCGAGATGGTGGTGCTGTAGATCGGTCAGCCGGCGCGCGATCCGGGAGACATGGTGGTCGTAGATCAAGGTGACGACCCCCATCGCCTCACTTTCGCCGTGGGTGACCGTCTCTTCGATCAAGGCGGCGCGCATCAGGCCACGAACTGCCTCGCTCCGGTTGGGATGACGGTGCAGCGTGCGATACCGGTCAAACTTCCGGAGCAATTCTCCCCCGATTGCCACGCTGAACCGGACCAGCGGGTCTTTCACGAGGTGTTCTCCTCTGGGAGTCGTGCGGAGCGGCCCCGGCCGATCCTCATCCGACCTTGGGGACCTCGATCCACTGGCCGTCCTGCTCGGAGCTCGCCACCGCGGCATCGATGAAGGCCATGCCGGCGACACCATCGGCGATCCCCGGGTGTGCGAACGGTTTGGGGACTGCCTCGCCTCGCCGGGCGCGGATCGTCCATTCCAGCGTTCGGTGCAGGTTCGCGAGTGCCTCGTGGAAGCCTTCGGGGTGTCCGGAGGGGACACGGAGATACGGCTTGACCGAGGCGGGGAAGTAGCCGTACTCGACCCCCTGGCGGTAGAGCCGTAACGGCTGGCCGCCCACGTAGTGCTTGAGCACGAGGTGATCCGTGATCGACCACTCGAGCGTGCCCGTCGTGCCGATCACCCGGAAGCCGTTGTCGTTCTGAGCGCCGATCGTGACTTGTGAAGCGGTGATCGTGGCGATGACGCCGTTGTTGAGTTCGGCAAGCACGGTGAAGTCGTCGTCCAGGGCGCGGCCGGGTACGAACGACTTGAGGCGGGCCCGCAGCCGGACCGCCGACAACCCCGCGACGAATCGCACGAACTCATAAGCATGGGTCCCGATATCACCGCCGCAGCCCGAACTGCCCGCCTTGGCCGGATCGACCCGCCACGCGGCCTGTTTCTGGTTCTCGGCTTCGAGCTTGGTCGCCAGCCACCCCTGGAGATACCATGCCTCGACCTTGCGAAGCTCGCCGATCTCGCCGTTGTGGACGAGCTCGCGTGCCAGCATGACCATCGGAAAGCCGGTGTACGTGTAGGCCACGATGAACGGGACGTCTTTGGAACGGACGCGGGCATGCAGCCGCCGGGCCTCGTCGAGCGTCGTGGTCAGGGGCTTTTCGCACAGCACGCCGATTCCCGCGGCCGCCGCGGCGTCGGCCGGACCGAAGTGGGCATCGTTGGGAGTGACGATCGTCACGTAATCGATCCGCTCCGAGTCGGGGAGCGCTGCTTCCGACTTGATCATCGCCTCCCAGCCGGGATAGCCGCGCGGCATGAACAGCTCGCGGGCCGAGGCGATCGACTCGTCCGGCTTGCTTCTGAGCGCCCCGGCCGTCAGCTCGGCCGAGTTATCCATCAAGATCGCGCGGCGGTGCGGCGCTCCGAAGAAGTTGGCCGGCCCGCCCCCGCCCACCATCCCCACCCGTAACTTGCGCTGGCTCATCGTGTGGTCTCCCAGTGATCCGGATCAGCCCAGGTCTCGACACTATAACCGGGCGGCCAGGCATCGCAAGTGCCGAGCGGGGGCCGGGAAGACCCGGCCGTCGAGCCGTTCGATCGCCTAATCTCGCTGGCTGGCGAGCTTCATCAGCAAGCGGAGGATTTCGAGATAGAGCCAGATCAGCGTGACCATCAGGCCGAACGCGCCGTACCATTCCATGTACTTGGGAGCGTCGGACTGCGCGGCCTTCTCAATGAAGTCGAAGTCCAGAAGCAGGTTGAACGCCGCCAGCCCGACCACGAACAAGCTGAAGCCGATCCCCAGGGGAGTCGCACTGAAGATCAGGGGAACCCCCATGCCGAAAAGTCGGAGCAGCATCGAAACGAAGTAGAAAAGGCAGAGGGCCCCGGTCGCGACGACGATACCGGTCCTCAGCTTATCGGTGACGCGAATCAGACGCGTCGCATAGACGAACAGCATGATCATCAGCACGCCGCAGGTCAGACTGACGGCCTGCATGACGATACCGCCCGCGCCCGGGAACTTCGCGCCGTATTGAAACTGGATGACTTGTGAGATCGCGCCCAGGAACACGCCTTCCAGCGCCGCGTAAATCGGCGCGGTCCAGGGTGCGGCAGTGGGCTTGACCATCGTGATCATCGCCACGATGAAGCCGGCGATCGCGGACCCGATGAGAATTCCATACGCGAGCTGTCCGCCGGCCATCGCTTTCCACGACCAGAGAGCCGTCGCCGACAAGATGACCAGCAGTACGAATGTCTTGCCGATCGTCCCCTGCACGGTCATCGTCGTGCTGCGGGGCACTCCATAAACTTGCTCGTATCCAGGGAACATCTCGCGGGAAAACGCAGGATTACTCGTGGCCACAGTCATACCTCCAGGGATCGAGCCGGGCTCTGCGGCCGGAAGACCCGGCCGGAGCGGCATGCCGCCGTTGAATTCTCGTGTATACGCAATCCCTATTTTGGGCGAGACGCCGGTTTTTGACAAGAAAATGTCGCGGCCGCGCAGCGATCTCGATAGGCGCGGGAACCCTCAAGTGGCGACAGGGATTGGATTTGGGGTGGCAAGTCAGCCGGGTTTCCAGGCCGGGTCATTCTGTCGCTTCCGGTTCGAAGGCACGGGCCAGCTCCGCGGCCCAGGTGCGGTCTGCGGGGCCACGCGCAAGGCCGAGCGGCGCTGAATAGTGGATCGACCGATTATAACGGCCCCGCTGAAAAACCGTGGCAAAGATTGCCGCCAAGTCGAGCGGGATGTCGGGGTCGGGGGCCAACAAAGGGATCGGAATCGTCGGCAGCGGGTCGCGGATCGACCATGCGTAGACGTCGGAGCGGGGTCGCTGCTCGGCGCGCGACACCAGAGCATAATAGTCTCCGGCTGGGAGTTCGTCTTCCATCGCCAGACGTTTCCCCCCGATCAAAAAATCGAGCTCGACCAAGTGCACGGCTTGATGAATCAGCTCGAGTCGCTTTCGGGAGTAGAGCCTGTCCCCCGGAGGTTCCTTGTTGCTCGGCGAGAGCAGCTCAATGACGGCTACAGGGAAACGGTCGGGACGACGCCGGATCTCGATCCGGTGCTCGATCACCTCCTCGAGTTGATACATGGGGAGGGACAGGGACACAGGCATCAGCGTCAAAGCATTCGCCGCCGAAACCGCGGCCGAGCCCACCCCGGTTTGGCGTAGGACGGCGACGTTCGGCTGGAGAGTTCGCTTGAAGTCCGGATCTTCTTCGTAGGTGAGGGACACGCGCTCTTCGATACGGACCTCATACGCGTCCGGCACCCACTCCGCCAGGGTGTCTTGAGTCCAGTTCATGAATTTGGAATGGAATTCCTCCCAGTAGTGCTGATCTTCCAGGAAAGGATCGATTCCAGGAAACGGACTGGGCATGACCGGCTCCTCGACGCGAGCAGGTGATATACGATGCGTTCAACTATAGCCTGTGGTCGTGATCGAATGCCACCTCCGCAACGTCATGGTAGTGTCCTAAAAGGAAGACCCTGGCATTGTGCCAGGGTCTGTACCAAATCACATGCCAACTTACGACTGTTTATTTGCTGGTTTTTGCGTGGCTCTTGATCGGTTGAGGTGGATCGAAGATCGTCATCTGCACAACGAAACAGTTTCGGGGAAGAGTCACTGCGCGACTTCTTCCAGTGTTGGGTTGCAAGAAGGACATCCCGTCCTGTGAGACCCTATCCCTCGCCGGGGTCTTCGGCTTCACCTTGTTCATCTTCGGTCTCCTCGGGGCTTGGGGCAGAGAACTGCTGGCGATCGATCTCTTGGTCATTGGCCAGCACAACGAAATCGTACAGGCCCGAATGGGCTAAACGAAGCGGGGGAGCTTGGATGATCACGTGGGCCTTCGCCGAGCGATCTCCGAAGTGAATACTCTTCCTAACCCATTATACCAATGAAGCTATCGCATTCTTGGTGGAATGTCAAAAGATTCATTTCCATTCCGCGCCGCCGGGCGATTATTTATTCTTGGGCAAGAGTTTTTGCATAGGCCGTTTGACACACCGCCACGTGATCGGCCCATGGTTTGAACTAACAGTGGTCGGCTGGGGCCACTACTGTGCCAATTGGCATCAGTAAAAAGTTCAGTTTAGGACACTACCGACGGCATCACGCGGCTTCCCGTGTCAGCGCGGAGTCACGCGCGGCCAGGCGATCTCGACGCCTTGAGAGATGAGTCGCGCTTGAAACGCGCTCAACCGTTTGAGCGAGTTGCGAACCGCCCGTGGAGACTGCTTTTGCTCGAGGCAATACGCCGCGAGTGCGCCGGCGGCCTCGCCGATGGCCCACTCGACGGGATGCAGGCGAAAGCAGCCGTTCGTGATGTGGGTCGTGCCCAGGTTTTTGCAACCCGGCAGCAGGTTCTCGACCCGGCGCGGGATCAAGGCGCCCAGCGGGACCTGGAACGGCAGCGAGCTGATGTCGATGTAATTGTCGCCGCCGGTGCTGGGGTGCAGGTCGATGCGATAGCTGCCGACCCCGACACTGTCGGGAAACGGGTCGGCTTGAACATCCTGAGCCTTCTTGACTCGACGGCGAGCCTCGGTACTCACATGCTGCTCCAGCACGGTGAACTCGGCCGCAATCCGCCGTGATTCGCGGATGTAGGGGGTTTTGGCCAGGCCGTCTTCGGTTCCGACCAGGTCGGGCCGGAGCCGCAGCCCCTTCCATCCGGTCTTGCCGTCGGGCCGGGGGCATTCGGACTGGAGCCAGTAGAGGAGCGAAAGGCTGAGCTGTTTAGCCCGCGCGACGTGGCGAAGAGCCTGGGCGGCCGTGACGTTGGTGCCGGCCAGCGGGCCGAGCCAGTAGTCGTTTTGCGGCCAGTTGATCAGGGTGGTGCCCGCGCTGCCGGCATAGCTGCCGGGTTGGAAGTTGCGCGGATCGAGGATTCGCCGGTAGACCCACAAGCCGCCGCCGGCGCCACGGGGGTCGAACCCGCGGCTGGCTGGCTTGAGGGTCACCGGGTCGGAATAGGTCAGATCGAGCAGGCGTCCCGGCCAGGAGGGTTTGAGCGCGGGGATGAATTCGCGCCAGAACGCATACTCAGGCGGACGCTCGATGGTGTGGTCCTGCCCCTCGAGGTAATCGACCGCGAAGCAGCACGTGATCGCCTGCTGGTTGTCGGGCTGAGCGTCTGGCGGAGCGTGCGGCTCGCCTGTCTGGGCCTGCCCCTCGGCTCCGGTCACGAACTCGACGCCGGCCAGCGGCAGCAGATCGCCCAGCTCGGTCGCGTCCAGGAAATAGGGCGCGACCAGCGACCGCTGCCTGCCCGCTCGTCGATCGCGGACCGTGACGGCGCGCACGTTGTCGCCCTGGACTTCGGCGCCGATCGGCTCGTGCTCGAGCAGCACCAGCAGCCGCCCGCTCGATGCGTGGGGCGCGAGCATGTCCGTCAGGGCGGCCAGGGCAACCCGCGGCTCATGGCACAGCCGTGAGACACTCCCGTTGCCGGGGTTGAAGTTACGGATCGCCCGCGTGTCGGCGGTCAGCGAGTAATGGCGACGGTAATAACCGCGAATCCCCTGTCGCAGTGCCTGGTACGACGCACTCGCTCCGAACTGCTCGATCCAGGGGTGTTCGTCAGGGGGCACGGCCTGTGCGGTGAGCTGACCCCCGATCCAGTCGGTCGGTTCGGTCAAAACGACGGTGCGACCGTTCCGCAGCGCCGCCTGGGCCGCGGCACAGCCCCCAAGCCCGCCCCCCACGATCACGAGATCCGCGGCGATCTCGTGCTGGGCCGGCGCGGCTGCCCCGCGCGCGGGCGGCGTCCCCACTTGGGCCGCCACCACTGCCGCCAGCCCGTAACCACACCCCTCGAGGAATTGCCGGCGTCGCATGATTGCAGTGAACCCCTTGGCAACAGATCTCTCAATTGAGGATAATTCTTGATCTCAGGATACAAGGCCCGGGTGCGCAAAGGTCCTTGGTCCTTGGTCCCTGGTCCTTGGTCCTAAATGCCTTGCCCTGATGTCGAAGACTACGGACTAAGGACCAAGGACTAAGGACAAATAAGGCCTCGTGGCGGAACGGCAGACGCGTCGGTCTTAGGAGCCGATGTCCGTAAGGACGTGGGAGTTCGAGTCTCCCCGAGGCCAGTCTACGCATCGACCGGAAACATCGCGAGTATGCCCCACCACGTTCCCATGCAACCTGGGCACGACCAAGACCCGCGCGTCGAGTTTGCGTGACGCGATCTCGGGGTTGGAGTCGGAATTCATTTGACACCCTGCGCCACCGCGTTAGGATAGGGTGAGACAGTCCTGCCCCGCGTCGTCCCTGTCGAGACGCCTTGGCCGTGGTTGGCGCCGATCTGTCGGCCCCCATCAAATCGACGAATTCCCACCGTGTTACCGCTCGCGTGTTCTTCGTCCCCGGGACCGAATCATGATCGGGGAACTGGCCCTGTTGGCGTTGCTCGTGCTGGTGCTCTACGGTCGATCAGGCGTACTGAAGAGTCGTCGATTTCAGAGTATCTGGCCGTGGATCTCTCCCCAGCGGCGGACGGCGGGCCAGTCAGGACGCTTGCGGGCTCCGGCGCCTACCCGGCCGCGATCGACCACGGCACCAGCTTCACCCACACCCGGGATCCGGGGCAGAGCCAAGCCCTTCCTGCTGCAGGGCAACCGTCTCTTCTGGTTCTTGACCATCCTGGCCGCGACCGCCGTGGCCGCCCTGGTCATCACCCGCGTGATGATCGCCAGCGGCGCGGGCCCCGGAGTCACTCGCTGAGCGGGGGCCGCGACCAGCTCGTTACCAAGGTCCGTCTCCGTCGTTCTGAACGTTCAAGGGAAATCACTCTGATGCGAGGAATCCATCCATGATGCCTTACGCCTTCTTCCTTCCCAGTGTCGGGCCGTGGGAGACGATTCTCCTTGCCTTGGTTTGCCTGCTGATCTTCGGCAACAAACTGCCCAGCGTCATGCGCTCTCTGGGCAAGAGCGTGACCGAGTTCAAGAAAGGCGTCTCGGGGATCGAGGAGGATATCGACCAGGCGGACAAGAAGCCATCCCCGCCCAACCCTTGATCCCCGGGTTGCCGTTTGTTCCGGCCCGGGCCCTGGGTCGATCGGCTCGCCGTGAGCTGGATCGACTCGAACCTTGGCTGATCTGGACATCTGTCGAGGCTGAAGAGGAGTTTCCCACATGTTACCGAATATTGGGCCGATTGAGTTGATGCTTCTGATGGGGATTGCGGTGCTCCTTTTTGGCAAGCGGCTCCCCGAGGTCGGCCGGTCGCTTGGCAAGGGCATCATCGAATTCAAGAAGGGACTGAGCGGGGCCGGCGAGGATTTCGACATCTCAGGGACCGGCCGATCCTCATCGAGTTACGGGTCATCCTGGCGTTCCGAGGAGCGGCCGTCCGCCGAGGCGACGTATAGCGACGCCTCCGTGCCGAAATTCGAGCTGCCCGGCGCTGCGTCCGCACCGGCCCCCACGCCCGAGATGGAGTATCATCCGGGGCAGCCTTCGGATTGATCGCGATGCGGCGGCTCGCTCGAGGTGTTGTCGGTGCTAAGGCGGCGGTTGTGCGCTTGAGATCAAGGGCAAGACCTCTGTCGCCGGGAAGGGCGGTGTCACGATGATGAGCGAGCGTCGTCGGCCGTGCGGTGGGCCTGGGCGTCTGCTCGGCGGGCCAGGCGCACGGCCTGGCGGGCACGCCCCGCCTCGTGGCCGAGGCGGTCAGCCTCGGTGCTGATCAAGAGAGGGGGAACGGGCCGCGGCCGCCGGCCCGTTTCGTCGAGTGCCACATACAGGCCGTACCCCACCGCGACTTTCCGCCGCTCGGCGAGCTCGATCGGCTCGGCGAACACCTCGATCCGCGTTTCGATCGAGGTCCGGCCCACGTATGTGACCTCGGCCGTGATCTCGACTCGCTCGCCGACGTAGACCGGTTCGAGAAACGTCATCGAATCAATCGCGGCCGTCGTGATCTGCCCCTTGCCCGCGTGCCGCAGGGCGGCGACTCCTCCGCACTCGTCGGCCAGCCGCAGGATGACGCCACCGTGAAGCGTTCCAAACGCGTTGGCCTGCCCCGGCTCGATGATGATCGCCAGACTCACCCGCGAGGCCGAGGCCGGCTTGGCGGGGATTTCCTCGAACAGCATGACGGCCCCTCCGATTTTCGATTTTCGATTGCGATCCTTCGTACGTACAAACTATACCGCTCGCGGCCGTGACGCGTCCGTCCGGTTTCTGGGAGCGCGGGCCTCTCGCCCGCGCACAAGCGGCCGGGACAACCGCGCTCCCGGGATTGCGAATGGCTCACTTCGGGCCGCGAGCGTTATAATCGAAAATCGAAAATCGAAAATCCAGAAGGCGGAGATCCTTGACATGAGTCTGAGCGTAAAGTCGAAGCCGGCCGCGCCATTGCTCGTACCGTACTGGGACATCCTGCCGATCCGCATTCCCACCAGCGTGTCCACGCACGCCGGCTTTCGCGCCTGGGCCACGTCGGACGCGTTCCCCGAGAAGCTCCGTGCCTCGTTTATCAACCAAGAGATCGTGATTGATATGAGCCTTGAAGAGCTGGAAACGCACAACAAGGTCAAGGGAGAAGTGTATCGCGTTGTCGGCGGCTTGATCCGAGACCTTGACCTCGGAGAGTTGTACTGCGATGGAACACTCGTTACCAACGTCGCCGCCGGGCTCTCGACCGAGCCGGATGGGACGTTCGTGACCTGGGCCACCTTCGAGGCCGGTCGTGTCCGGCTCGTTCCGCGGCAGGATCGGCCGGGGCAGTACGTCGAGCTGGAAGGGACGCCCGATTGGGTCTTGGAAGTCGTCAGCCGGTCGAGCGTGCGGAAAGATACCGAATGGCTTCGCCAGTCCTATCATCAGGCCGGGATTCCCGAATACTGGCTCATCGACGCGCAGTTCGATGAGGTGTCGTTTCAGGTCCTGCGGCGCCGGCGGGACCGTTATGTCGCCGTCGCGCCCCGCGGAAGCTGGTACCGCTCGACCGTCTTTGGACGCTCCTTTCGCCTCCAGCGGCGGACGAATCGGCTGGGACGCTGGGCTTACTCGCTCGAGGTGGCACCGGCCTGACGGATGAACTCATCGGCCCACGCCTGATCCTCGGGCGGCAAAGGGGGCGTGCACGGCTTGCGGTAGTCGATGCGGTCGCGAAAGCTGCCGGCGTCATACGCCTGATTCAGCACGGTTTGGATTTCGAGCCGTACATCGGGATCGTCGCCGGCCAGAGGGATCAGGATTCGCGGCAGCTTGTTGCGCATTCGCGCGGGATACAGCTCGTAATCCGCGCGGTCCTCCTTGGCTCGGTTGACGCAGCTCAGATAGTCGTACTCCCCCGCCCTGCGTCGCGCGATCCGTTCGGGTATGGCCAGGACGTGAGGACCAGTCCGCAGGAGCTCGATCTCGACCAAGTGGGCATCGCTGCCGAGCACTTCCTCCTGCTTCACCAAGTAGGATTTGCGTCCCGATCCGGCGTATTTGTTCGTGGGGCTGACGACCTCGATCACGGTCACGATCTTCTAAAGGGCGAAGGTGATCGCGGATGTAGACGACGAGCGCGTGATGAAGACCCGGCCAAAGCTGCGGGTTTTCAAGATACGAATCCATCCCAGGAAAGATCATGCTCATGACGAAATCCCTCTTCGAAGACAGCACCGGTGGCCCTCGTTATGATTATAGCGAACTCGGTCTGATTCGAGGTGAGAGCGTTCGACCTGTGTGATTCCGGAGACTTCCTCTGCCATGATTGAGGACCGATTCATCGAGCTGATCGATCCCTTACTGCGTGAAGGAGGCTCGGTCCTCGACGATGGCGAAGAGTTCCGGAAGCCGCCGCTAGACGTGCTCCGGTATTACCGCCGCGCGGTGCGCTTGAGCAGGGTCCCCATCCTCGGCAAGTCGCAGAGCGTGGTGATGGTGGTCCGGCAGCCCGTCGATATCGATGGGTCCCGGGCCGCTTACGAACGGTTCCTGACCCGAGTGGCGATGGCGGCCAACGGCCGGTTTCCACCCTGGCGGGGACTGGTCATCGGGCTGACCGTCCTGGTCTTGACCCCCGAGCCGATCGGCCCGGGCGAAGACGCCATGCTGGGCGACGTGCTCGGCATCAAGCTGCGACGGATGCGAGTCGTGCCGTTCGGCTTGATTCGAGTCAACCTGGGCCAGGATGCAATCGCGCTCGCCATCAACAAGGACCCCGACGGCCTCTTCACCGAGCCCGGGCGTCTGGCGGACGCCCTGTGCGATCAGTTTCAGCGCTATGTGCCGCTCATCTTTGAAGGATGAACTCAGTCCTTGGTCCTTGGTCCTTGGTCCTTGGTCCTTGGTCCTTCATGTTTGCCGTTCATCTTTGAGGGATGAAGGATGAGAAACGTGGGTTTTATTCATCCTTCCGGCTTCCGCCCCCCCTGCCTTACGGCAGGGTGGGAGGCCCGGGGTAATCCCAGTCGAACGAGACCTCGAAGGGTTTCCACCAGGGCGCCACGCCGGTTACCGGGTCGACGTGGCGTCCCACGGCTGGGGGCTCGATCGCGTAGGTCATCGTGTAGTGGCCGGCCTTGGGCATTTCGATGCTGGCCCCATAGTGCCATCCGTCGCGAGCGATCATGGGTTTGAGCGTGCCTCGGATCGGCTCGGTGGATTTCGCCGCCGCATCGAGCGGAACGATCGTGTAGCGGACCGTCAGCCAGGGGACGAATTCGTCTTTGGGGCAGCCGTTGCGATTGCCCTCCGTGGCATGGATGTCGGCCTCGATGTGGATCATGGTGGACGACCCGGGATCATCCATCCCCTCCATCCGGATCGGCGGTAGCCACACCGCGGCGATCCGCATCTGGTTTTGCTCGACCTCCTCGCCGATCGGGTACTCGCGGAAACCAGCCGGCCGCCGCCCGGCTGGCGCAGGACCCTGAGCCGGCAGGGAGGGCCCCGAGGCTGATCCGGCGCCGGCTGCGCCGGCGCCGCTCCGGCCCTTGAGGTTCAGGTTGAGCGCCAGGACCACGATCACGCCGCCCGAGATCAGCACGAAGACCAACGGACCCGCCCAGCGCTCGCGCACGGCGATTCTCCTCTTGGTGGTTCAACCGCGCTTGGCGGCAAGGCTGATGCCGGCAGTGCGGGCCGGGTTCGCTCCCAGCGGTATACGCGGCATGACCACCCACGCCAGGATGGCCCCGGCCAGCAAGAGTCCTTGCACCGAGATGACTTGAAGGTTGGGGTAGAGTCCGGCCCAGGGGAGGCCATGGCCCATCCAGTCGAGCTTGGTGGTGAGGAGGATGCCGGCGTTCTGCAGCTCGAAAACGCCGTCGCCGGCGAACATGATGGCCAGAGCAAAGAGAAACGCTCCCGAGAGTATGAAGAACACGTGCATCGGCAGCCGTACGCTGGTGGCGCGGATGAGCACGGCGATCAAGGCCAGAAGCAGCAGGCCCAGCGCCAGGCCGGCGGCCAGGCCCAGCAATCCGGGTTGCGTCTTTCCCTCGCTGGCCAGGAGGGCCTGGTACATGAGCGAGGTCTCGGCTCCTTCGCGGTAGACGGCCAGGAACGCCGTCAGGGCCAGGGTCCCCTGGCCTCCCCGTTCCAGCCCGCGCCGGGCTTGGTGCTTGAGGAAGTCCATCCACCGCCTGGCCTGAACGTGCGAGATCAGCCAGTAGCTGACGTAGAACAGCACGCCGGAAGCAGCCAGCATCACGACGCCTTCGAGCGTTTCGCGGGCGGCACCCTGGGCCGAGTCGACCAGGAACTTCAAGGCGAGCGCGGTCGCGAGGCTGGCCGCGACCGCCAGTGCCACTCCCACCCAAATCGCCCGCCGCGCCCGCCCCTGCGCCCGGACCGCCGAATCCGCGGCGGCCGACGTGCCGGCAGGGGCGTCCAACCGCGCCGCCTGTCCGCTCGCGGGACCCGTCTGAGTCCCCGACAGGGTGGTGGCCTTGGCCACCAGTGCCAGCAGCATGGTCAAGATCAGGATGACTTCGACCCCCTCGCGCAGGATCGTGACGAGCGATGAGAAGAACGCCGGCCCGAACGTTCCGGCCGGCCGTGCCTCGAGCCGCGCGATCAGGGCCTCGACCTTGGTGGAGAGGCCATCGAGTCGAGCCGCCAGTTCCTTCCCCTTGAGTCCCGCGGCAAGGTCGCCACGGAGCATGTTGAACTGGATTTCCAGCGCCCGCACCTCCTGCGGACTGCGTCCCAGCAAGTAGAGTTCTAGGGGCTCGAATTCCGTCATGTAGACCGTGGTCAGCTCGGAAGCGGCGTCGTCGGGCCCGTTTCGACCAGCCTCGCGTTCGACGCGCTGGAACCCGCGCCTGAGCCCCTGCAGCAGCGCCCTTGGCTTGGCGGGCGGCCCGGTCGCGGTGGCGTTCGCGTCAAGGTCCCCGACCGAGCTGGCCGGCCCTCCGATCGCGTCAATCCGGGATCGATCGGTCACGCCCTTGGCATGGAGTGCGCTCGTGACTGCGCCCAGGTCCGAAAGGAGCCGATGGCACTTGTCGGCCAGTACCGAGGGGGATTGCCGTTTTTCGGCCACTTCGCGCACGGCCGATCGAATCGCGCGAAACTGCCGCTCCAGCTCACCGGCCTTTGCAAAGCCCAGGTATTTCCGCACCGCCGTTTCCAGGTCGGAGGCTTCGAACTCGCCCCAGTAGGCATCGTCGGCCAGCTTTCGCGCCCTGGCCAGCTCGCCCGGCCGGGTCGCGGCGTCGCGGCTCGCCGCCAGGGCGGTGCCGATCCGATCCACGACCACGGGCCACGGCCGCACCGGCGCCAGGCGCTCCGGGGATCGGCTTCCGGACGCCGCCGGCTCGGGAGGCGCCGTCAAGACCAGCGCCGGCAACTCCACCCTCTTGCCCCCCGCCACGGTGATATCCGTACGCAGCGGATCGCCCATCTCGTACCACGCGGTCAAGATGTAGTGCCCGTCCGGTACTCCGTCGAGCTGGAATCGCCCATCTCGATCGCAGACCTTGACCCATCTGGTCGGGCTGATCACCACGAATCCCCGCATGTGCTGGTGAATGTCGCACCCCAGCCTCAGCACGCCCGGATGGTCCGGCGTGAAATCCTGGTCCTGCCCCGGCGCCATCGATTGATTGAACGGGAAGCCCGGCGAGACGATATGGACGTTGTGCGTCTCGCCGTCCTGGTTGGTGAACCGCACCGTCTGCCCCAGCGCGATCGCTTGCACCCGCGGGGAAAACTGCAACCCCCGCTGGTTGACCAGCACCACATCCGTCACGCTCGATCGGACCGCCCGCTCAGCCTCGCGCGCAGACGCGCGCTTCCCATCTCGTTTGGCGGGTGTCAAATAAACCACCGCCGGACTCACGGCCGGCGAACAGACATCGGGCATCCGGACGACGCCCGTGACCTGCGCGCCACCGCTCGTCTCGCTCCCCATTGTGCAAAGCGAGCTCGACGACAGAACCAAAACCGCCAGACAGGCAGACGTTGCTATACGATGCATCGCCGCTCTCACCCCAGTAGGACGCATCCACGCAGAGACGCAGTCTTCGCCAATCCCAAAGTCTCTAATTGAGATTGAGTCTCAATAACAATACAATTATAGTCGTGTAGGTTACGCGACGTCAACAAGATGGTTATCGTCATGAAACCGGGACTGAGCCAAGGTCGTCAGAAGGAGGCGCGGCCCAGGTCCGGATTGCTCACCGCGGAGATCCAAGCCATGGAGCCGAGAGCGGGTTGGCCGAACGTGCACCCACCCAGTCTCACCGCGGACGCTGGCACGGAATACAGTGGTCCGGTCATCGTGACGACGCTGGAGTTGAGCGGGCGCAGTATCCGGCTGGCGCGACCGGCGGACCCGGACCGGCTCCTCGATGACCCGGTGGTCATCGACTGGAATCGGCGCGACGATTACATGCCGTACTGGGCGTATCTCTGGCCGGCAGCGTTTCTGCTGGCCGACGCGGTTGCACGCGAACACTGGCCTCCGCCGGCGGCGGATTCGCGGGCCCTTGTGGCGCTGGAGATCGGCTGCGGGCTGGGCCTGGCTGGGCTGGTTGCCCTGGCACGAGGCCTCCACGTCCAGTTCACCGACTATGACCGGGCACCTCTTGAATTCGTTTTGCGGAGCGCGGCCGAGAACGGCTTCGATCCCACTCGGTTTGCCGTCCGCCGGCTCGATTGGCGTTCCCTGCCCGACGAGCGTTTTTCGTTGATTCTTGGTGCCGACGTGATCTACGAGGCCCGGCTCGTTCCCCTGGTGGCCAACCTGCTCGGCACGCTGCTCGCGCCCGACGGTCTGGGCTTGATCGCCAGCCCGCACCGCGCGGCCGCCCACGCATTCCCCGCCGCACTCGCCTCGGCCGGCCTGGCTTGCCGGGCCGAGCCGGCGACATCCCGGACGGAATCTGGTCGCCCGATCACGGGGACGGTTTATCGCGTCACGCGGGCAGAGGGGTGTTTCGCCGCCGGGAGTGACTGAGGAACGGGCCCGAAATAACTTCCCGACTTGGTATTTGTGTGCCACTGGCTATGCCAGTGTCCCCATGCTTGGGCGGGCACTGGCATAGCCAGTGGCACCCGGAAAACCAGAGGAGAATAATCGGGAAGTCATTTCCGACCTGTTCCTGAGGGGTGTCACACAACCGGATCGTCTGGTCCTGACCTCCTGAGGCCAGCAGTCGATCGTCCGGTGAGAAGGCGATCAGCCCGGCTTCGAGCGGACGCGTCGATCGGCTCCTCTCTTGCTGCCTTCCTTCCGGATTGTCTAGGCTGGGGCTAATTGGGGCTCACGCGTTGCACGCGTGGCTCGCCGAGCTCCCATCGATGATTTCCGAGCCGACGAGGTGAAACATTCCCCCCATGGCCGATTCGCCCGATCTTGCCGCCGAACTGGAGTTTGCCAAAGCCCTTGCGATCGAGACCGCCGCGGTGGCGAGGGTGCGATGCCGGCAGGTCACGCCGCAGGAGAAGGCAAACTTGAGTTACGTCACCGACCTCGACAACGACCTGGAGCGGCTGATCCGCGGGCGGCTGGGCGAGCGATTCCCCAGCGATGCGTTGACCGGCGAGGAATTCGGCGCGGAAGGGGGCACCGGCCCGCGGCGATGGTCGATCGACCCGATCGACGGCACCGGGAACATGGTCCACGGCCTGCCACTCTGGGCGATCAGCATTGGCCTGATCATCGCGGACGAACCGGTCCTGGGCGTGATCGCCATTCCTCCGCTCCAGGAGCTGTTCTGGGCCTTGAAAGGCGCCGGCGCCTGGCTCGATGGCCAGAGGCTCTCGGCCCACGACGCTCCTGAATTTCACAACCAGGACAATGTCTGCGTCGGCACCAATGCGCTGCGAGCCGTTGATCCGCGATCGCTGCCAGGCCGGCTGCGCGACCTGGGCAGCGCGTGCTGTGAGCAAACCTTCGTCGCCGCGAATCGGCTTCAGGCGACCACCTTGCTCGGCGAGCACACGCACGACATCGCCGCGGGCGTCGTCATCGCCAGCGAGGCGGGCTGCCTGATCGGCACCCTCTCGGGGGAGCGACTCACTCCGGCCGAGCTCGTGCGCCGCACTCCGATCTCCATCCCGACTTTCATCGCTCCGCCCGAGCGGCTCAAGGCATTGATGGCGATGGCCCGACCGCTCCGATAGGCGAAAAACCATGGGCCACTGGGGTGTAAAAAGCTACGAGAACGACGAGGCGGCCGATGCGCTGGACGCGGGGTTTGATCGGGTCCATGGGACGCAGTACGAAGAGCTGATGGACGATCGCAATCCGCTGACTTTCGATCAGGTGCAGGCGCGGCTGGCTGACCCCGGGACGCTCGACGCGTCGATCGCGGCGTTGCGGGATTCGCTGGCTCAGCCGAACCTGCCCGAGGCGTGGGACGAGCTCGCCCGTCTGGCCCTCGTCGGGATCGTGGTGCGCCACGCCGAGCTGGGGGTGCCGATACCCGAACCGTGGCGGCAACGGGCCGTCCTCTGGCTGGAGCATGAGGAGATCGAGTGGGAGGAAGCGACGGTCCGCCGGCTCCGCCGGCAAAAGGAGATCGGCTTGCTCCGGCGCGCACCTGCGGTCGATGCCTCGGCTGCGAAATCTCCAACGGAGTAAGGAACCGCGCGGAATAATCCTGGCCGCCGGCGGGATCGACCTGGCGGCGGTCGAAGGGTGCCATGATCGACGGATCGAATCGGTGGTTGCGGAATGCCCGGTTGATTTCCGCTATGGCGACGGTCTGTAAATCATCTTGGACGTCGAGCGTCGCGGTGAGCAATAGCAGGAAGGCAGCAACCGTTTTGATCGGCATCGACATATCCCCGTTAGCCTCGTTGCCAGTTATCATTATGAGGTAACCGGTGAACGGCTGGCAAGGGAAACTGATAATCCGTCCACGTCGAAATTGCTTTCCGATACGTCGTTCCGCCGCGCGTGGTCGAGCGCGTTGCCGAACTCATGGCAGATGATGTAGATCAAGGCATTGCGGGCCGGAAATACCTGGTCAGCCGCTGCCACGGCCTGGAGGACACAGAGCAGGGAGCGGGGCACGTCGTCGATGCAGGCCGAATCCGGTCGCCCTGCCGCCAGCCGCCGGAATGGGCGAATCGTCGAGCTGGGGTGGTTGGCGGCATGATGGGTAGCCGCCCGACTGCTGCAATTTTGCTGCAATTATTGCCCGTGCCACTCCAACGCGACTTCAATCGAGACAACGCACGCTTGAGACGTAACTCATGTCTGCAAAACCAACTTAAATGCCACACCAACGTCAGTCCAACGCCACGCTTGCGGCAGACGCTGAGGACTTAAAATCTTCTGGGGGTAACGCCGTGTGGGTTCGATTCCCACGGCCGGTACTCGTTTCGTGAGATTTCGCGCGGGTTCGGTCGCCTATCGGCATCGGTGAGGGGCGCTCCATCGTTGGGGTGGCGTTACTGCTGCCGCCGGTGAGAATTGACAGCGACGGAGAAAGCCAAAACGGTGCCACTGGCGGCTCGGCCAGCTTGCGATCGCGCTCGGTGCTGATGCGCAGCACGTTCAACGCGGCTCATTGCGGTTGCCACGACACGCAGCTTTCGCGACCATAGGAACAAGATTGCTGGAGGTCTACCATGAGCACCGCGGTGGCTCAAGAACTGACGCTTGCCGATGTTTTGCAACAACTGGGTGGGATTTCACCCAGGCGGGTTCGCTTTCGTCC